>JAGDWR010000063.1 GCA_023269865.1 Candidatus Methanodesulfokora sp.
GTGCCTGCTTGGGAGACTGCGGGACAAAAGAACATAATGGCTTTTATAAACGCAACTATTCAGTATCCCAACGGTACGATAAAAGAGGTAAGAGCAGCCAGCGCTGGAAACATTTACGTAAAGGAATTTTCACCCTTAATATATTTAAATCTGGATAAGTACTCTGTAGCACCTCCCCAGACAATCCAAGGAAACCTGACAATAGCCCTTATGAGCCCTCTTCCAGATGTGAGCTTGAGCAATGTAAGTGTAAAAATAAACTACCAAGGTATAGATATTTTGAAAAGATTCTTTTATAAAATTATATATCCATCCAAGCTAGAAATACCATTTCTACTTCAAGTTCCCGTGGATGCTCCCGCAGGTGATCACAAGCTGGAGGTTAGCATGAGCTTTATTGCCGATGGAAAGCTGAAAGAAGTTCATGTAAGCAGAAATGTATCTGTGATAAGACCAGCTAACATATCTTTGGAGATAGTCTCCATGCCCGAGAGAGTATTCCCCTGGGAAAATGCTTCGATAATTGTGAAGATATCTAATCCCTCGATGTTCACTGCAAAAAATGTTCAAGTGCACATAGAGGAGGATGGTATCCTGAATACACTCAAAATAGGGGACATGCCACCTGGTTATGCTGAAAACCGAAAGATCAGCATGAAATTAGAAAAGCCCGTGAATGTTTTCATCTGGGCATCCTGGGTAAATGAGGGAGAAAACGCCCCTAGGAGAACTGAGAAAATACAGAGAAGCATCTCTGTAGGATATCCTCATTACATTTACATTATAGTAGTTCTCATTGTAATAGGAGGGCTTATCTATGCAAAAAGAGCAGTTAAGCACAAAACTGAGACCAGATGAGATACTGAGGCTGAAAAAGCTGCTTGAGGAGAGAAATTGCATGTTAAGCAGGTTGAGCGATCATGAGATCTTCAGGGCTAAGGTGGATGATTCCCAGATAATCGTGTACAAGAGCGGCGTTGCTGTTTATCATGTAAATGCAATACAGATAATATCATCATCCCTTCTCGAGGACGAAGCTGTGGAAGTGGGCTCGGACGAAGCTGGAAAAGGGGAGATGGAGGGGCCGATAGTTGTGGCTGCTGTTGTTCTTAATGGGAGTTCTAGAAAGGAGCTCAGAGCGATGGGCTTAATGGAATCTAAGAGCATTCCCAAGAGGAGAATACCTAAAATGAGCGACCTTATAAAGAGCAAATGTATCTCCTCAGATGTAGAAATTATAGAGCCAGAAGAGCTTTTATATTCATGGAAAAAGGGAAATCTAAATGATTTATTAGCTAAATGGCATGAAAAAGCTATTAAAAAAGCTACAGAAGGAGTTAGAGTCGACAGGATTATTGTGGACTCATTTGACAGGGTGAGAATATTAAATGTCATGGAACCAATAGCCAAGAGGATGAATGCCATGCTTATTGTAGAGGAGAAAGCTGATGAGAACTACCCTACAGTAGCTGCTGCAAGCATTGTAGCTAAAGCGACAAGGGAACTCCTCTTAAAAGAGGGGCATAGAGAAAAGAAGTGGGGGAAATAAGTTTATTCAGAATTCCCTTATGGCTTTTGCGTGGAGAGGAAAGCCCTCCAATAATGCCATCTTTTCAACGAAAATCTTAAGATCGTTTATTCCATTATTGTTTAATTCTATCTCATATAATGGCTTCATGAAGTCAAGCACTGTCAGCGCACCAAAGCTTCTGGCAAATCCGCTTGATGGAAGCTGCTGGTTCATCCCAACTCCATAATCGCCAAAGGCACTTGGTGTGTTTATGAATACGGCCCCAGCATTGTTTATTTTAGAGGCAATAGACGCAGCGTTTGATGTGAATATTGCCACTCTCTCCGGAGAAATCACATTCACTGCCTCCACTATATCATTAATATCATCAAATATTAATATAAAAGTATTTTTCATGTTGTCAGAGATCACTGCATTGCCAGCTTCCAACAGGGAGGACTCAAGCATTTCAACAACCCTATATGCAAAATCCTCGCTGTCTGTCAGCAGAATGGTCATGGAATCCAGGTGCTCTGCTTGAGATATAAGATCCAGGAGGACTCTATCCAAATTGGATGATTCATCTGCTATTATGAGGTTTTCCGAAGGACCGGAGGGCATGTCTATTCTTGTATCCTGAGCAACTATCTGTTTTGCAGCCATAAAATAGTTATCTCCAGCGCCAAATATTTTATCAACTGCCTGTATGGATTGAGTTCCATATGCCATAACAGCTACTGCTATGGGTCCACCTATCCTATAAACCTCCTTTACGCCGAGAAGCTTCGCCGTTGCAAGCAGCACAGGGTTGACTTCCCCGTTTTCAAGAGGAGGAGTGAATACAGCAATTTCATCTACTCCTGCTATCATAGCAGGGACCACATGCGAGATCATGGTGGATATATAGGCAGAATCAGGATATTCCGGCACATGAACGCCAATTCTGCCAAGAGGAACCCATTTAAGCCTAATTCTCCCATAGCTACCAGATTCTACTATTTCCTGAGGTTTCTGCCTTCGATGGAAAATTTTGAAAATCTCTATTTCCTTCTCTATAGCCTTTTTCTCCGCATCTCCAATCCGAGCAAAAGCGTTTTCTATCTCCTCCTTTGAGACCATGAACTCATCTGTAGGTATATCCACTCCGTAATATTTCACCATATATTCCCTAACTGCCTCATCTCCGTTGTTTCTCACGGCCTTTATGACTTGAATAACAGCTTCTTTGAAGAGTTCAATGTCCATTGTTCTATTCTCAAGAGAGGCGACAAATCTCCAGGCGTCTTTTCCCTTTAAAGTTCTAGGCATGATCTTATTGTTCTCCTTCTGCATAAGAATTATCGAGAACGCCTTCCATATTAACCCTAATTATATTATTATGTATGGTGTTGGCATGCCAGCAGAGCTTAAGAATAACTGGTGGGATAATATCTGGGATGAAGTTACCACCCCAGATTGACCTAGGGGAGGGATGATGTTCCCAGGGGTAGCTGACCTAATTATATTTCATAAACTTTAAGCAACAAAAATAATCTAGATGAATAATATACTAAATTCCAAGCTTTTCTAGAACCTCTTTTGCCGACTTTGCCATTATATAGGTTCCTTTCATTGTCTCAGATTTCATTTCAAGCTCTCTTACCTCATCCAATGAAAACCAGCCCCAATCACTATGCTCATTTGGGCTGAGCACAGGATCTCCATCCACTCTTACTGCATATAGAGGTATTATGAACTCTACTCTATCTTTATATGTTATTCCAAATGAATCTACAGGTATTAGATCAGAGTACTTTGGGGTAAAACCGGTCTCCTCCCAAAGCTCCCTGAGGGCCGCTTGTTTTGGGGTTTCCCCAAATCTTATTCCCCCTCCTGGTATCTCCCATTTTCCCTTGTTTAGCTTCTCTTCTCCTCTCCTCAGAAGAAGGATCTTTCCATCTCTGTTGAAGACAGCAACACATGGAACCACGATTATCTTCTTCCTTATGCTGAACATCAGCTCACCGCTTGCTCAAGCGGAGTTTTACAGTAGATAAAACGTATTATCATGGAACTTGTGCCGCACTTTTGACACTTCTCCTCTGTTATCATTCCAACGTATTCTCCGTCCCTCGTGGGCCTCTCCATTTTGACTCCACAGTTCTTACACTGAAGAACTGTGACCACTTCATATTTGTGCTCTTTCTCTTTCTCCCTCGTCTTCATGAGATCAGACATCATCTTTGCAGCAACTGCTATTGTTATTATCCCAAACAAAAACTGCATCATTGAGTTAATACTTCCAGAGGGCGCTCCTTGAAGACCAACCCATATAAGAACTGCTCCCAGTAATATAGAAATGGATATTATGAAGAAAAAAACAATCATATAGCTTTCCCTGCGTCTCTCCTCCGACATCAGAATACACCTCCTCATGCCGCTATGCCCTCTGCCTCCACTTCAATGAGATGCGCTGCTTCCTCTCTATTAGCCACTCCTATTGAATTGCCTATTCCTGCCACTATTATATAGTCACCCGGCCTGGTTCTGTTGACTATAGCTTCTTTCACTCTATTGACCACTTCCTCAGCAGCTTTAGCTATTTCTGGTCTCATGACTGTTATCGCCTCAAGCTGATCCATCTTTATCACTATGGAGTCAACTGGTATGCCATGTTTTGTGGCTGCTTGCTCTATTTTCCATTTCTCCGGTCCAGGATCCCCTATAGCTGCTCCAACCCCCTCAGCTATCTCTCCTGTGGGCTCTCCTTCTAGTTTTGCAGCTGCATCTATCATTATTATCCTAGCTATATTGCCATTTCTTGACTCTATTATCCTTTCTATTGCCTCTCCTGGCTTGCCCACATTTCCTCCAGGCCCTTTAGCTTTCACAACAAGCACTCTTCTTCCCTCTATGTCTATCTCTGCCCCAACGACATCTGGAGCTATTTCCTTCACCTCTGCATTGCCTATGAGGTTTAGGGCTACTAAAGGACCTATGCTATCTCCTATCGGCAATCCTCTCCTGAAAGCTTCCCCAGCTCTCCAATATGCTTTTGCTATCCTAAGTATTTCTGGCAACATCATCTGTATCTGTGCAATATAGATCCAGTTCTGCGTCCTTTTTCCCAGTATGAGGTAATGCCTTACAACTCGATATATCTGATCCAAAACTATTATCCCCTCAAGTTGATCCCTTAGATTGGCCCTTTTGTTTTCATCCGCCTTAGGAGCTATTCTTGATACCTCTCTGTCCAAGAAGTCCAGATAGCCATCTATTATATGCTCAAGTCTCTTTATCAATCCATTGGGATCAAGACTCACTGGTTCTATTATGAAAAAGCTTTTTAGTCTGGATAATCCTTTGTCTGCCTCTTCTCTCGATACCCCAAGCTTGGACGCCTCCTCAATAAATGTGTTGGATGCATCGTTCACATACGATTTAAGCTGGGAGAGAGCATTGCTTATATCATTCATCCACTTCCATATCTGGAATTTTTGAGCATAGAACTGAAGGATCGTTATGAATACGATGAATAAGATCCATGAGAGCCAATCCTGCTGCCCTCCTAACTGCATTAAGCTTATCATGATTCACCCCCTACACAGGAGAATCCTTGACAATAAAAATAAAGCTTTTCCTTCTCATGACGGTGAGGTTTTTGTACTCTCCTGTGGAGGCCATTTGAGCGGATCTCCTATAAAAAAGATTATCCTCGTTAAGCAACCTTCTTGACCATTGTATAAGGGAGTTTTTATCCATAATTAAGGGCTTTTGGTGTTGCAGAGAAGCGAAAATGCCGTTACTAAGTTAGGAGACTTCTATTACAGAATAATACTAAACTAAAACTATTCTCATTAAGAAAAGTGCTAATAAGGAGATTCCTGAAAGAATTGTTTCATTATTAGTTGTCCTTAAACTCCCATTTACGACAGGAAGGTTGATATACTCCAGGTTATCAAATTAGCCAGCATGAATGGGAAGAAGGCCATAGCTGTATTCGATCTAGATGGAACATTTATCGATGTGGATAGCTCATGGAGACTGATACACAGGATTCTGGAGACTGAAAAAGCTGCCGAGGATAATATGAAGCTCTACATGAAGGGTGAGATCTCATACGAGGAGTGGGCGAAGAGAGATGTAGCCCTCTGGACTGGGGTCAGCATGAAATACCTTGCAGAAAAGGTTAAAGCAACAGTTAAACCCATGAAAAATATGGATACAGCTGTGAATCTGTTGAGGAGGTCGGGCATAGCAGTGGGCGTGATAAGCTCAGGAATAGATGCTGTTCTGAGCTCTCTGGAAAACATAGAATTGGATTTTATAAAAATAAATAGAATGATATTAGAGAATGATTTAATAAGAGGAGTTAAGGTAGAAGTGGGCTTCGATAAGCGAGATATCCTCATGAGCATATCCAGGGATATGGCAGTTCCCATGAGAAATATTGCAGTGGTTGGAGATGGAGAAAATGATGTCAGCATGTTTGAGCTCCCCGTTGGCCTGAGGATAGCCTTTAATCCGAGATCCAGAAGGCTAGCTGAGCTAGCAGATTATATAGTGAGTTATAAGGATTTGTTGCCCGTTGCTAAGATCATTTTAGATTGGTTCAGTGATCTTGGAAGCAAATAAACAAGGTTTTTATTTGTAACAGCATCTGTTAAATCAATGGAGGAGGTATTTCACATAGAAGATGATAGGCTGAGCACTCTGGCTTCAGTGCTCTCAAGCGAGACAGGAAGAACCATACTGCTGGCATTATCAAATGGACCGAAGAGTGCAGGAGATATATCTGAATCAACCGGTTTGCCGATTAGCACCGTCATGTTTCATCTATCCAAGCTCGTCGAATCAGGCTTCGTCAAAATAGCAGGGGATATTCCTGGAAAACACGGGAGAAAGAAGCTCTATGAGTTGACTTCAAACCGTCTGATAATAACAATAGCCCCTAGAGTTGAGAGAGATGTCTCTAAGAAGGAGAAAGCTGAGAGGACCAGAATTTTTGATTACACCAAACCGGTCATGCTATCGCTGATGATAGCTCTTTTAATGAGTGGGATATTCCTATACGGCTTTAGCAATGTATTTGCCCCTAAAAATGAGCTTATAAGAGCCCCAACAGCCCTCTCAGTTCCTTCTGAGGGAAATGTAACACCATTAGCTTTGAAAGGAAATACAACAAGCTTGTATGAAGCTATGGTGAGATTATTTTACATTTATGTCATTATTTTTGCTATAATAATAGCTCTAACCTCCTCTCTCATCTCAACATGGATTTCGAGAGGATATAAAAGATGAACAATTTGTTGTACTATTCATTTTGCTGAAAAGGCATGCCCCTGCAGTGCACGGTTCCCTTGAACCTTCTTACAAAGTTTTTACATCCAAGACAAACGAGAAAGCTCACTTCTTTTTTCATTATAGGGCATTCCAAGCTGTCCTTGGAAAATTTGGATATGAATTTATCACCATAGATTGACTTAAGCTTTTCCTTATATTCCTTATCCACTTTAATTGCTCTCTCAGATTTTTTAATAGGAACTTCGTACATGTGATCGTTTGCCATAAGCAGGCCTAAATAACCATTATATTTATCCTTTTCCATGTTCTGAGGATGATAAAGGGCATCCTAGTGGACTTCTGGAACACACTCTACGTCCAGATTGTGGATGAGAGGTTGTACCAGATGGAGAGAGTTAGAAGAATAGCAAGAGCCTCTGGATTGGAGGTTAATGATAGTGCTCTGAGTATATTTCTCGAGATAAGAAGGAAAACTGACGAGAAGAGGAAAAAGGAACTGAGAGAAGTGCCAGCAGAAGTTGAGATAAGGGAGTTTTTAAATAGACTGGGCGTGAAGGATGAGGTCTCTGAGGAGCATTTAAAAGGATATTCCTGGCCGTTCATAAACCTGACCGTCATGAGGTGCCATGCAAAACCTGTTTTGGAGTTTCTGAGCAGAAGATATGCCTTGGGAATAATCTCCAACTGCACTTACAGCCAGATGATCGTGGAAAAACTCAGAAAAGACGGAATTCTCAACTTATTTCGCGTGATCTTGACATCAAGAGATGTGGGGTGGATAAAGCCTGACAGTATGATATTTTTGGAGGCGCTTAAACTAATTGGTTTAAGACCTGATGAATCAGTGATGATAGGCGACAGCGAAAAAGAGGATATTGAAGGCGCAAAAACTGTTGGGATGAAGGCTATTTTAATCGGGAAAAATAAATTAGGAATAGCCGATGCCGTTGTCGAAAGTTGGAGGGATATACCGAGAGCATTGGAGGTAATTATATGAGAAGATGGGCTTTAGACTTGCTGGTTTGTCCTAGATGTGGTGAATTTCCTCTTTTACTGGTAGAACATGAAATTAGAAGTGTAGGAACTGGAATGGAGATAAAGGCTCCCCTCTGCAGCTCTTATTGTTTTCTTATGAAGAGCCAGAATATATCGCTAGATAATTGCATTAAGTGCATTCAGGAGGAGATAATATCCGGGGAAATCTCGTGCAGAAAGTGTGGATTCAGAATGATAATACATTCCGGAGTTCTGATCATCACAGATTCTTGATCTGCCCTTCTTTGAGATTTAGCCTCTCCTTTGACCCCTTTGCTTTTTCAAACTTTCTTCATTCTCTCTTCCGGACATGAAATGAAGGAAGAAGTATTTAAATATTGGATGGATTATCCATCCATGATTCTTCCATGAGTGTTGATGAGTTTGAAGCTAGGATTTTCTCCATTATAGAGGAGTATCTAAAAAAGGATGATGTGAGCAGGCACAATGCAAACCTAATATACTCCCTCCCTTCCCTTGCTGGCATACTCTCAGGCTTTGTTCAAAGGGAGTTTTACCTGAAGAAAGTCCTATCCGAGGAGGAGCGGATGCTGCACGAGGAGGGCTGGTGGTATCATCATCAAATGAGCCAGCTTAGCCCTTACTGTGCTGGATTCTCAGCTCTGGATATAATGAGACATGGTCTTCAATCCCTAAATAGCTTCTCTGTGAAATCAAGACCACCTCGCCATCTGAGGACATTTCTCGATCAAGCAGCAAACTTTATACTCAAGATAAGCCAGGAGGTATCCGGTGCTGTTGCCCTAAATGATCTAACAACAGTTGCTGCTGCTTATGTCTGGTATGAGAGGGAAAAGCTGGGGAAGGATCTGAGATACGATGATGTGAAAAATGCATTTCAATCATTTGTCTACAATGTAAACCTGGATTTTAGGAGTGGGAACTCTCCGTTCACAAACGTGACTGTGACAATAGGGGGACCAGCTCCAGCCCTCCTGGAGGAACCAGTAATCATAGGAGGAAACTTCGAGCCAAATCCGATGACCTTTGGTGATCTTCCAAGAGAACTGTATGATGAGGTTAACATGGCTTTTTTCGAGGTGATGTCGGAGGGAGATGCTGAGGGAAAGCCGTGGACATTTCCTCTCATAACGCTTTATGTGACAGATGATCTCGATTGGGGATCAGAGGTGCTTGACAGGCTCCTGGATCTAATGGATAATTTTGGGGGGATTTACTTCGAGAACTACATAAAAAGGCCCTTCTGTGATGAGAAGTGGAAAAAGAGAGTGGATAATCTGGAGATAAGAGATCCAAGGCTTCAAAGATCGTTCTGTTGCAGATTTCAAGTGGATTTAAAGGAGCTCATGAGAGTTCCTCACACCGGCTCCATATTTGGGAATGCATCCGGGGTTGGCTCGATCGGCGTAATAACGTTGAACTTCAACAGATTGGCATATCTTCACAGAGGCGATCTAAACTCGCTATTTGACCATTTGGATCTGCTGCTGGACATGGCCAGAGATGCTCTCAACAGAAAAAGGAAGTTCATAATTGAACACAAGGAGCTCTACCCAACCTTCTTTTATTATGTCGACAAATCGTTAAACACGTACTTCAACACGATATCGCTAGGAGGAGGACATGAGGGGCTGATAAACTTCGGGATAAAGGAGGGGATTTTGTGCGAGGAGGGACTCGACATCGCAAGGAAAGTTGCAAGCCACATCTTGGAGAGATTGAGGGAATTCCAGGAAATGGATGGAATCGCATGGAACTTTGAATATGCTCCAATGGAGACGGCTGCTGGCTATCTGGCGAGGAAGGATCTGGAGTTTGTCAAATGGCTGAGAGGAGAGGTGCACTATGAGTTCAAGATGTTTAGGGAGCTAGTTAGTGAGAGAGTAAGGAGGTGGGACAGAATACCTGATATATATGTATCAGCATCGGAGAATCGGCCGATACTCACCTCAGGGTTCCAGCCTCCCTTCAGCGCAAGGGACATATCAAGATTGGTCTATGTATCTGCTCATACACAGAACTATGCTACTGGAGGCTCTGTCCTTCACCTCTTTCTGGGGGAGAAAGTGGATCCTGCAGCCAAGAAGAAATTAGTGAAATCCATATTCTCTAACTATCCAGTAAAATATATGACTATAACCCCTACTTTAACTATATGCAATAGTTGTGGAAGGAAGTTTGTTGGGGAGCACTTAGTCTGTCCCAACTGTCACAGCGATGACACAACAGTCTATTCAAGAGTTGTGGGATACTTCAGGCCCATTGCCAGAAGGATAAAAAGAAGGGATTCTTCGGAGGGGATATATGATGGAGAGGAGAACATATGGCAGGATTCTAGAAGAGCTGACTGGGTTACACGAGGAATAATAGGAAGAGAGGATGTGGAGATCTACTTGAGGGATTTTTAATGGGAGATCTTCCGAAGATAGCCTCTCTGCTGACATCCACAATAGATCACCCGGGCATGATATCCCTGAACATATATCTGCCGTACTGCAACTTTAACTGCATCGGATGTCATAATCGAGCTATAGCGAAAGGAAAGTTTAATGAGATTCCGCTGGAAAAACTAATTTGGGAGCTGGATAACAACTTTATTGTCGACATTGTGATAATAACAGGTGGAGAGCCTGCACTGCATGGGGCAAAGCTTCTCAACTTGATAGATCTCATCAGGAAAAGAAGAGGAGATCTGCCCATAAGAGTTGATTCCAATGGTTCCCTTCCTGATATCTTGGAGATGATAGCATGCCATGTGGATGGATTTGCCATAGATATAAAAGCCCCTCCTTTTGACAGAGATAAGTATGAGAAGACCATAAGGGCTAGATTTTGCCCTGATGACCTGATGAGATCGGTGAAAATAGCATCAGGACTCCCCTACACAATTTTCAGAACAGTAAAATATCCTTGGCTGACGGAGGATGATCTGGAGGAGATAAGGAGGTTTGTCTCCACTTACGGAGGAGGAAAGCCCCATTTAGTCAATCCATACTTTGAAGTTATAGAGTAATGCGGAGGCTTTATTCCAATTGATGAAAGGAAAAATATAAATATTGACTAGGTTCAGGATTTGTTGATCGGGGCGTAGCTTAGAGGTAGAGCGGCCGGCTGTAGATGGACGCTAACGCGTCTCCGTCAGCGGTCGCTCCAACAGAAACCGGCAGGTCGGGGGTTCGAATCCCCCCGCCCCGACTTTTGGCATTGTGGGATGATTTGATGGCTGTTGGAAAGCTGTATCTCCTTGTTCTCATGCTAGGAATTATAATGATCCTCTCCTCACTTACATTCAGCAGAAATGTGACAAAAAAAGTCCCGTTAGATCTCGGAATTTCAGTGGAGCTCTTTAATTACACAGTTAAAGAGAGTATTCTAGTGGAGAACAAAAACAATAGGACTGTGAATGAGACAATTTACATTGCAATTCCTCAGAACTCAACTCATCAGATTTCCTATATGATCAGCTTCATTCCAGCTCCGATGATGATAAGGGATAATAATAACAACACAATGGCTTACCTGAGCTTTACAATGGGGCCAAGAGAGAGGAGATGGATAAACTCCACCTTCAGAGTTGTAGTAAAATCTTACAAGATAAATTTCGACTATAGCATTGCTAGATGGCCGAACTTGGATATGGCAGAGAAGTACACAGGGAGAACGCTCTACTGGGACACATATAACAGCACCCTTATTGAATTTCTGGAGAGTATAGCAAAAGGGGATGATAATCCTGTCTCGATATCTAGGAAGATCGCAGAGAAGCTTGCGCCCATGATAGACTATGTTCCACTGCCGGTTAGGTTAGGATCCGATAGAAGCTTGATATACGAAGGAGGGAGAATCATGCTAAGAGGTGATTGTAGTGAGGTAGCTGATGTGTACATAACCCTAGCTAGGATAGCTGGCATTCCTGCTAGGATGGCCTTTGGCTTTCTGCTGGAAAACATGAGCAGAACAGTTTACTGGATGAATGAGACAAAGGAAAACATTACTGAAGCTTTGCCCCACTGGGGAGGACATGCATGGTCTCAGGTCTATCTAGGACCATGGGGCTGGGTTGATGTTGAGCTTTTGGAGGGATTTAAACCCAAGCTAGGGGACTACTCCTGGAGACACATAATTTATGGAACAGAAAGCACAAAATTCAGTGGATCTGAGCTTGAGAACTTCGTCTTGCCGAGCTTTTCGGATGCAATTTACGTGAGATTTGAGTTTATAGGGGAGGGATGATGAAAAAGCTTATCTTGCTCCTCCTG
>JAGDWR010000021.1:0-1459 GCA_023269865.1 Candidatus Methanodesulfokora sp.
GATACTATTTCGGCAGGACCTAGGATTGATCTTATGGCAGCAACTGGATCTTCAAGGCCAGTTATTGTGTTTATCGTCCCAAGAACACCCTCCTTTGCTAAGAACCCTGACAGAAGAGCAAGGGATGCCCTCCAGTCGGATAGACCTATTGGGGATGTTATCAGCGAGATGTATCTGCCCATAATTGCTCCTATCGAGTTGCTGTAATCAGTGGTGTATCCAGAAGGTCCTATATGCAAAAGAAACCAGAAAGCAATCACCATTGGGAATATTATCGCACCAGCTTTTCTCAGAAAATGCATTGTGTTCACCCTTGTGTACCACCAGATAACCCTAAGGCTGGGCACATGGTAGGGCGGTATCTCGAGCAGAAGCTCCGGCTTCCATCTTACTTTAAGAACATAAATCTGCATTATCTTGGTTGATATGAGGAAGACCAGAACTGATAGAAAGTATAGAAGCATTAGAAATGATGATTTTGCCAGGGGGGAGGAGAAGGCAGCTGAGCTCAAAGCAAGCAACACCACTAGCCTGGCTTGACAGGGGATGAATGGAGCTGACATGGCCAAGCTTGCTCTTTCCCTATCGTCATCCAGAGCTCTAGTTGCCATCACAGCTGGGACATTGCACCCAAATCCAATACTGGCAGGAAATACAGACTTTCCGCTCAATCCGAATGGCCTCAGAAATCTATCGAAGGATACAGCTATTCTGGCAAGAACTCCTGTGTCCTGCAAGGCTCCCAACAGGACAAATACAAGGAATATCAGGGGGAGAAAGCTCAACACACCAGATAGACCTGCTATGATTCCATCTGTCAGCAGGCTCAGAGCCCACTCCGGGGCTGGCATCTTGGATACCTGCGAGGAGATCCAATCGAAAATGTAGCTCATTATTCCGGATATGCTGTGCTCCTCAACGAAGGCAGCTTGTTCCTCAAGGCCCATCTGGGAGAGGAGAACATTCACCGGAAAACCAGTGTTCAAGGCAAATATCAAGGAGAATAGGGATATAAGGAGGAGAACTGAGATTATTGGACCAGCTACAGGATGCAAAAAAGCTTTATCCATTCTTTCCGACAGCTCCTGTCTTACTATCGATGTCCTTTTCACTCTTCTCCTCACTACCTCTTCTACCAGCTTGTATCTTGCCTCTATCACAAGCTGAGATGGATCTGCGTTAAGCTCTCTTCTAGCTCTCTCAACTACCTCCTCAGCCCCTGTCCCCTTAACAGCATTTAGAAATTCTGAGTCGCCTTCAAGCACCCCAACAGCCACAAATCTCGATGGATATTGCTGAAGTATGCTTTTTTCCTCCACTATCCTCTGTATCTCCCTTATATATGGCTCAAGCCCATTGTAATCAACTTTCAGCTCTGATCTTCTCTTCCTTGCCTCAAGTATTCTGTCGAACAGAACTCCTATTCCCTCCCCCTTTGTGGCGACAGTCCCCACAAAGG
>JAGDWR010000021.1:1559-3482 GCA_023269865.1 Candidatus Methanodesulfokora sp.
CTGTCGAACAGAACTCCTATTCCCTCCCCCTTTGTGGCGACAGTCCCCACAAAGGGAACCCCTAAATCTGATGAAAGACCATCAAGATCCACATGTATCGCCCTTCTTCTTGCACAGTCCATGAAGTTCACCACAACTATGACGTTGGGCGTGAGCTCCATTGCCCTCACAACAAGATAGAGAGTTCTATCAAGTGCTGTGGCATCTGTTATGACAATCAGGACATCAGGTCTTCCCTCAACTATAAACTTCCTTGCAACAGCTTCTGCTATCTCCTCAGCTCCACCTGCGGTCAAACTGTATGTTCCAGGAAGATCAACAAACCTTATCCTCTTTCCGTGATGTATTGCATGCCCTTCCTTTAGCTCAACGGTAACTCCAGGCCAGTTTGCTACATGAGCTGTCTCCCCCGTCAGCATGTTGAATAACGTGCTCTTTCCCACATTCGGGTTGCCGGCTAGTGCTACCACTATCTCGTCTTGCATATGTTAGTCTAGCCTAACTTTTATTTAAAATTAATTATGTGCTAAAGCACATAAATTCATCTCCTCAGAAATTCCTTTGAAAAGCTTCTCTCCAGCATTGTCCTGCCGGATAACTCCATAATTTTTACCTTGAGCTCTTCTCCTGCCTCTATTATGGAGAATGTTGGTGGATATCCCTTCTTGTCCTCCTTCTTCATGTGGCCTGGATTGACATATACAACTCCTTCCACTGCTTCAGCTCTTGGAATATGGGTGTGCCCGTGAACTATCAGATCAACAGCTTTTCTCCCTACAAGATCCTGTGGATCAGGATCCCACGGAAGATCATTCTCATGCCTCAAGTGGGAGTGAGTTAGGAGGGAAAGCCATCCACCTAGATTGAGCAGAACTCTGTTTGGGACCTCGGGTCTCGAGTAATATATCTCATATACTCCAGGGACTCTAATTAATGGAAAGTCCTTGAGAAGCTCGGCATCATCATAGTTATCCCCGAGATGCACCACTAAGTCCGGATTTATCCTCCTTATCATGGGCACAAGAGATTTAAGGTTGTCCAGCTCACCGTGAGTGTCGCTAACTACTGCTATTAGCATACACAACTGTACAAGAAGGGATAAAAAGGATAAAATTAAATTTATGTAATATGGGGAGATTTGTGAAAGCTGAAGGCTACGATCTCTAGTCTGATCTGCTGCTATCTCAAAGCTTTCTTATTTCTTTCTCAAGAATTCCTCACATTCTTGAGATGCTCAGTCTCTCAGCTTCTGCTATGGCTTTCAAAGCAGGGTCAGATAGCCTTCGCAGAAAAAGACCAGATGAGTAATGAATCAAGTGCAGAGAGAAGCGATCAGAAGCAGTAACTTTTCAGATAAAAGAGTAGCTAGATGAATCAAAAATAAGAGCTGAAGGAGAGTATGGGTGGATTTAACGAGTAGATGAAATCTACGGATATGATTGCAGAGAAAGATTTAATATCTCCCTCGGCTTCTTTAATAAACGAGAGCAATGGTCAAAGTTGAAAAGAGAATTAAGGTGCATAAAGAAGGAAGGGTTTTTGAAGCCTCGGCTCTTTTTGACACCGGTTCAAGGAGCAGCTACTTTAGCAAGGAGTTTGCTGAGAAGATAGGATATAAGCCTTACGAAGAGGTGAGAAACATACCTCTGGCTGTAAGGGGAAAGTATGCTAAGCTCATTGGGAGAACTGCAGTCTTTCTAGAGGTTGAAGGCTATCTATTGCCGGAGGAAGAGCTTATCGGGGTTATCGAGAATTTAATTGTTGATATAATAATTGGATTAAACATAATGGAGAAGTACGGGATCTACATAGAGAACGATGAGATAAAGTTTAAGCATACTCCACCAACTTCAATAATATTATAATAAGTCAAACTTCTACTGCAAAGATAAGAACTCACCTCAAAGGCCTCTTGATAAACCT
>JAGDWR010000021.1:3582-4773 GCA_023269865.1 Candidatus Methanodesulfokora sp.
GCTTGAGGTAGTCCCTTAAAATTCCACTTAGCACCAGTGACATGAAAAAGATAGGACTTAGCGATTTTGTTTAGCTATTTCCTACACTAAATACTCTTAGCATCCATCCTCAGCGCTTCCGCAGACTCCCATCAAACTAAAGGAGATTTACAAAGCAGTCCTGCTTTCCACTGCTAAGCTGACCTTCTGTCATTGGATAGGCTCCACCATTATGCTGGAGGCCATTCCTCTCCCTATCGCTATTCTTACCCCTCTCACCTCCACAACCACAGGTCCTGGGAAGCTTGAGAGCAGAACAACCTCAGTCCCTGGAGTTAGTCCCATCTCCATGAGCCTCCTCATTCTCCCAGCTCCTCCCTCTATTGACACTATTCTGACCCTTGTGCCTGGAGGTATTGATGCCAGCGGCGTCATTTTCCCACATGTTAGATTTACCTAACTCTTATTTAAACTTAATTATGTGCAATAACACATAATTAGGGCTTTCTCATTCTCCTCTGGACAAGGAGCTCTATCCAGGGAGAAATGGATGTTATCATGCCTAATGCCCAGAGAAGATTTATTAAAGGAACATATCTGGCCCTTACAACATAGGTGTCCTCCTGACTTCTCCCTATGAGGGCAAGAGCTGCATCCCCGATTGAGGTCTGCATGCCAGCTGAGTAAAATGCTCTGGTCATGAGCAGGGACTTTAAAGCAAGAAATCTCGGCCTATCCGTTATATTTAATCCGGATATATAGAAGAGGAGAGCTGAGCTCACATTCCTTCCCAGGACAGAGCTCCTCCCCTCTATGCTTATCTGAAGATCTCCAAGAGGCAGGTGAAGCAAAGCTGGGTTTCCTCCCATTGATCCATTTAGAAGAAAGTTTCTCATATCGTACACCATGGAGATGCTCCTTTTGGCTCCATCGACCTCCAGATCGAAGTTCACTATCAGCCTTCCTGGTATCTCATCCGGAAGGAGGAGGAAGTAATCACAGGATGGAACGCAGCTGCTGGAGTAAGTGGAGTTTATCACGGTGTTGTAATCCATCAGCATCCTGACGGTCTCCTCATCCACCACGGACAGGATCTCCTTAACCCCCATTCCAGTCTCCTCTGCCACTGATATGGGCATGTAGGGAACTGGGAAGGATATACTTCCATTTTTTATCGAGAGATCTGCTTGGGTAAAAAGAATTGTCCCATTT
>JAGDWR010000021.1:4873-6705 GCA_023269865.1 Candidatus Methanodesulfokora sp.
AAGATCCTCCTGATCGTCATATTTCCTCCCAATATGCTTATCCTCAGATCTGAAGATATAAGAGCTGTTGCATTTCCAGTGAACCTATTTTCCATCCTCACCCTACAAAATGCCTCAGATGCATATGGAAAGTAGTAGTAAGTGTTGTAAAGCTGCATCAGATCCGCAGAGAGGGATCCATTCAGCTCAATCTCCCCGGAGGAGTTGACAAGGATTTCTCCTGTGCTAGAGTTTAGAAGTGTTATGTTGACATTTCCTCTCGCTGAGAAAGGCATGTTTATGTTCTTCATTGCCCCTATGTAGGAGAGAAGCTTATCTAGGTCTCCAGATGATCTGTTCACAACATAGTACATCTCATTGAGCATCTCCCTAGCTAGAAATATAGCATTCCTGCTTGCAGATACTATGTTCTTATCCGTTATGTGGGGATCTATCGATCCTGAAAGAACCTCGCTGTGCCCTGTTATCCTCAAGCTGTGTCCCTGAACGCTTGCTATATCTCCTTTCTTCAGGACAACAGAGCTGTATTCTCCTGGAATGACAAAACCTGATGCAAGAAGGGAGAGAGACAAAAACATGGCTATTATTGAGCCTCTCTCCGAGGAAGTAATGGAGGAAGCTGCTAGAAGGAGGGCCAACCCAGGAAAGAACGGCAACTTCATGAACAAAAGTGAGAATGAAAGAGCTAGAGATATTATCATTGTTGCAACAAAGCTCCTCCAGCTGTACCTCCATATTCTGCCGGATATTCCAAGAAGAAGGGCTGACATAGCTGCATCAATTCCTAGAAGAGGTGGCTTTATCATCTCCCTCTCCGCTCCTAAAAACATTAGAATTGAGTAGCCAAAGAGGGAATAAAGGATAAGGAGGTAAAGAGCTGCTCCTCCTATCAAAATTATTATTTCGGAAGTTCTCTTTAGGCCTGAAGGCCTCAGCTCAGACCCCTCTTTCACAACATAGTATACAGACATGAAGAGGAAGAGTAGGGAGAAGGGAAAGAGATATCCAGCTTTTAAGAGGAGCTGGAGCACTAAAACTGAGGAGAACCCTGAAAGCATCATGAAAAACCTCTTGTAAGAATCCTCAACAAATATATAGAGGAGAAGACTGGTCCATACAAGGAAAAGGGAGCATTCCTTAGCTGACCATGACCACAGGCTTCCCTGCGTTAAATACATATCATTAGACATGGAGAGAAGAGATAATGTTGATAGAGACCATGAAATGAGAGCTATTGCCCTCTCCTTTCTTCTCACAGATAGAATTGAGGATACAACTGTCAGAATGGACGTTGAATATGCAAGCAGATCTGTCAACATAAGCCTCATGGCTGGACCTGCTTATAATACTTATTCGAATTAGGATTTTCTCAGGAGATCACTGGATTTGGGCAATGTTTATTTTAATCACCATCTTTCCCAAGGGGGTGATTGTCTGCACGAGTGGTCCTTAGCAGATGCTGCCGTTAGATCCCTTCTATCCTTTGGGGAGGAAAAGGGCCTCAAAAAGTTCATAGAGATTGAGATCTCTATGGGGGAGATAATGGAGATAGACAAGGATGTGTTCAAAGAGGCATTTCTCATGCTATCAAAGGGGACAATTCTAGAGAATGCAAATATAATCTTCTCCGAGGAGAAGGCATTGTTCAAGTGCAACTCCTGCGGGAGAAAATGGGACATGGAGGAGGCTGAGAAAATAATAGAGAGGGAAGTGGGAGTGGAGGAGGAAGGAGGTGAAATAGAGAGCCCTCTTCACTTCATGCCGGAGCTAGCATGCGCATTGATGAGATGCCCAAATTGTGGCAGCAGGGATATATCAGTGGAGAGCGGAAG
>JAGDWR010000021.1:6805-11978 GCA_023269865.1 Candidatus Methanodesulfokora sp.
GACCCAGGGGTGGAGGAGTTCTTCAGAGGAGCAAGGGAATGGAGTTCTCTATCAGATGAGTTCCTCTCGGGAATAGAGAGGATATATGAAGTGATAAAACAGTAGTTTCTCAGACCTCAGCTTTTCTCGAGGAACCCTGGTCTACCATCTCAAGAGGTATAAAATTCAAAACTACAATCTCTCCTCTACTAGTTCCTTTAGCTCCTTTCTCACTTTTGGTATGTTATTTACTGAAATAGGAATTCTATCCAGGCTTTTTATTAGAAATAACTTTAGATCTACCTTAAGATCTAGTGCTCTCCCCTTAAGGTACTCCCAATCCAATTTGTCCCAGAAATTAACCAATATGACGGATGCATCCGACATGTCCCTTTCTCTTCCAGCTTTTGCCTTTAGAAGTATGAGATCCTCTAGAGATGCAACTCTCACCCTCCTTCCCTCCAGCTCCCTTTCCACAGATCTCTCCAGGAGATCAGCTACATTTATCCCAGATATTTTATTAATATAAACATCTATATCCCCCTTTGATCTGTGCTTGAACTCGAACTTCTCAAGCCTTGGATTCTCAACAAGCACATACCCAAGGGGAATAAGCCCATTCTTCAGCTTCCACAGATCAGCTCTATCGACAGCAACATCTATATCATGCGTCTTCCTATATGGACACCATGCGCTCACTGCTATTGCTCCAAGTAGCGCATATCTCACATTAAAGCCCTCAGCTATATCCAGAAAATCATGAAGAGAGGACATCTGTCATCTCCTCCGGGACGGGAGGAACTGGAAGCCTCAAGGCAGCGAGATCCAAAACACCTCTTCCAAGAAATGAAAGAAGCTCCAGCTTCAATCTGCTGATCTTCACAACAGGCTTGTTCCCGATTAGATCAAATGCCGGAAGCTCCCTCACAGGTATGAGAACTAGATCTCCCATCAAAGCCTTTTCCCCCTTTACGCAGGAGATCCAGTAATCGAGATCCTCCTCCTTAATGTAAGCAAAGGTAGCTGATGGAACCTGATATCCTGTCCTCAGATAAGCAGCTGTCTCATATCCCAGGACATATTTCCTCCCCTTTGAGCAGCTCTCCATTAGCTCAAGCCCCCTTTCCCATCCCCCTACTCTCAACTTTATAGCCCTTTGAAACATCTTCTCTAAGAGGAAGATCCCTAATACCTCCCTTGCCTCCAGATTTAGGAGAACTCTAGCTCTATCGCTCAGCATGTAGAACTTCCCCTTTTTTACAATCCAGCCCATCTCCTCTAGTTCGCTCAGGTACCTATAGACACTTGCCCTTGGCAGTGAGGCCTCTGATTCTATCTCCGATGGCGTACAAGGCCTTTCCGAGAGGAGCCACAGGATGAACATGCATTCCTCGTTCATCATTTATGGTACAAAAATGCTTTTATTTAACCTTTTAGTGTCTCAAAAATGAGATTAAGATCCAATAAATTGTAGCTTATTATTTAAAAATCTATTTCAATGTAGCCATGCTTTTATATTTTAACTTCACATATCCTTATGGCCGAGTTGATATACCAAACTGATTGTTACATCACTGATTTTGAGGCAAAAGTTACAAGAGTTGAGGGGAACAAGATCTTCCTCGACAGGACTGCATTTCATCCCACTTCTGGGGGAGTTGCAAACGACACTGGATTCATAGAATCCAGCTCTGGCAAGTGGAATGTCATTAATGTGGTGGAGGAGGGAGGGGATGTAGCTCATCTTCTCGACTCAAAGCCGGATGTAAGGGAAGGGGATTTAGTGAGAGGACATTTGGACTGGAGCAGGAGGCACAGGTTGATGAGGCTTCACACAGCAGACCACATCCTAGCTGCAATACTCTACAAGGAGAAGGGAGCTCTTGTCACAGGAGGCCACATAGATCCTGAGCATGCTAAGTCGGATTTCAGCTTAGAGAAGGGTGAGAGGGAGGTTTTTGAGGAGGCAATAAGAAAGGTAAATGAGATAGCATCAACAGGAATAGAGGTGAAGATATACTTCCTTCCGAGGGAGGAGGCGATGAAGATACCTGGAATAGTAAAGCTGGCTGCGAAGATGCCTCCAAATCTGGAGAAGCTGAGGATAGTTGAGATACCAGGTGTGGATATCCAAGCGGATGGAGGACCTCATGTGAGGAACACGAGGGAGATTGGGGAGGTCAAGCTGCTGAAAGTTGAGAACAAGGGAAAGGGAAAGAAAAGAGTCTACTTCACAGTCCCTTAGATTATATTTTTCCTAAGAGGTATTTTTGAAAGAATTTTTCCATAGAAAAATAAAGCTGAAATCGTCCCAAAATTAGACTTTTTCTTCTTGATGAGAAAGCTTTTTAATATCCAGCTTGAGCTTCCCAAGGTGGTCCTTTGGCCTCGATAAAGGTAAATGATAAGCCTTTAAACGTAAAGGATGGCCTTCCTTTAGGTGTATCTCTTTATGAAGCTGGGATATACAGCTATGAGGGAAGCTTCAAGCTTGGAAGACCAAGAGGTCCAATGAGCTTTGAGTGGTGGAGCCCTGAGAGGGTTTACGTGGAGGGATATGGGCCAGTGAGCCACAGCTTGATGAAGTGCTCAGATGGCCTTAAAATCAGGGTTGGCAGCGGGGGAATAAAGAGACCTTTTATCGAGGCTGTCTCACCTTTTCTCAAGGCCGGGTTCCAGCATGGATATTTCTTCAGGAGCAAGATAGGATGGAAAATCACATGGAGCTTTATGAAGAGGACGCTTTCCCATCCTGAGATCCCGGATAAAGTGGAGAGAAAAGATTTGCCCAATCCCATGGAAGTTGAAACTGATGTCTTGGTCGTTGGAGGGGGTATTTCAGGCCTATCTGCTGCAATATCTGCTGGAAAAACTGGGGCAAAGGTTGTCCTGCTCGATGGAAATGAGGAGATTGGAGGACATCTTTTTTACGATGAAAGGCTGAGAAATCTGGAGAAGGAGGCTGAGAAATTTGGAGTAAAAATAATGAGAGGGACGGCTCTTGCAGCAGTATTTGAGGATGCCTTTTTTGCAACTCAGTTCAGGGAGCCCGATGCCACACCAATTCTGATTAGAGCAAAGAGCATAGTTATAGCTACTGGTGCAAGGGAAGTCCTCTCAGTTTTCGGAAACAACGACCTTCCGGGAGTAATGCTCGGAACTTCAGCTCTGAAGCTCGTGAAGCTATATGGAGTGAAGCCTGGTAGAAGGGGAATTGTCATGGGATCCAACAAGTGGGCAGTTGAGATAGCTAGACTTCTCTCCTCATCGGGCATCGACATAACCCTTGTGCATGATAAGGAGGTGAATGCAGAGGGCATAAAAACAGTGAAAGCAAGGGTTCTGGAGGCATTGGGAAGGGAAAAAGTCAGGGGAGTTAAGCTGGATGATGGATCAACATTAGAGGCTGATTTCATAGCCTTGGCCAATGTGAGAGCTCCAAGCATAGAGATAGCAGCCCAGCTGGGGGTTAAAATTGGATTCCACATGAAGTTGGGTGGATTTGTCCCACTTCATGGATGGGCAGGGGAGACCTCTGTAAATGGGGTTTTCATAGCAGGGGAAGCAGGTGGGGTAGACGAGGAGGAAGCTCTAATCCACTTCAGCAGGGCTGCTGGAATATCAGCAGCAAAACATGCTGGGTTCAGCGCACCTGATGCAGAGGAGGAGATAGCAGAGGGGAGGAGGGTATCAAAGAACATGGAAGATGTTGTGGAAGGATACAAAAAGGGAGAATTATGCGTTTTTGATGATGATCTGGGCCTTCTTCAGAACCCAGACCACAATAGGAGCTTCCTCTGCCCATGCCTGGATGTAACAACATCTGACGTGAAGAGGATAGTGAAGGAGCTGGGATGGACAAAGATGGAGAAGATAAAGAGGTACAGCGGCCTTGGAACTGGGAGATGCCAGGGGAAGTACTGCCTCCTCTCATCAGTTATTTATGTATCCAAGATCGGAAAAGTGAGGCCTGTTGATGTTGGGACATTCAGGATAAGACCTCCTTCTGTTCCGATACAACTTGGAGTTTTGGGAGGGATGGACAGATGAAGTATGATGTTGTTGTGATTGGAGGAGGAGTTGTTGGTCTTGCAACAGCATATCATCTGGCGAAAAAAGGAATAAAAGGTGCTGTGTTTGAGAAGGGATATGTCGGCTGTGGATCCACCACGAGGAGTGCATCGAGATTCAGAGTCCACTTCTGGTCCGAGGAGAACACCAGATTTGCAATAGAATCCAGAAAGAGAATGTTAAGCTTGGCAAAAATGACGAAGTGGAACCCCCTTCCCATCACAGGAGGATATCTCTGGGTCATCTACGATGAGGATGTGATGAGGGCTTACAAAACCAACAATGACACCCTTTGGTCAAAGCTTGGAGTTGCGGGAAGGTTGATGGAAAGGGAAGAAGTAAAGGAGATGTACCCCTATCTGAATTTAGAGGGAGTTATAGGGGCATTTTATGGGCCTCAGGATGGACAGGTCCACCACGACTTTGTAACTTATGGCTACTGCTCAGCTGCTATGAGGAATGGGTTTGAGGTCTATGAGGGAGCTGATGTTCAATCCATAATGGTATCGGGAAGCTCGGTAGCAGGGGTATCAGTAAATGGGAAGGTGGTGGAGGCGAAGAAAGTAGTAGTATGTGCTGGAGCATGGAGCAACAACATCCTCTCATCAGCTGGAGTTCAGCTCCCCATGGTGCCTGAGAGAAAGGAGTTATGTGTTACTGAGCCGTTCAAGAGGAGAATAGAGCCGCTAATAATAAACACAAAGAGGAACTTCTACGTGGGCCAATCGATAAGAGGGGAGATAATGGGTAGTGTCGAATATCCTGAGGTGAGGGGATTTGTCGAGCTGAGGAACACGCTTAAATGGGCTGCGAGGTTCTCAAGGGCCCTGGTTGAGATGATACCCTCACTTAGATATGCCAGGATGATGAGGATGTGGTCCGGCTACTACGAGGTGACACCTGATCACAGCCACATACTGGGAAGGGATCCGGACTGGCCTGATGGCCTTTATGTGGGAACTGGCTTCAGCGGTCATGGTTTCATGATGGCTCCATTTGCAGGGGAGGTTCTGGCTGATTATGTGGCTGAGGATAGAGTTCATCCGCTTATGAAGCCCTACCTTCCCACAAGGTTCAAGGAGGGGAGGGAGATAAAGGAGACAATGGTCATAGGATGAAAAAT
>JAGDWR010000011.1 GCA_023269865.1 Candidatus Methanodesulfokora sp.
CTCTCTAAGCTCTGCTCTTGCGCCCCACTTCACCTCTATGCCCATTGCCTTGCCGGGTATGACAATATCTATCTCCGTTTTGTCTCTCCAATAGCCTATGTTGAGCTTTCTAGCCAGTTGTGCGGCCACGGTGCTCTCTACAATTGCATTAATGCTGGGCCTTCTGGTCATGCACCACTCCGAGAATACAGTGTAGAGAAATGGGTCTGTTAAATGTATTTTTCTTTGTTTATAATACAGTTCTACGAGCTTATTGGGCTCTATAAAGAATATATTTTTTAGTATAAACATCTTTTCAAATAAATCTAAGTAGTAGAATACAGTTTTATGAGACCCTATTTCAAACTCCTTCGCTATGCTGCTCAAGCTGACAGCCGAGGGCAGCTTCTCCAAAACAGCCTTTATGACCCTCTTTGCAATGCTCTCACTCCTCCTGAGCTTCGCTATGTCGGATATGAAGGAGGAGATAATGGCATCCTTTGCTTCCTCTGATACCTCCCCCCTCTCAAGAAGGGATTTTATCGCAAGGGGGAATCCACCGCATTCAAGATAGCTCTCAAACGCCCTGTTGACCTCATTGAGCCAGGGCCTAGCCTTGACGCACTTTTCCCACACCTCAGAAGGATCCATCTCTTTTATTCCCTCCAGAGAGTTGTAGATATCTGGATTTGCTATTTTTAGAAATTCTCTGAAGCTCAGCGGATGGAATACTATGTTCCTTCCTCCCCCTCTCCTGCCGGGAAATGTCTCAACCTCCCTCCTGACAAACATGCTCCAGGAGCCCGTCAGGATCAGGACATCATTTTGCAGATCGCCTGAGTCTATTCTATACTTTACCGCTCTATACCACTCCCTGGGGAATGTTATCTCGTCCAGGAATATGTAAGCTGTCTTTATCTTGTAAGCCCTCTTCAGCATGAGGTAGTTCTCCATCACTATATCCAGTTCCTTGTAGTCGGAGAGCCTATCGCACCTGTAATAGAAGATCGATCTTGGATCTTCCACGGATTCCAGAAGTTTTTTTATCACCAGCTTCACTAGAGTGGTCTTTCCCACTTGTCTAGGCCCGAATATGAAGTTCAGAGAAAAGGGCTCCAACTTTATCTCATTGATTATCTCAGGGATCCATTTTATCCTGCTCTCATACCATTTCCTCAGATCAGGATCATTTGTCAGATCTTTGCTCTTCCACCAGGGATTCTGTTCCTCCATCCTGGTAATATGATTACCAGTCATTTAAATACCTTTTGGTAATCTCATTACCAGTTACTTTTTAAGGTCGCTTCTAGACAGAGAATACTATGAATTCTGAACTATGTAGTTACTACATAATTCTTGATCCTCATCAGAATCATCCTTAAAAGTTCTGAATAACTAATAATTTCTCTGTTATGGTACATTGAGCCCAGCTCAATCCACACATTAAGGCCGGACTCCATAGTATATCCTAGTTCCTCCCTCGATCCTCTCAATGCCTGTTATGGAGATCATACCGACTTCAGATGTGTTCCTTACATGAGTTCCAGTACATGGCATTGCATTTACCCCCTTTATCTCCACTATTCTGTATCTTTCAGCTTTAGGAAGTCTGTCCAGATTTGGGGCCCCGTATATCACTTTCTCCAGATCTTCTGGAGCTATCTCCCTGACTATAACTTCCCTTCCTTCGACAAGCTTGTTCGCTCTTCTCTCTATCTCCGGGAGAAGATCCTCTTCTATTTTAGTCTTGTAATCCACATGTGCCCTTGGAGGACCATGAAAGGCACCTATTGTCTCAGCTCCCCCAGTCAGGTCGGCCACAGCCCTGTCTATTATGTGGCCTGCTGTGTGCAACCTCATTATCAAGTGTCTCCTTTCCCAGTCCAGCTCCTGCTCGGCATCCTCCTCCACCTCCCCTTTTATCAACTTGCAGTATAACACAATCACGTCATTGCTCTCAAGAGCTTTTCTCACTTCTGCCTCAAAATTCCTCCCGCGAATCCAACCCTGATCGCTCGGCTGGCCTCCCCCGACAGGGTGGAATATGGATGAATCGGGAACTATGTAGTAATTGCTTCCCTTCTCCCTCATGACCTTTAAAATCCTGCTTTTGCATTTTCTCACGTAGGAATCTGCAAGATAGATCTTATTTGTAGGTGAAAGCCCTCTTGCTATCTCCTCTATCCTCACAAGCAGTTTGCTCAAAGCTAGATTAAAAGACTTATTTCATTGTTATAGCTATGCTGAGAAGTATTGCTAAGGAGCCAAAAAGACCTTCTGTGCTCATCACCTCCCCTAGGAGGAGATAGGAGGATAGAGCAGATGTAACAGGCTCAAGCAGATATGCAAATGCTGCAATTTCAGGAGATACATCTCTTTGACCCTTAGCTTGAGCCCATAGACCGTAAACAGTGCCAAATATCGATGTGTAGAGCAGAGCTGTGAGCGCGGATGCAGAAATATCGAATGGCCCCTGAATTAAAGCAATGGGGGAGCTCATCAGGGCAATTATCAGAGATTGAATGAAAGCAAGGGATAAAGGATCTGTCCTGGAGGCACAGATACCGATCAGAACTATCTGAATGCTCCATGAGATTGAGGATAGTAGTGTCAGCAGATCCCCGATGTTCACACCCTCAAACCTGTAGTTTGTTATGAGGGCTAGTCCGATCAAGCTCAAGGGCAGGGATATAGCAAGCCTTGCAGGGGGCCTCCTCCCAAGGAGAATATAGGATACAACAGGTGTAAATACGACATACATCCCTGTTATAAAACCGGAATTTGTTGCTGTCGTATATCTCAGCCCAGTTACCTGAAGTACCATACCAAGAAAGGAGATGAGCCCAACAAGAGCGCTAAGAACATCAATCTTTGGCGTCCTTCTTAAAGCAGCTATGATTGGAAGTGCGATTGAGAACCTGAGCATGAGAAACTGGAATGTAGATAGGTCAGCAAGCGCTATCTTCATCACAGGGAAGGTGAGGCCCCAGACTACACCAGCAGATAAAAGAAGAAACTCCGACCTCAATTCGATCACTCGAAGTCCATAGCTCTTACTATCTCCTCAGGAAGATCAGGACAGTTCCTTTTCAGCCAGTACTTGCTCTCCTCAACCTCGGCCTTGAGAAGCTCTCTGAACTCCTCCATCGTAAAGTGGCTTGTTGGATCAAGCTCCCTCAGCCTTTCCTCAGCTATTCCCGGAACTTTTGAGGGCACCAGAACCTTATCTCCCCACACTGGATGAGGTCTGTACTCAACAGCCCCTCTTGCAGACTGAAGTATGAAGAGCTCATCCTCCTCTATTGATGGTTTCGCCCCTCCCACGGGCCTTGGTATTCCATTCTGCTCCACGAGAACAGGCTCGGGAACCTGAATTATCCTATCGTCAAGCTTTCTCTCGACCCACTTGTACTTAGCACCTATCCTGCCAGTTGTGACAAAAACGTAGACCTCTACCGGATCCCCTCTCTCAGCTCTCTTCCTCAGGATCTCGTAGAACCTCACCAGATGAGCTGAGTCAGGAACTCCTATTGTGAACTCCGAGAATCTTGGAACATACCTTACTTTGCCAACAAGCTCCTTTGCCTGAGCAGGATGTCCTACTGTCTTTCCATCTGCCAGAACCTTCACAGCAAAAGCAGGATCGACTATCTTCATCCAAGCATAGGATGTGAAGTAGCTTGGCGATAGAAACACTGCTGTCGTCAGAGGGCCACTTGACACTATGTCTCCATCGAAATAACCGGTGTCCTCCAGATAGAGGACGCTTCTTGAGTTCCTATTTGGCCTTCCGAAGTACTGAAACAGCTCCCCTTTGAAGCATGGATTTCCACTCTCATCAAATTCTGTTATCTCATGTAGAGCTCTTGAGCTCATTGCTCCTCTCCACATCGCGACCTGATCTGGTGTTAGATCCTCTGTCTTCGTCCAGGATCCCCTCTCCGATCCGTACACTCTGTCCTCTGCTATTGCTATTATGTCATCGTTCTTTATCACCTGATCCCTCACGTAATCAAGCGGATTTACCCCAAATCTCTCAATGAAGATCTTGGAGTTCTCCTGTGTCCAGACATAAAAGCTGTGAGTTGATTTCCCGCTTCCAGTCAGGCCCCATATGGCCATTATCACCCTCCTCCAGGATCCGTCCACTGTCCTCACAGTGAACTCCCTCAGGGCTGCATGCTCCCCAGTGCACCCCTTCTTGTAAACGTGGTATATCCAGTGAGTGAGCACTGCTTTCTTAACCTCCCCCTGATATGAGGAGACTGTTATTATCGTCATGTCGTGGTTGGGGAATCTCATCACCATGAGCATCTTGTCGCTTCCCGGTATGTTCGGATTTCCCAGATAGTGAGGTATTACGAAAACTTCTACGTCAGGCTTTCCATTAGGAGGAGCTGGGTAGACAAGCTGGAGCCATCTGTATGCGATATCAGGAAACTGAGGATCTACATAAACCCTAGCATGCATTTGAACTATAGTTCCCGGCTTGCCCACATATCCATCGACTTTTATTAAAGGCCCCTGAGCTAGTATGTGCTCTAAAACCCTCATCAGAAGGATCCTATGTTCCTTCTTCAGCTCCTCATCTCTCTCTATCACCACAGTGTTTGCAGCAGACCTGCTCCATATGTTGGAAGCCCATCCCCAAGCCCCATTTCTAAACCTGGTTCCATAGAGCTTGGCTCTCTCCAAGAGATCCGGTGGATTATCCAGTATTGCTTTTATTCCAGCTCTCTCCTTCAGCTCTATTATTTTTCTGAAGGATTCCTTGAACTTCTCGGCTGTAATCTGATCGAGTGGGGGAATGGGTCTCTCCATGTATATCTCCGCTCTTCATCACCAATTGTTAAAAAATTTGCGGTCAGGATGAGAGGACTTCCTCCATGCTTCTTCTTGTGAGAATGTGGTAGTTATCCCTGAAGTCGACATCGATGTACCCTAGGCCCATATAGTGCTCCATCAGATAAGCCACCTCATCCCTCCATATCTCCAGCTCCCTTCTCCCCCTAAGCTTCTCCAGATCTTCAGGTATCTTTATCTTAATGGGATCGTACTCTGAGATCTCAAATCTAACTGGAACCTCCAGACCTCCCTGAAGGCAGGAGCCCAGGACCTCCACTCCATCTAGATCTCTGTATATCCCCTTCAGCCTGTTCTCCACCCTTCTGCTCCTCAGATGCCACTCAACCTTCATCCTATCTGATCTCATCCCCCTGTTTATCTCATCTGACATCTCCCCATAGTAGTCTCTCAGGAATCTAACCCCCACTGCTCCAAGCTTTCTGATGTTGAAATGACTGTTGACAGACCTTAGAGGATCAAATGTCCATTTTATTAAATCTATTCCTCTCCTCAATGCCTCCTCCCTCTGGGCCAGCTTTAGAAGAAAGCCTATCCCCTTACCCTGCATCTCCGGCACAACAGCCGTGTGGTGAGAGTAGAAGAATATTTTCCCGTTCTCCTCAGCAAGGAAGGCAAGGCTATAGCCTAAAGCATCTCCTTTTTCATCAAATGCGCCTAGAACTATGCCCCCATTGTCATCTATTGCCTTCATTATCCTGTGTCCAACGGCATCTGTGACAGATGGGTTCCACGTTCTTATCTGCACTTTAACAAGTTTCTTGAACTCCTCCTGATTTTTGGGCCTCCTTATCTCTATCACAGGGTTATGTTGGACCTTTCCTTTTAAAGCATTCAAAAGATATTTATAAGGTATTTTATTAGTATGATTGTGTGGAAACTATCTCCACATTCTTGTAGTCTCTTATTATGTCCAAGAGGAGATGGAGCGGATCACTTTCAGAGAAGAAGAGATGGCTCCTGTTCTCCCTATCATCCGATGAGCCGAATTTCTCTATACCAGGAAGAACTTTTGATATTCTTCTCGCTATCTCCACCTCATCTCCGCCCCCTATTTTTATCACTTTTTCGACCCTGAAGGAAGGAGCTGTCACCAGGTAGTCTATGTGCCACCTCACCTTAGATGGTCCCTCCAGATACCTCCTTATCCTCCTCTCTATCCCCGATCTAGCAGATCCTATATAGGCATAAAATCCTCTTCTCAGGTTTATTGGCCCTAGGGATCCGACCCTCAGGCTTACATCTTCACTATTTTTCAGTATAAGAATATAAGCCCCTCTCAACATATCATTTCTCCATTGGAAGATAAAAATCTACTGCAGTTAGAACAATAAAATGACCTGATCAATCTGCTTGCATCATCCACACAAAATCATCCTCTAGAACTGTGGCCGAGAAAGCTCATCTCTTTTATCACATCCATCCAGGCTGATGCAACTTTCTCAGGGTTATATCCACCTCCTCCAAGGGCTATCAACCTTCCATTTGCCTTTCTGTGGGATATCTCATGAGCTGTCCTGATGACCTCCTTGTGGACTTTTGAGCTGCATCTGAGGTGAGTTATGGGATCCCCATCCAGGCAGTCTCCTCCACACTGAACCACCACTAGATCTGGGTTTATGACATCCATGAACTTTTTTGCCTCCTCAAACCTGGAGAGAAACTCGTAATCCCCAGATCCTGGCTGGAGCGGGATGTTGAGCTTGGTTCCCTCTGCTCCTCCCCTTCCCCTCTCCCACTCAAATCCAGTGCCGGGATAGAGGAACCTCCCATCCTCATGCAGATCGACTATGAATATCTCCGGATCATCTTCATACTCATAGTATACTCCATCCCCATGATGGGCATCTATATCTATGTAAAGTATTCTCCTCAGCCCTCTTCCTCTTGCAACCTCAAATAGCACCCCTATATCGTTGAAGACACAGAATCCAGCAGCAGATCCCCTTCTAGCGTGATGAAGACCTCCCATTGGGTTGAATGCATGGTCAACCTCTCCCTTCAGCACGGAGTCCAAAGCTCTCAGCGTGGATCCCACAACGTAGGCAGATGCCTCATAAACGCCCTTGAAAGCTGGAGTATCCCCGTAGTCGAGGTATCCAAACCCCTTCTCCGACATCCTCTTCACAAACTCAACATAATCTTTTCTGTGAAATAGAGTTATCTCCTCCTCCTTCGCCATGACGGGCTTCAGCAACACGAAATCCCCTTGAAGAAGCTCGTAGAACTTAATTATCCTGGAGGAATTCATCGGATGCGATGGTCCAAAGGAGTAGAGGGTGAGCTCAGGCCCGAAGAGAACTCCTACTCTGCATCTCATATGATCCCCACGATTTCCACTTCAGTCTAGAAGACTATGTAGCTTAAAGCTCTTACCTTCCGTATTTTACAGTGGTCTCTCCCACAGCTATTATCTTGTTCTCCATTGCTTTAAGCAGGTCATCCCTGCTAGCTCCAGGTCCAAGCAAAATAGCTTCTTTCAGCGCATAAATCCTGAAGATATATCTGTGGGTGCTTCCCCTTGGAGGGCAAGGGCCTCCATATCCTATTCTTCCAAAGCTGTTTATCCCCTGCAGCCCAATCCCCTCGACTCTCCCCTCCTTCGGAATACCCTCTGGAAGCCCCTTCAATGATGGATCAATGTTGTAGATAACCCAGTGGACAAAAAGCCCGCCAGGAGCATCTGGATCCTCCACTATAATGGCCAGAGATTTTGTGCCATCAGGAATGCCCGACCAGGATATTCTGGGGGAGACATCCTGGCCATCGCATGTGTTCTTTATGCTGAAATCTATGCTGATGGAGATCTGAGGTGTGATCTGAGGCACTTGAGGGACCTCCTTCCTCTCCCTTGGGTAAAGGATGAAGATTATTATTGCTGCTATTATTATCAGGACTATGAGAGCTGACATCCGCATATGCAAAGTGAGGGGATGTCAGATATATACTTAGCCCACCCTGATGATGGCTGTCATCCTCTCCAGTTTCCCGCTTCTCACTTTTATCATCGCATCCTGAAGCTCCTCAAAATCAAATACCTCTTTATCTATGCTGAAATCAACTTTTCTAGCTAGATTCAACATTTTCATTATCGTGCTCCTCCTTATGTTGTACACCGTCCTTATGTCCTTTCCCCAGAGGTCCTCCCCATAGTTCTCAACAATCATTGGACTTTGAGATGCTATTGGAGCCAGGACAAGAATACCTCCACGCTTTAAATTCCTGAGAGCTCTTGTGAACATCTCTCCTGCCGGGGGGAAATATATTATGCTGTCCATTTTATCAGGGAAATCTTTTTCAGCTATGTTTCCAATCCATCTTGCACTTAGTTCAGCAGCTATCTCCTGATGATATCTTGATCTAGTGCTGACGTAGACATCAGCCCCTATGTGGTTAGCTATTTTCATCAGGTAGAATGCAGTTGGACCGAATCCTATAAGGCCTATTTTATCCCCTGGCTTAACTTCAGCTAGCTCATAGCAGAGATGAGCTATAACTCCAGGGCACATGAGGGGAGCACAGTCCTCATCTTTAAGTGGGATGTCAAGAGGTGCGACATACTCCTCCTCTGCAATTACATATTCAGCAAACCCTCCATCAACATCCCATCCGGTCCTGACTATATCCGGGCAGTAGTTCTCCCTTCCTGTTAGGCAGTATTTGCAGCTGTTGCAGGAGCTGTAGAGCCATGTCAACCCGACTCTATCCCCCTCCTTTATCCTCCTTCCTCTCGATCTATCCACTGTTCCGACGATCTGATGGCCCAGTATCACAGGCTTTTTGTGCAGAGGATGATCGCCCTCTGCTATGTGCAGATCAGTCCTGCATATACCGCAGAACCTCACTTTTATCCTTATCTGACCTTCCCTTGGCTCTGGATCAGGAATGTCAACTAATTTCAGGGGCCTATCCTCTATTTTGGACTGCCTTTCAAGGATCCAAGCCCTCATCATATCACCTCAGGCATATATCTCCTCATTATGTTTAAATCAGTCCTGAGCATTCTCATCGCATCTGGAAGGCAGTTCATTATGTCCACAGATGTCATACCATCTTCGCCCATCTTTTCAGCTGCTATATCTCCAGCAAGCCCATGTATGAAAACTCCAGTTCTAACAGCATCCCCTATGTTCAGGCCGAGACAATATAGAGCAGCTATCGTCCCTGTAAGTACATCTCCTGAGCCTGCTGTTGCCATTCCTGAGTTTCCTGACATGTTTATGTAAACCCTGCCATCAGGATATCCTATCAGGCTATGCGCTCCTTTCAGCACTATGTATGCATTTAGATCCTCGCAGGTCTTTCTGAGCAGCTCTATGTTGTTCTGCACCTCATCAACCTTTCTTCCAGTCATTCTGGCCATCTCCCCGGGATGAGGAGTCAGGACAGTTGGATTTCTCCTCCCCCTAATTGAATCCAGATCCTTGGATATTGCAGTGATGCCATCTCCATCTATTATCACCGGTTTGTCCAGTTTTCTGGCAAGATTCCTTATAAGCTCCTGAGTTTCATCATTTAAAGACGTCCCCGGCCCTACTATCATGATATCCTGCTCCCTCGAAAGCTCCAATATCTTGCCCTCATTCTCCTTTGATATCGATCCCTCATCAGTTTCTTTTAAAGGTATGTAAACAACTTCGCTTGCCCTTGATGCTATGAATGGTATCACTGATTCAGGGGCAGCAAGCCTTGAGTATCCACCCCCTGCCTTGAGAAAGGAGAGAGAGGAGAGCATAGGAGCCCCATAGTAATTTCTAGAGCCTGCAACAGTTAAAAGCTTTCCAAAAGTCCCCTTATGTCCCCATTTGACCCTGGGAGGAGGTTGGACGGGCTCGTTTATCTCAATTTTTATATCCCTGTAAAGCTCTGGGGGATAGGATATGTGCGATACATAGAGCTTCCCGCAGTAATCATACCCTGGATATAACATGTTTCCCAATTTTGGAAGGCCGAATGTAACTGTGTAGTTCGATCTTACTGCAACTCCATACACTTTTCCATCATCTCCCCCTATGCCGGAGGGTATGTCGACGCTGAAGATAACCTTCCCGCACCTGTTTACCTCCTCTATCACAGCCCTATGAACCCCTTTAACCTCCCTTGAGAGCCCAGTCCCAAATATCCCAACTACAACTCCATCGCTCTGCTGAAGCGATGACCTCAGCAGCCCTAAATCGCCCTCTTCAGATATAACATGAACCTCTATTCCCATATTTTTAACTATATTGTAGTTCCTCCTCGCCGGATCCCTGTACTGCTCAGGATTGCCCAATATGAAAACTCTTACTGCAGCGTTGCTTGAGTGGAGCTTTCTTGCAACCACAAGGGCATCTCCTCCATTGTTCCCCTGGCCAGCTATCACGGTAAACTTTTTTCCATGCACTCCGAGCTCCTTCAATATGACGAAGTAGAGGGCATTCCCTGCATTCTCCATGAGGATATCATATCCAATTCCATACTTCTCAGCTGCTTCAGAATCTATCCTCCTTATCTCATCAACTGTGCACACCTTCATCGGCATACTGAGTGAACTAGTGATAGGATATAATGACAGCTTATCTATTTAATTGTTGAAGAATAGTGTACGGAGAGGCTCTCGATCCGGCTGCATTAAAAATGAAATATGAGTTCTTCATGTCAAACAGCAGTATATAGGAGAAATCTTTAAAAGTACTACATTATAAAAATGAGTGCCAGAAAACCCAGAGCTTCTGGGATGAATGAAAAGTTTAAATATAAGAATATGGAGTAGGCCTTAAATCGGATGTTCCGAGAGGGTGGCCACATATAGCCCATGCGTTAATGAGATGGGGAAGCTGTGACGCCCCTAACCAGCAGATGTGACTGGAGGCGCAAATCCCCAGGTGAACGCTGGAACCTAGTGCAAGCTTCCAGCAAAACGGGCTGGAGGGCGACCTATGAAGCCTGAAGGAAAAGCTGGAAGCTCCCGAATTTAGTTGGGAGAGGACGTCACTTGTGTTACGATGAGCGTCACAATAACCGTTAAGGTGCCAAAGGAGCTCAAGGAGGAGATCAAGAGAATGGGAATTAACATCAACGAAGTTGTGAGAAGGGCTCTGGAGGAAGAGCTGAAGAGAAAAAAGATGGAGGAGGCCATGATGGCTGCAAAGTGTGTTGGAGAGCTACTTTCCAAGCTACCAGAGGAGGAAATTGTTGAATGGATTAGGAAAGCCAGAAGGGAGAGGTAAAACATCTGTTAGATGCAAAACAATAGCGATCACACCTAGGAGGAGACTATTAATCTGACTATCTTGACAAAATAATCTATATCTGTGCCATACTTTGCAAATATACTATATGCTACTGGAACTCCTCCCTCATTATCCCACCTGACAATCCAAGCAGAGTGTCCAGGCCCGTTCAATGGATCAAGCCCATATGGTGGAAATACTCTCCTTATTATGTTCAGGACAAAGGTGTTGTTCACAAAGGTAATGCTCCTGTACTTCTTCAAGTATTCCTTCATGATTGAAAACACCTCAGTGAGGTTGTTTTGGACTTCAACTACCCTGCTTCTCTCCATAATCCTCTGATTTATCTTCCTTCTCATATCCCCCTCTATTGCCTCCTTCGTATAAAGAATTATGTCGCTTGTGCTTATTCCCTCCCATATACATATTCCAACAGTTATCTCTGCTTCCTGCTTTGTAATAGCTCCTTTCTTACTGTATAGAGCTACTGCACACGGAAATTCTATGGGACGCATCCTGGGACATCCATCCCTCCAGTCAACAGGCACTTTAACTACAGTCAGGACCATCCCACCAGGCAGCACCTTGGGCAGATGAACATAGAGAATAGAGCCCTATATTTGAACTATTGAAAATTCGTTCTGTTTAATGAAAAACTTTAAGGTTCAGCGTGAGCTGAAAGAGGAGCTATGAGAGAAGCC
>JAGDWR010000090.1:0-2764 GCA_023269865.1 Candidatus Methanodesulfokora sp.
TGGAGAAGCTTGAGATCACTGTGATAAGCGGGAAAGGAGGAGTGGGGAAGACAACAGTGTCATCAAGCCTGCTCTATCTTTTCCACAATAGAATGAAGGTGGTTGCAGCTGATGCCGATGTGGACACGCCAAGTCTCCACTTGATCTTATCCATCGAGGTAGCTGAGAAGAAGCCGCTTTTTCTCTCCTCAAGAGCTAAGATAAGGGAGGAATTGTGTTCTTCTTGTGGTATTTGTGCTGAAAAATGTCCTTTTGGGGCCATAGAAATGGGAGAAAAACCAATGGTAATAGAGTACATGTGCGATGGATGTTCTGTCTGCGAGAAAGCATGTCCTCTCAATGCGGTAGAGCTCGTCCCATTTGCAAGCGGGAATCTGATCGTCGGAAGGACCAGATTTGGATTCCCTATTGTGACAGCACAACTTGAGGTCGGGGAGCATAATTCCGGTCTCCTTGTGAATGAGGTGAGGAGAAAAGCTTTTGAGATTTACAAGGAGGTAGGAGGGGATGTAATCCTGACGGATGGAGCTCCTGGAATAGGATGTCCAGTAATATCATCCCTCTCGGCCACAGAATATGCTGTGATAGTAACGGAGCCAACTCCAGAGGCCCTTCAGGGAGCTGACCGCATTCTGGAGATAACAAGGCATTTCAGGATCCCCTCGGGGATTATTATAAACAAGTATAATATGAGTGGCTTCCTCGAGAAGATGGTGAGACATTTTGAGCTCAATGGATCGAGAATACTGGGAATGATACCCCTAGACTTCTCTGTGGTGGAATCGATCTCCAATGCCCGTCCTGTTGTGGAGCATAAACCGAATTCAGGAGCTGCTGTTGCAATAAAAAGCATATTTGATGAGCTAGTGGAGGTGTTAGACATTGGCTGAATTAAATGCTGTTGCTGTGACTGGAGGAAAAGGAGGAGCTGGAAAATCAACAATAGCTGTTAATCTAGCTGCTCTTCTGTCGGATATTGGATACAGAGTCCTTCTTGTGGATGCAGATGTCGATAATCCAAATGACTACATCTATCTAGGAATGGAGAGAAGGGAAGCGGGAAGGATAGTGATAAGGACTCCTGCGATAGATCAAAGTCTGTGCGATGGTTGCCTTGAATGCGTAAGGATATGCCCTACTCATGCCCTGCTCGGCAAGAAGGGAAATGTTCCTCTGTTTTTCGAGGATTCATGCTTGGGATGCTCTCTTTGTGCGGAAATATGCCCAAGAAAAGCAATAAAAGAGGGGAAAAAAGAGATAGGAACCCTATATGACGGGGAGTCCGGTAAGATAAAGATGATATCCGCAGCGATAAGGCCTGGTGAAGCCAGATCACCTCTGATAGCTCACAACCTGGTGAGGTTCTTCAGGCAGATTGATAAAAATCAGTTTGATAAAATAATTATAGATACATGTCCCGGGGTGGCAAATCCGGTCATGCAGGCATTAAGGCTCGCAGATCATGCCCTCATAGTGACAGAGCCCACACCTCTTGGCCTGAACACAATGAAGCTATCGCTTAAGGCAATTGAAAAGCTTAACATGAGCTTTGATATAGTGATAAACAGGGCAGATGTGCCTAGTGGGATTACTGAAGCCATAGAGGAGGATGCTGCAAAGAGAGGGGCCAGGATATTCAGGATACCCTATGATGAGGAGATTATAGAGGCAGCTGTAAATGGGGTTCCTGTGGTGAGGAGAAACAACAGGATAAGACAGGTTTTCCTGGAGATCCTAAGGGAGGTGTTCTCAATTGATTGAAAGAATATGGGAGAAGCTGAGGGAAGTTAAGGATCCGGAAGTGGGCAGATCAATTGTGGAATTGGGGCTTGTTGATGAGGTTAGATATGAAAATGGAGTTGTATACGTGACATTTCATCCAACTACTCCCTTCTGTCCCTCCACTTTATCTGTTCAGATGGGGGTGGACATATACGTCAGGGTATCCGAGCTGGAGGGTGTAAGGAATGCGATTGTGAGGATAAAGGACCATGCATATGAGAAGCTGGTGAATGAGCTCATAGATTTAAATATAAGGAAGATCTCGGGCCCTTAGGGCCGGATAACATCGGAGAGGAAACCCCATGGGAATTTTTCACAACATTGAATACAGCAACAGTGACATACGATAGGTTTTTATAGAAGAAAGTTAGGTTAATCTAAGGTGGTGAGATGGTAAGAGTTGCTGTTCCATCCACCGGACCCGATCCTGATTCCCCGATGGATCCGAGGTTCGGCAGGGCTCCCTACTTTATAATATTTGATTTAGACACAATGAAGCATGAGGTGGTGCAGAACACCTTCATGAGCTCCGCTGGAGGGGCTGGGATTCAGGCAGCCCAGCTTCTGATAGATAAGGAGGTAAATGTGGTTTTATCTGGAAACGTTGGGCCAAATGCATACCAAGCTCTTGTGTCTGCAGGAATTCAGGTTATCCCAATCTCAGCTAGAACTGCGAGAGAGGCTGTTGAGATCTACAAGAAAGGAGGTGTAGCGCCATCACAAGCAGCTCCTCAGCCTCCTCCCATGATGCCACCTTGGGGTCGTGGCAGGGGTGGCTGGGGAGGATGGGGATGGCAGATGATGGGGTACGGAATGTATCCCCCTCCAATGCCAGCATATCCTCCCTATCCAGCCCAACAGATGAGCAAGGAGGAGGAGATATTCCTCCTGGAGCAGGAGATAAAGAGACTTGAGGAAGAGCTAGAATCAGCAAGGAAAAGGTTAAAGGAACTGAAAGGAGAGAAATAAAAAAGGAAAAAGG
>JAGDWR010000090.1:2864-7193 GCA_023269865.1 Candidatus Methanodesulfokora sp.
ATGGGCTACTGCCTCCCCAGCTGTCCTTTCAGGCTATTTATCCTGTCCTCTATCATTTTAAGTTCTATCTCCAGCGCTTTTTTGTAGCTCTCAAGAATGGAAAGCTCAAGCTCCGGCGAGGGCATCGGAGGCCAGAAGTACCAGAACATCCACGGATTATACCAGGGATACCAAGGCCACATGCTCACCACCATGGCCAATAGTATGGATACCAATAGTAGTATGGATAGTACCTCCATGGTCCGAAGAGCCACCAGCATGCTCCTCTTCCAAAGACCCATCCTGGTCTCTGCCAGGGAGGCAGATAGCTAAACGGACCCCTTCCAGGCCAGGGACCCCACCAACCTCCTCCTCTCCATCCCCACATGCTCTCACCCTTTATGTGCTATTGCACATAATGTCCTAAGCTCTATATAAGCTTTTCCTTCCAGTAATGTAACCTCTTAATATTTATTCCTTCATTATATAATGCTGAGCTCTTCTAAACTCCTCGCTCAGCTCGCTAAGCCTCTCCACCTTGGCTGGATCCTCCTCTATCACCTCATTGACAAGGCTCAGATATCTGGCCACTCTAACGGCATTTGGGGATATTCTGACAAGATTTTTGCCATTTACCACAACATAGTGCTCTCTTTCAACTTTCTCGCCAAGTATGTACTCGGCCTCATTAACGCTTGCATGCAGCGTGAAGCAATGAGGGCTTCCATCTATCGTAGCTACAATGATCTTCTTGGGCCTTGAGGATCTTATGATGCTCGCTATCTTGCCGTAGTATGCTTGAGGTTCCCTCTCTGGACATGCCAGAAGGACAACTCTTCCTCTGCTAAGCTTCTCAAATATCCCTGGGCTTACCGCTGGAAGACACTCCGAGGCTATTAAAACCTCAGCATCCCTGAGCACAGGGGCTTTGACCCAGATGCTCCATAGTTTACCTGCCATGGAGATCACCGTACCTTGAAATGATATCATCAAAGCTAAGCTTTGGCCTTGCTGAGAGGTACTTGTCCAGCAGCAGGAAGACGCAGTACTGGCCGCACATAGTACAAGACCTTATGTTTCCCTCAAATTGAGCTCTAATTCTAGATGCCCTCTCCGGATCAGGGGAAAATCCTATCTGGCCCTCCCAATCCAGCCCTGCACGCATTAGCGAAATTTTGACGTCCTTTTCAGCAGCTTTTGCACCAAGTTTGACGATATCACCAGCATGCGCTGCTATCTTGGCAGCTATCAATCCCTCCTTAACCTGCTCGACATTCGGCAGGCTCAGATGTTCTGATGGTGTGAGATAGCATATGAGATCAGCTCCAGCTGATGCTGCAATTGCAGCCCCTATTGCCGCTGCTATGTGGTCATAACCAGCAGCTATGTCTGTTACAAGAGGTCCTAGGACGTAGTAGGGCACTCCACCGCTCAAGGACTTCATGAGCTTCACATCAGCAACTATTCTGTCCATCGTCATGTGCCCTGGACCTTCTATCATCACCTGAACCCCCTTTGACACGGCATCCTTAGCTAGCTTGGAGTTGTTCACAAGCTCGGATATTTGAAGCTCATCGTGCGCATCCGCTGTTGTTCCAGGCCTTAGCGCATCTCCCAAGCTTATAACAGCATCGTACTCCTTGAAGAGCTCCAGGAGGTAGTTCCAGCGTTCCAAATAAGGATTCTCTTTATTATTTTCAATCATCCAAACAGCTAGAATTGATCCCCCTCTGCTAACTATCGGCATTACCCTCGAGCTGTTCACTGCCCTAAAGGCCAAATCCCTTGTTATTCCTGCATGTATGGTCATGAAGTCAACCCCATCTTTAAGATGCCTCTCAACAATTGATATGAACCAATCAGATGGAATCTTCATCCCATCAAATTTCCTCAAGCCCTCAATCCATGCCTGGTATGCAGGAACAGTGCCAAATGGAGTGCCTTCTGATGCCTCGATGAGCTTTCTTCTGATATAATCCAGATCGCCACCAGTGCTCAGATCCATTATGGTGTCCGCTCCATACCTCACTGCAGTCCTGACCTTCTCAATCTCCATTTCCACATTCACAACAGTGCCGCTTGTCCCGACGTTCACATTGACCTTTGTCCTAAGGCCCTCGCCGATGCCGACAACACGCGTCTCATATCTTTTATTATTCCTCACTATTATAACTTTGCCAGATGCAACTCTCCGCCTTAGGGCTTCGTAATCAACGCCCTACATCCTAGCTAGCTCGGCAACCAAATCAACCCTGCTACTTCTAACCTCTGAAATAACTCCCATGACAACTCCTTCCAGCGGGACTAGGGGAGTGCCGGCTAAGAAGGCATCTTATGGGCACGTTCCCTACGCCGGTATTACCCGGATCAGGTTCGAGGGGTCGGCAGCCACAAGCTGCCCTCTCAGCCGGGTTTCCCCAGCTCCCCCCGTGCCCGCTAAAAAGGGATTTCATCCTCATAATAAAAAGTTATTGTTGACAGCAAACAAATGTTAATCAGGGTAATAATCCTTATATCATAAGTTGAATACCATAAGTTGATAATCCTTTTTATCTAACTATAAATCTTCTTAAAAATATAGCTTTCAAAAGAAAAACTATTTGTAATCCATCATACGTTTTTCCATCTCTCAGAGCTAAGCTTGTCAAACGCATCAATGGCCAAGTGTAGCAGAGGAGTATCCTACAGCAGACACAACTATAGGTTCCAAGCCAACCCCTCTTCAACATTCTCTATGAAAGAGGATGTGTGTCCTCCGTTAAATCTTGTGATAAGCTCCGACAGCTCCTCTAGTGCATTCTTAAGCTCATCATCTCCCACAGTGCGATCTGGTGCTTCCATCATGAGTACTGCATTTCTCGTGCTTTCAGTTATTTTTGTCATCTCGCTATCCCTGTAATTCCAGAACCTCGTGAGGATCTTCTCCTCATCCGCATAAACAACCTCTCCTGGCTTGGTAACCTCTTCTTTCTGCGAGCCCAGTGGCACAAATCTCTCACCTCCCTGCGATCTGCGGAGGTGAATGGAGCCCCTCACTTTATCCAGGTCATATCCTCCCACAGGCAGGAAGTATTTCAGCTCAATGATGAGGTATGAGTCGACGAATGTGTTTATTGCTGGCAGCCTTTTTGTCCTTGCCACCCTGTCAGCAAGGGATACAACTGTTGGGGGATACTTCTTAGGGTTTATCCCCATCTTCTTATATGTCTCAACCCACAGGATAAGCCTCGGATCTGCTGATATGTCCTTTCTAGGTGCTTTATCCACTGCCTCCCTCTTAATAATCTCCAGCTCCTCATCTCCGCGGGCGATGGTAAGATTGGAGGACTTAAGCACACCTATCCTGAGCTCAGGAAATAGCTCTGCTATCTCTCGTGAAATATAAAATTTTGTATATGTCATGTTGATCATGAATTTCAGTAGTAATTTTATTTATAAAGTTTTTCTGTTATTAGTAACCTAGAATCAAAGGTTAAATCGTGGTAACAGTTTTGTTACCACGAGTTGACAATGCATCTGCATGAAATCAGGGAGGCTTTAGAATCCTCCGGCAGGCTTGTTTTTGATGTTAAACAGCTATCTATCCTTTTGGGGGTACCAAGAAGCCATGCTAAGGTATATGCAGCCCGTCTTGTGTCCAAAAATTGGGCTTGGAGGCCTAGAAGAGGGATTATAGCCCTAACTGAGGATGAGTTTGTGCTCGCAACCCAGCTTGTTGAGCCCTCCTACATCTCAATGCACTCAGCTCTATACCTTCACGGCATTCTAGATCAAGTTCCAGCTTTTATAGAATGCGTTACGACAAGGCAGAGCCTGAACTTAAGAGAAATAGGGATCTGCTATAGGAGGATCAGCCCTGTGATCTTCTTTGGATACAGCAGGCTTGATAGGCAGAAAAGCTATGTTCATGTCGCAGCTCCGGAGAAAGCAGTGCTTGACATGGTATATTTCGGCTATCAACCGCCAAACGATGTAGAGCTTGATTTAAACATGCTGAGAAGGATGGCAGATAGCTTCTCACTTCTTGATAGCCCAAGAGCCAGGAGGGTTGCTAGATGGGTGAGGAAACTTGCTGACTAAGGAGGAGCTGGCAAGGCTTGCCAAGGCAAGAGGAATCAGGCTTTGGCAGGAGGAGAAGAGATATGTGCAGGCTCTTGTGATGTATGCTTTAAGAAACTGGCCGATAGTGATGAAAGGAGGCACCTATCTCTGGTTCTTCCACGGCCTGAACAGGTTCTCAGATGACCTTGATTTCACTCAGCTGGGCCCTATTGAAGAGTCTGTTGAGGATCTAAAGCTTACTTTGGAGCTTTTTGGTGCAAAAAACTCTGTAAAAATCCTGAAAGATGA
>JAGDWR010000090.1:7293-11315 GCA_023269865.1 Candidatus Methanodesulfokora sp.
AGCTTACTTTGGAGCTTTTTGGTGCAAAAAACTCTGTAAAAATCCTGAAAGATGATGATTATGTCCTCATGTTTAGAGCAAGCGTAAGAGGTCCCCTATACACATCTGAGGAGGATCTATGTCGCGTGAGGGTGGAGATAAGCAAGAGGGAAAGGGTATCGCTGAAGCCTCTTTCTGTCAAGCTGGATGAGCCTTACTACGGTATTCCTATCGTATTTCTCAGAGGGATGGACTTGAAGGAGGTTCTGGCTGAGAAGATAAGAGCTGCTGTAGTGAGAGGAAGTGCAAGAGATCTCTATGATGCCTGGTTCCTCATAAGAAGGGGAATTTCAATAGATAGAAGCCTTTTGGCGCAGAAGCTTATGTTTTACGGACTCGAAATGGATCAATCGATCAGCTTGAGGCTGGAGAGGATTAAGGCTAGATGGAACTCTGAACTGGAGCCAGTTGTATTTGGGGTTGTTCCTGACTTTCAGGAAGCATTAGAAGTTGTAAAAACTGCTTTAGCTGTTTAACCATTATTGATCGATGCATCCAAGCAATAATCGAAATAGAAAAATGAAATAAATCTCAACTTTAAATATACTATCGAAATATTTTTATCTTTGTTATTTTTGTTGCTAAGGAGTGTTATGTTGAAGAAATATGCATCCCTCCTCTTGTTGCTCCTACTTCTGCTTCCTCTAACAGGAGCTAGTGCATCAGAAAAAGTTGTATATGAGCTGATCTTCAGCATTCCAGTTGATAACAAAATAATCTCCGAGATAAAGTCAATGGGAGGAGAGATAATATACAAGCTGGATGAGATAAATGGAGTAGCTGTCAGCATAAGCTCTGATAAGGTAAGCGAGCTGCTTAAGCTGGATGGCATTGTCGCATCAGGCCCCGCAGTAAAAGTAGAAGCATTGTCGGAGGAGCTCCCCTCTTATGAAAATGGGGCTAGGCTGACATGGGATCTTGACATGATAAACGTCCCCACTGTGCATGAGTGGGGATATGATGGAAAAGGTGTCTATGTAGCTGTCCTGGACACAGGCTTGGAGCCCCAGTGGAGGAACTATTTCTCAGCTGAAAGCATAGATGAGGAGCATGCAGCTGCCTTTTTAGGAGCTATGGCAACTGCCTTCTTCATAAACGGGAACTACAACAAAAATGCGTGGGAGGCTGACACAAACGGCCATGGGATGCACGTCACAAGCACAATAATAGGCTACAATGTCTATAACTTCTACAGGGTGAGCGGTGTTGCCCCTGGAGCAAGGATAATACCTGTCAAGGTGCTTAGCAATGCTGGCTGGGGCTTCTCCAGCGATGTGGCTGCAGGCATAATTTATGTAGCTTCTCTTTATGAGAGGGAGAAATCCAGCGGAGGAAATGTGCTTGATCCAATGGGAGTTGTGAATCCAATTGTGATAAGCATGAGCCTCGGCGGTCCCTCTCTATCTCCATTAGAAAAGCATGCAATAGATTATGCAATATCAAAGGGAGTTTTCATCATAGCTGCAGCTGGCAACGAGGGAGAACTCGGAATGTGCTACCCAGCAGCCTACCAACCTGTAATATCAGTTGGAGCTGTTGGCTGGGTCGATGAGTGGATAGTAAATGGACAGGTCAATAGATCCTGGTGGTGGGCCTCTGATGTCCCAGAAGATTTAAATGGACAGGTTTATGTGACTGATTGGAGCAGCAGGGAGAAGGAAGGACAGGATCTCGATGTTCTTGCACCTGGAAGCTGGGTTGTCGGTCCCTACACGCCATATGGTGCTGCCCATCCACCCTACTGGGCTGAAGGTGTCCCCAGGCAGTACTACTTCTTGGGAGGGACCTCCATGGCAACCCCACATGTCTCGGGAATAGCTGCCTTGCTTCTTCAGAAGGACATGGAGGATGGGAAGATAGACTTGAACCAATGGAAGCTTGAGAATCTGCTTGAGGAAACAGCCTATCACTTTGGCCCTGGATCAGCCACCGTATACGATCCGATAAGCAGGAGCCTTGTAACACACATATGGGGATATGATGCTGTTGGTAATGGGCTTGTACAGGCTGATGCAGCGATAAAGGGCTTTAAGGGCTGATCCCCCTTTCTTCTTTTTTGTACATGGTTAAAAATGCAGGATGAAATCAGCAGGGGATGGCAGCATGAAGCTGGAGCTGAAGATAATAGGTCCTCTTCTAGCTCTTCTCCTCATATCCACGGCTTTTGCGCTAAACTACTATTTTTACTCGCTTGATCTCCAAAAAAGGCTTTTAAATTCCCAGATTTTCACAAGCGAGCTTGAGAAATCGCTTAATGAGACTAAAACAAGGCTTGCAATAGCGGAGGAGAACCTATCTCGTGCTGAAAGGGAACTTGTAAGCACAAGAGAAGAACTTAGTTGCTTAAGGAATAACCTATCAGAATTACAGAAAGCCCTCTCCTCTTGTATAAATGCATCAAAAAGCTCTGAAAATCTGTCAAAGGAGGTTTTAACATGCAGAACAGAGCTATCAGCATGCAAATCCAGGCTGTTGATTTTGGAGAAAGCTGATGTTCATGTGGCATACTGGTGGTGGGAGAGATCAGTTGGCTGTGCTGTATGCGGAACTTCATCAGCCATCTTCCACGTGGTCCTCTTCAACTCAGGTGAAGATGTCGCCAGCAATGTCAGGGTTGTGATAACACTCTACGATAGCAAGAACATAGCTGTGAAGACAGTGACAATATATGTTGGCTCAATCGATGGAAAAAGCGGAAAACTTGTTGAACAAACAGTTTTCTACACAGGAGATGTCCAAAAAGCTGATGTGAGATGCGTTTGGAGCTGAACATCAGACATAAACTCCAGTTATGTACTTGGGAGGGACCTCCCTCACGAGGTATATGCCCCTTCCAGCTCTTCTTATCTCATATCCATCTCTTATCATCGCTTCTGCATCGATTTCAAGCACTACAACATCTTTTCCATGTCTTCTAGCTACGTCAATTGCATCCTCAACGGATGATGAGAGGTGAACAAACCTCCTCTTTCCCGGCCTTATTCCCTCATCCTTTATCCTCCTCCAAGCCCTCAAGGTTGTCCCATGGTAAAGAACCTTGACATCCCTTACTGGCACACCAGCATTCACATCTATGCTGTGGCCATAAGTGGCCCTCATCCTTCCCTCAGCTATCTCAAACCTCCCCTTATCATCTGTCTTAACAACTGCTGATATGTGCTCTGGCTTGACCCACTCATAGCCTCTCCTTGCTGAAATCCTTCTGGCAATTTCATCAACTGTTATGTCTGAGAATCCGCTTTCATCCAGCTTCATTCCAATGGCTGAGGGGTTGTGCCTGAGAATGTATGTGAGCAGTCTGCTCAGCTTCTCCCTGCTCTTCTCATCCATAGGCAGTTCTTACATCTTGAATATAAAATTCATATGTTCTTTAGCAGATCAGCGTACTTCTCCATCCTCATCCTCTTTCCCTCCTGCTGGACAAGCCAGGTCATCCAGCAGAGCTCTATCGGCCTGTATCCACAGCTTCTGGCTATATCCTCAGTTCTTCTAACAAATGCTATGTCATCCTCAACTGGCTCCATCCCCGCTTCTTTCAGAATTCCATTTATCACTCTCTTCACTATCTTATCCGGCATGACTGTATCTATACCGCCCATCATCCTCAGATATTGAAATGTTACTATTCCAACGCCCTTCATCCTGCCTATCGGGTCCTCATGCCAGCTCTCAAGTCTGGAATTCTTTGCCCACTTCCTTATAGCCTTCCTGTCATCCTCATCCAATGTGGAGAGATACGAAGCTATGCTTTTTGCAATTTCCCAAGATCTTCTGTTCCTCCAGATGGATCTAAGCTCCTCCATATCATAGTTGGCCAGCTCCTTTAGCCTCTTCACTCCGAACTTCTCCCTGAACTCAACTACTTTTGGCACAACTGCAGTGAAGTAGTTGAGGCCTATTGATGTGAATGCAGCATCCACAACCATTAGAACAACGTTTCCTCCCCATCTCTCAGTTCTAAGGCATCTGTCGCAGTGCTCCTT
>JAGDWR010000053.1 GCA_023269865.1 Candidatus Methanodesulfokora sp.
CCTCAAGAGCCAAGGGATATCAGGTGAATCTAACTCCTGTTGCTCCAACAACACCGCTTCAGAACAGGACTGTGAACAAAACTGCTGAAATAATAGCTTCATCAATAAGCAATTATCTTTTCATGGTTGCATGCTTCCTCATAGGACTGATGCTGGGCGTATTGATAAGAAGAAAATAGCCAACAGAAGAATTAAGGGAACATTTTTAAGAGCATTGTATTTAAAAATGGAGAGGAATAAACAACTTATGTACGATGTGGAGGACTTCTGGAAGTTCGACCTAAGAGTTGGGTTAATTGAGGAAGCTGAAAGAGTCCCGAATTCAAGGAAATTGATAAAGCTTCTGGTTAACTTTGGAAAGGAGAAGAGAGTTATAGTAACTGGAATAGCTGATCAATTTCCTCCAGACGACCTTGTGGGCAAGAAAATGATCTTTGTGCTAAATCTAAAACCAAAGAAGATAATGAATGTTGAAAGCCAGGGAATGCTTCTATTGGCCGAGGAGGATTCAGGAAAAGTTCATTTAATAACAGTTGATGATTCAGTTCCCATTGGAACGAAAGTTTGGTGATCAGAAAATGCTCACAGAAGCTCTTATATCCCCATTTCTGATGTACGCGAAGGCCATCCTGCTTGTTGTGTGATAAAAACCTATATTTCCCCTTGAATCTACTGCTATTAGCCCACCAAGACCCCCTGTTTTCTCTTTCATGATCAGAAGGGCCTCTTTTACGGCAAAAGGTGCTGATTTTTTCTCCATTAAATCAACAGCTTTCTTGGCCAGTACAACCCTCATTATGGCCTCTCCATATCCAGTTGATGCTGCTGCACCAAGAAGATTATCAGCATATGCCCCACAGCCTATCAAAGGGGTATCTCCAACCCTTCCAGGGAGCTTCATCGGAGTTCCTCCTGTGGAAACAGCAGCTGCTAGATTCCCATCTGAATCCATTGCAACAGCCCCTACCGTCGAGAATATGTCCTTAATTCCCCCTTTTCTCCATCTTTCAAGTTCTCTCGGATGCACTAGCTCGGAGTTATCGCAAAGTTTCATCCCAATTTTGACAGCTAACTTTTCAGCTCCCTCTCCAACAAACATGTGATGCTCAGTTTTCTCCATAACTGTCCTTGCAAGGGATATCGGATTTTTTATCCTTTTAACTCCTGCAACAGCTCCAAATCTAAGGCTTTTTCCATCAACTATCAGCGCATCAAGCTCCACTTCCCCCTCTGAATTTAGAAAGGATCCATAACCAGCGTCGAAAGTTGGATCATCCTCCATGTATCTCACAGCTTCTTCCACTGCGTCTATTGCAGACCCGTCCTTCAGACGTTCGTATCCTCTTATAGCGGCCTCTCTACATCCCTTTATGTGATCATCAACAGCATCATCGGGTATGGACCAAGCTCCACCGTGAACCACTATAGCTCTCATAAAAGAGCATTATAGCCTCCACTTAATTAATCTTAGCTGACAGGTGGGCATAAATAGCAAATTATTTTTGTTAGAGGTAATCAAAGGATTATAAATGCTTTTATCAGCCTGTCATACTTATCAACACCCCTTGCTAGCCCTTTCTACTGAGCAAAAATCTTTAACGCTTGCAGGATGCATGCGAGAGAATCTTTTTAAGCAGGACATCAAGACCTCATGGTGTCAACTTGAGCTACGACTGGATACAAATGTTGTTTATAGAAAATGCTGATGTATACATTAAGATAATGGATTCTCTCTGGTCCGATGGAGAGGCCCTCTCAGATGGAATTGCGCGGATCTTGGAGAGCTATGGGATAAAGAGAGGGAAGATATTGGACTTGTTCTGCGGTAATGGGAGAGTGGCAGTCAATCTAGCTAGGAAAGGGTATGAGGTAGTGGGAGTTGACATATCGATGCCCTTCATCAGGAATGCCATCACAAAAGCTGAGAAATATGGCGTCTCAGATAGGGTGAGGTTCATTGCTGGAGATGCAAGAAGGCTTGTTGAGCTCTTAGGAGATGAAAAATTCGATGCTGCTACGATAGTTTGGACTTCCCTCGGCTATTATGATGAGTTAACTGATATGGAGGTGTTAAAACAGGTGAGAAGCCTCTCAAATGACAACGGAGTTCTGATAATAGCCGACACTATACACAGGGATAAGATAGCAGCAGATGGGAACAGAAGTTATTATCAGAGATATGGCGATGTAATAGTTCTTCAGAGGGATGTGTTTGATCCCATAAACTCCAAGCTGATATCGGATTGGACAATATTGGAGGACGAGGGGACTGTGATGAGGAAAGTGATAAACAGCATATCGATGGAGATAAGAGTTTACACTGTTACGGAGATGAGCTCCATACTGAGAAGGTCTGGATGGGGTGTTGACTCAGTATATGGGGATCTCAGGAAGCTTCAACAATTCCATCCATCCAGATCTTACATGAACATCATCGCAAGAGCGATATGAAGGTTTAAGTATAGGGCTGACAGCCATTGATTATGGGCTGCCTAAAATTTTATATTGGAATGTTATACATTTATATAAAAGAAAACTGGCTCAGGTCCCTGATCGGCTTTTTCCTAGCATTTATCCTTCCGATATCTCTGGCAATTTTGTTAGGATCCATTTTAGCCGGAAACCCACCTGTATCAGCTTCCTTTTTCGGAGGACGGGACTTCATCACCTTTTACTTCGTGGATCCCAGCAAGCTGCCGGAATATGCTGAGAAAAATCCCAGTGGAATTGTGAAGCTTGGGCTTGGGAAAGACGTCTTTATGGTAATATTGATGGTATCCATCATATCAGCCATATACTCAGCTTTAAGCGGAGGATCAAGGGCATCTATAGGCTCTTTGTTCACAGTGCAAGCAGCAACAACTTACTCCTGCTGTAGCTTTACTGTGCTGCCCCTCGTCCCGCTTCTTGGTGCTGAGGCATCCTCTGTGTTACTGCAGGATGTCCTGAGATATCTAGGTGAATTTATAGCAATAATTTTCTCCTTGTACTATGCAATATCAGCTTTTAAGCTTATGAGAGACAGGTTCCCCTGTAAACAGGTCTTCATCTCATCAGCTTCCTGAGGTCATTTACAATGCCCAGGTCGCTAAGTCCGACCTCCTCATCCACAACTATGACCTCCATATCATCTATTCCAATTCTCCTAAGCATGGGAGATAAAAGCTCCTCCCTTGAGGATGATAGAATGTCCTTCCCATACCCAAGCCTCACCATCGCCGGAAGAACGAGGATTCTAGGCTCTTTTCTCCTGTAGAGAGCACACTTATAGGAAACAGATGCACCGAAATCATCCCTTATTGATATAGCAGGATGCTCATGTCCCATCAACAAGCTCCTGTCCAATGGAACTTCTACATGACCGTGTGCAAATCTGTAGTTCCCTAGATCCAGATATGGATCATCAAGCTCTATGCCCTCCCTCTTCAGTATTGGTATCAAGTAGTTATCGTGATTTCCTCTTACAACTTTAACGTTATATCCTTTTAACTCCCTCAGGAGGGAGAGCACCTCATCCCACTCCTGATCGCTTGCTTTTCCGAACTCATGTTTTATATCACCTAATAGTATAATATTTCTTACATCATATACCTCAATTGTTTTTCTCACAATCTCCAATATCTCGGGAAACTGCCTGTAGGGCAGGTAAAGGCCCTCCTCCTCCACTGCTCTTTCAAGACCGAGGTGAAAGTCTGCAAAAACCAGAGAGGATAATTCCTTTATATAAACACCATATGGAAATATTATAAAGTCATCAAACTCCAGTTCCTGCATGAAGGACCTCCTTTATCCTTCTTTCAAAGTCCCTAAGCACCTTCATCCTGTCCTCCATGAATATCACATCGCTTAAGCTCTCCACAGCTATTAGCTGAGCAAATGGTGTTGGAACTTCCAGCAATCCGAGCTCAACTATCTCTATCTCCCCTTTTCTCACCTTATCCACCACAATCTTCGCCCTTTTTACATCCATGTAGTCCTCCATAATCTCCCTGTAGGTCTCCTTGAGCAATGGGAAGTCATCCAACCTTTTAACTATCTTGATCAAGCTATCGGCATTCATCCTCTGTTTTGAAACGCTTATCTCATATCCTTTATAATTTCTCAATATCATCAAGCCTCTTATTGCCACATGCCTGAACCTGCTCCTCATCAGATCTGTTGCCTCTAGGGCTTTCTTCAGAACCTCCTCTAGATCCACGTCGAGTAGGTCTTCAAAAGATACTACAGGCTTCTCCCCCAATGGATATGAGAGGGAAAAACCATTGTCCGTCACGGTAATTCCAACAGGCCTGCCCAATCTTCTAGAGGCAATGTAGCCGAGAGCCCTGCTTAAAGCATCATTTGTCCTTCTGCCAAAAAGAGAGAGGTATATCTGCCTGTATCTCCCGTCCTCGTCGAGGAATATCTCGCCCTGAATCACCTTATCGCTGGGTATTCTATCAGCTGGTATTCCCAAAGATTTAAGATATTCTATCTCTAGTTTTATATAGTTGTATATAGCTTTGCTTGCTCTCTCATCAGCTCTGCATCTCTCCCTCAGGTAATCAAGAAGTTTTTCATCCTCCCCCTTTTCTAGCAACATTGCAGCATACCTTCTGAACTTCCCTATTTCTACTGCAAGATCAAAACTAAGAGGAAGCATTTCAGAGTACCAAGATGGAACGGTTGGCTTCTGATCCTTGGCATGCCTCACTATAAGCCTGTCAGACCTAGATTTAATGTATTCAAATACTTTTCCAGCGAGAACAAATCTATCCCCAGGGCTCAACCTCTCGAAGAACTCCTCCTCTATCTTCCCAACAAATCTCCCCTGCTCTGTGTACACCTTTATCCCAGTTTGCTCCGGTATTGTCCCAACATTTGTTGAATATATGGCTCTTAGAGCTCTTCCCCTCCTACCGAAATGCTCTCCATCAAACCATATCTTTCCATAGACTTTTCTTCCCTTTAACTCCTCATAAGAACCTGATAAATACTTTAAAACTGATATAAGCTCCTCCCTCTCAAGATTTCTAAATGGATACGCCCTTCTTATTAGAGAAAGAGCTTCATCCACGCTCCACTTCCTCTCAAGAGCCATTCCAACTATGTGCTGAGCTAGGACATCAAGAGGCTTTTCAGGTATGTGAACTTCATCCAGAAATCCCTCCATTACTTTTTGTGCCATCACTGCAAGCTCAACTGCATCATCCCTGTCCATTGCTATAAATCTCCCTTTTATCACATCCTCATAGCCATGCCCGCTCCTTCCAATCCTCTGTACAGCTCTCGTCACGGATTTTGGGCTCCCCACTTGAATTACTAGATCTATATGCCCCACATCTATACCAAGCTCCAAGCTTGTTGAGCTCACTATTGCCTTCAATCTCCCCTTCTTCATGAGATCCTCTACCTTCATCCTGACCTCCCTGCTGAGGCTGCTGTGGTGAGCTGCTATCTCCTCATCTATCTCCTCCACATCTCTGAACTTCTGCTTCAAGTGGAATGTCACTCTTTCAGCACCGCTTCTTGTGTTTGTGAATATCAGGGTTGATTTGTGCCTGCGGACAAGCTTTGTTATCATGTTGTAGAGCTCATCGCTCTGTTTCTGAACTGGTGTGTTCACCATGTCCTCCGATGGAGCAAGAAGGGCTACATCCTTCTTTTTCAGAAATGAAACATCTATTATTAGACATTCTCTCGGCCTCCCGTTTTCACAACCAACGAGGAACTGAGCAACCTTATCAAGAGGATTTATCGTAGCAGACAACCCTATTCTCACTGGATCTCTGCCAAGGAAGTTGCTGAACCTCTCTAGAGAGAGGCTTAAGTGGCTCCCCCTCTTGTTCTCAACTATGCTGTGTATCTCATCTACTATGATCCATTTAACTGTCTTAAGCTTTTCTCTGAACTTAGGAGCAGTTATAACTATGGAAAATGTTTCCGGAGTTGTTATCAGTATGTGAGGTGGCTTTCTCAGCTGACTCTGCCTTTCAGATTGAGTTGTATCTCCAGTTCTCACGGCATGTCTTATCTCAGGTATTCCATTGCCCATCCCCCTTATCTCCTGCAAGGGGAGCATCAAGTTCTTGTATATGTCGTTGTCCAGGGCCCTCAAGGGGCTTATGTAGACAGCATATATGCTGTCCTCAAGCTTTCCCTCTACTGCCATGTCAAATAGCTCGCTTATTATGCTGAGAAATGCAGCTAAGGTTTTTCCTGAGCCAGTTGGGCTTGATACAAGCACATTTCTTCCTTCTTTTATGGGAATTATTGCGTATCTCTGCGGAGGAGTTAAGTCCTTGAACCTGCTGCTAAACCATTTAGCTACCAGAGGGTTCAGTCTCCCCAGTACTTCATCTCTAGAGTACTCTCTCAACTGGCTCAACGATGAACTCGCAGTGCTCATCCCCTCTTGCCCTGCACTTCACCTCTGTTGCCTTATAATCCCTTCCCCTTATAGCTGTTACATATCCTGCGAGCTCACCTCTCACCAGATGGCTTTCTCCCGCTACTTCGCACTCAAAGAGGTCATTTAACCTTATTATATACTTATCTCCATCCTTCTCCCAGCTTCCCCCGGATATCCAGCCACATCCCTTCATCATATCGAGCAGAAAATTGAGAAGCTCCTCTTTAAGATCTCCAACAAAGCCCACATGGCTCTCATGCGCAGCCTTTCCAATGTCAACTCCAACTACATATGCTAGGGCTTTAGCTCCCTCCTTCCCCCATGTTTTACCCACAGCTGCATGTATGTGCTTGAGCCACTCCGTCCTGAAGAGTATCGCCCTTCCCCCAAGGCAGATTATACTATCATGGTGTTTTGTTATTATTATCTTGTCTTTATGGATTGTGTAGTTGAGCTCAGAGACCACATCCAGTTTCCTCAGGGAATCTATCATTACATCGACAAGATCCTCTTTCACAAGGAGGAATGCGCACCACCATGCAAGACCTGGCTTATCTGATTCATGAGTTACTCCCCACTTTATGTCACCATTATATGATTTTATCACATTGCTGGCTGAATAGATTGCCCCAGGCACATCTTTTAGCAGCAAAGAGAGCTCTAAAATAACATATCCCTCAGGCTTGTGGATCGATGTTATAGTGAACAAAGGTAAGCTGTGCGTCATATGCATTTTTTTTTTGTTGGTTACTTATAAACTTTTCGTTCCACTAATGCTAAGTGTTTATTACGTGAAACGATGTGATCACCTTGACTCCTCCTCTCTTCAGCATTATGCTGGCTGAGCAGTATCTACTCTGAGACATCTCTATTGCCTTCTTGACAAGCTCCTCCGGCATGTTCCCTCTTATCTTGTAGAGAATTCTTATCTCCCTGAAAACTTTCGGATGTCTCTCCTCCCTATCTGCCTCGAGCTCCAGCTCCAAGCCCTGAACCTCATATCCTGCCTTTCTTATTATGGCCACAACATCCATGGCAGTACAGGCCCCTGTTGCAAGAAGAACTGCCTCCATCGGCCTGAGTCCATCCTCTGACATCTCCATTGAAAACCTATCTGTAGAAGCCCTGAACCTCATATCTCCCTCAAAAACCACCTTTCCCTTGATCTGAGGCATAGCATAGAGTTCCAAGAAAAGGTTAAAAATGTATCTATTGAGCAAGCTTAGATGAAAGTAGATCCAAGGGCAGCTCTTATCGTGGGAATATCTGCTGTCTCAACAGCTAGCATACTGATAAGGCTTAGCTCATCCCCTCCTCTTGTTATAGCAGGCTATAGAATGCTCTTCTCAAGCATGATAATGGGCCTTCTGGGAGCAAATGGAATCGATGATTTAAGGAGAATAAATGGAAAGGAGATTCTTCTTCTCTTGATATCAGGTGCATCTCTTGGCGCTCATTTTGGCACTTGGACAGCATCTCTCTTCTACACATCAATAGCTGCAAGCACTGTCATAGTTGATTCATCCCCCATTTTCGTCGTGATGATATCTTGGATATTCCTCAGGGAGAAAATAAACATGAGAGAAGCTTTTGGAATAGCTATATCGATTTTAGGAGCTATAATAATAGCCTTAGGGCATGCAGAGTTAAAGATGAATCTTTATGGTGATTTTCTAGCGCTACTAGGAGCTATTTTCCTCGCAATATATCTAGTCATAGGGAGAAGCCTGAGAAGAAAGCTGGGATTAGCTCCTTATACGTTCTCAGTCTATGGAGTGGCAGCAGCAGTCCTTCTATCATCTGCTTTTATCTCAGGGAACAGCTTAGCTGTGAGCCCCAAGGAGCTCCTCATATTCGTCCTTCTGGCCTTGGGACCCTCCTGCCTAGGCCACAATTCATACAATTATGCACTAAAGTATATGAAAGCATCTGTTGTCAGCGCGAGCATTTTGGGGGAGCCTGTCGGGGCAAGTTTGCTGGGCGCTCTTCTTCTGGGCGAGGTGCCATCAATGAGCACAATAATAGGTGGAGGGGTTGTTATTATCGGCGTCTATCTAACTGTATTTGGTAGAAATGAGTGATATTTATTAAAAACTGAGCTTTTTTATCTACCCATTTCTCCAGCTCTTATGCCTCCAGAACTAGCTCTTCTGATGTCCTCTGTTATCACCTGGATTGTGATCTCCCTCCCCATATACGTTGCCTCCAAGCTTCTCTCCAGAAAATCCAGTTTTGTAAGAGCAATGGTGGCATCCCTTGGATCAAGCCTTCTCTTCTCATTGGTATTTCTCTTAGTGTTGCATCTAGGACCCAGCATTATAACAGCTCCTTTGGGCCTTCTTCTGGGATTTCTAGCTGGCCTTCTTGTGTTCAAGGAGGTTTTTGATGTGGGTTGGTTTAGAGCATTCCTGATAGCAGTGCTGGCATACTTAGTTTTCATAGTCATAGCTGCATTAATATCTATGATTTTAATTCCATTTGTTCCGGCAGGGCAGCTTATCAGAGGATTTTGAAGGAGAGAAAATGGAGGGCAGATATCCTCTTGTCGGAGTTGCAAGCAAGCTTCGTCCAGTAGATGAAAAGTATAGGGAGATCTCAAACAGAATTTCAAGCATGTTTCATCCTCTAGGTCTGTTCTTCGATGTTCCGACTGTTGAAGAAGCTGCTGTTCTGGTGATGACAGGTGGGACTGAGGATGTCATTGAGAGAATCGGAGGGAACTGGCCCCTTCTTCTAATATATCATGACTCGGAAAACAGCCTTCCTGCAGCCATAGAGGCTACTTCATCGCTGAGAAAAAGGGGAAGAGTTGTGTGGATAGCACATTGGTCATCACCTGAGATTCCAAGCATTCTATCTGCAATCAGGGCTATCAGAAGAATCAGGGGATTTAGGCTTGGGATAATAGGGGATCCAAGCCCATGGCTGACCTATAGCAGGAGCTCTGATGATGATCTCAGAAGAATCGGAATAACTCCAGTGCACATACCGATCAAAGCCTTAGTGGAGGAGTATACAAAAATTGGGTCAGAAAGCAGTGAGAATGATCTTGTAAATGCGAGGAGAATGGGGGAAGCCATAAACAAGCTGATGACAAGAGAGAAGCTTGATGGCATAACAATAAGATGCTTTGACTTATTAGATCTTGGAACAACAGCATGCCTGGCCCTTTCAGAGCTGAACTCAGCTGGAAAAGTGGCTGGATGTGAAGCAGATATTCCGGCTTTTTTAGCGATGCTTCTCGGGTATCTCCTCAGCGAAAAACCCACTTTCATGGGAAATGTGGCCAAAGTGGATGAAGAGGGGATAGTGCTAGCTCACTGCACTTTTCCTCTGTCGATAGCAGAGAGATATAAGTTCATGACGCATTTTGAGTCAGGAAAAGGAGTAGGAATTGCTGCTGAAGTAAAGAAGGGTGTTAAGGCAACTATTATGAGGATTTCAGATGATTTGAGGAAAATCAGAGTTATAAAAGGGGTTACTGATGAGATAGAATGGAGAAGCGATCTCTGTAGAACCCAGATAAGGGTGAAGACGGAAGGAGATCCATCTATAATAATGAGGAGACCTATGGGCAATCATCACGTCATCTCCTTTGCCGATATCTCACGCGAGCTTTTCTACCTAGCAGACGCTCTCAACATAGAATATGAGATAATATAAAATTTACTTGAAAATGAATTTCATTATTATTTAGCACAGTTTATATGGTGGATATGGAGATTTCTAGGCAAACCGCAGAATCCCGATGTGCCCTTCTGAAGGAGAACATCCCCTTTGTAAAGAGCAGGCTACTGAGATGAAAGCTAGGAAAAATACAGCAATATAAAGCAATAGATCTCTTCTGAAATCGAAAAGCTAATTTTGTATTGCTATCCCCTGATTTCTCATCAAATCTGCCTCTTTTTCCAGTCCAAGCTCCCTTAGCTTCGACATTTTAGGAATTCCCGTGTCAATATCCCATCCCCTGAGCTCATAGTACTCGTTTAACATCTGATCAAGTTCCACTATCTGTCCTTTAGCTGGACCCTTCGGCATCGGCTCCTTTGTGAACCTATCCGGCAGGACATCATCCTTCCTTGTTATGCCATGTCTGACATTGAAAAGCCTTTGTAGATTCACTATCCTCTCCCCTATTCTCCTGAGAACCTCCTCTGTGTACTGAATGCCTGTCACAAGCGTGAGAGCCCTCGCTATATCGTTGTAGAAGAAAACTGGAGGTATCACAGTTCCATACTTGCACAATCCAACGGACTCAACTACAGCATTGAAGTCCTCCAGTTCCTTCACCATGACCCCCTTGTACTTCGGATTGAGCCTCTCAGCTATCTCCGGGAGATACTTCTCCCCAAACCTCTCCCTTATCTCCTTCTCAAATCCCACCTCATCGAGCACGGGAAATGCGTAGAGGTGGTCAGCCCCCCTTGCTGCTGTGACATGGGCAAGTCCCATGCTTTTCTGGGCTCTTCCATCTTGAGCAGGTATTTCCTGCTTCTTTACATGCATTGCATATTTCTCAGATCCCCTTCCTATTATCCTAGATGCTCTGTAGCTCCCCTCTGCCAGTATGTTCCCAAATCCCCTTCTGAAGGCTATATCATGTATTAGCTGTATGACTGCCTCATAGTTTCCCCAGCTCAGATCAACTCCTGCATCCTCCTTTGTTATTATCCCCTTTTCATAGCACTCCATTGCCC
>JAGDWR010000095.1:0-5064 GCA_023269865.1 Candidatus Methanodesulfokora sp.
TCGCAGCTTGCCACGGCCTTCCTCGGCGCCCGAGCCGAGCCATCCACCAGGCGGCGTAGCAGCAATGGCCAGGGATCACTAGCGCATCAGGCGCTCATTGGCATAAGCCTAGCGCTCACCCACATACCTATGGTATGCGGGATCATGATGGGAGAGTTGGGGTGTCCCCTTTGTGGGAGGTGATCCAGCCGCAGGTTCCCCTACGGCTACCTTGTTACGACTTACCCCCCCTCGCGGAGCCAAGGCTCGATTCCAGCTCTTTTGGAGCTGGAACCTTGCCCCAGCTCCACTCGGGTGAGTTGACGGGCGGTGTGTACAAGGGGCAGGGACGTATTCACCGCGGTATGGAGAACCGCGGTTACTAGGGATTCCGGGTTCACGAGGGCGAGTTGCAGCCCTCGATCCCAACTACGAGCGGGTTTGAGGGATTAGCTCCCCCTCTCGGGGTCGCATCCCGCTGTCCCGCCCATTGCAGCCCGCGTGCGGCCCGGGGGATTAGGGGCATACTGACCTGCCGTAGCCCCCACCTTCCTCCTCCTCTTCGGAGGCGGTCCCCCTAGTTTGCCCGGTCCCTCCCGAAGGAGGCCGCTGGCAACTAGGGGCGGGGGTCTCGCTCGTTGCCTGACTTAACAGGACACCTCACGGCACGAGCTGGCGACGGCCATGCACCACCCCTCAGCGCGTCTGGTAAGGTCTTCAGCCTGACCTTCATCCTGCTGTCGCCCCCGGTAAGATTCCCGGCGTTGAGTCCAATTAAGCCGCAGGCATTCACCCCTTGTGGTGCCCCCCCGTCAATTCCTTCAAGTTTCAGCCTTGCGGCCGTACTCCTCAGGCGGCCGGCTTAATGCCTTCGCTTCGACACTGGCCAAGGTCGAAACCTTGGCCAGCACCTAGCCGGCATCGTTTACGGCTGGGACTACCCGGGTATCTAATCCGGTTTGCTCCCCCAGCTTTCGTCCCTCACCGTCGGACGCGTTCAAGCCGGGCGCCTTCGCCACTGGTGGTCCTCCCGGGATCTACGCATTTTACCGCTCCCCCGGGAATACCCCCGGCTCCTCCCGCTCCCTAGCCCTGCAGTATCCGCAGCAGCCCGCCTGTCTACAGGCGGATTTAACTGCGGACTTACAGGGCCGGCTACGGACGCTTTAGGCCCAGTATGCGTGGGAACCCCTCGGGGAGCTGGTTTTACCGCGGCGGCTGCCACCAGCCTTGCCCTCCCCTTCCTACCCCCTGCTTTTTACACAGGGGAACAGCCACCCTCAGCGGGTGGCACTCGGGTTCACTCCGTCGCCCTTTCGGGCATTGCGGAATCTTCGCGCCTGCTGCGCCCCTTAGGGCCTAGACCCTTGTCTCAGTGCCCATCTCCGGGCTCCCCCTCTCAGGGCCCGTACCCGTCGTAGGCTAGGTGGGCCGTTACCCCACCTACTACCTGATAGGCCGCGGTCCCATCCTGGGGCCTCAGCGGTCCATTTCCCGCCTACTTTCGGCGTAGGGGCATTTCAGCACCCTACACCCATCCGGGATTAGCCTCAGTTTCCCGAGGTTATCCCGGTCCCCAGGGTAGGTTGACCGCGTATTACTGAGCCGTGCGCCGCCAGGGGCAAGTGCCCCCAGCCGACTCGCATGGCTTAGTCTGAACCCGATAGGGGTTCCCTCCGGCAGGATCAACCGGTCTCATACTGGCCGCAGGCCTCATCTGATAATCTCTCCACGGGGACACCCCAACTCTCTTGGGCATAAGGGATCCGCATAAGCGTTTTCCTTATGCCCGCATTAGAGAACTGTCGCCATGGATGGAAACACCACCCCTTTCAGCCAAAGGCCTCATTTCATTGGGGTGGGATTGCCGGGACCATGGCAAGTTTAGTATACCAGCGGTAGATATATAAAGGTTTTTCCCATAAAAATGAGATATTAATGTTGGAATCATGCTATTAAAGCCTCGAGCACAGCCTTCGCAGTGTGAAGTCTGTTCTCTGCTTGGTCAAAAGCTCTGCTTCTCTCTCCATAGGCTACTTCTTCTGTTATCTCCTGTCCTATAAACCAAGGCTGACAGTGCATAACTATCGCATCCTTTGAGGCTAGCTTCATTATATCCGAGTTTACCTGATATCTCTTGAATGCTCTCATCCTCTCATCAACATCAGTAACGCCCATGGAAACCCAAGTATCTGTGTAAACAACATCTGCACCCTTTACAGCCCTCTCTGGATCCTCAAAAACCTCTATTGATCCTCCAGTTCTTTCTGCTATTTTCCTCGATATTTCAACCTCCTGCTGGGGAGGCTGATATTTCAAAGGCGCCCCTATCCTGAAATCATAGCCCATAAGAGCAGATGCATGCATCAAGCTTAATGCTGTATTTGTTGCTCCATCCCCAAGGAAGACAACCGAAACTTTTCTATGGCCGAACTCCTCAACTATGGTCATGATATCAGCTAATGCCTGAAGAGGGTGATACCTATCTGATAGCATGTTTATAACTGGAACTGATGCCCATTTAGCCAATTCCTCAAGAGTTTCATGCTTCTTCACTCTAGCAGCTATGGCATCAACATATCTGCTCAGAACAAGTGCAGTATCCCTTAAGCTTTCCCCTCTGGATATCTGCATTGTCTCCTCTGAGAGATTTATGAAATTTCCTCCCAGGCTTTCAACCGCAACAGTCATGGAAACTCTAGTTCTAGTTGATGGCTTCTCGAATATGGCAGCGACATGTTTCCCGCTCAACGGCTTGCTCCTGACAAGGCCTTTTTTGTGATCAAAGGATCTCTCCAGCAGGGTCCTAAATTCCTGGGGCTTGAAGTCAGTAAGAGTTAGAAAGTCCCTTCCCCTAAGGTATGAGAGCCTCATAGGATATTGTACCAAAGCTAATGGTAAAAACTTTTCTACAAGCAACAGACCTTATTTTTAAATATTGCTTATTTTAACAGCGAAGCTTATCAGAACTCTATTCCCTTTCTGGCTTCTATTCCTTTAGCATACGGATGTTTCATTTCTTGAAATATTGTTACATAATCAGCTATCTCGATCAACCTTCTATCAGCGTACCTTCCCGTGAGTATCACCTCGCATTCTGCCCTCCTGATAATATCCAACAGTTCATCAACCTCTATCAGTCCAAAGTGAACTGCAACATTTATTTCATCCAGTATCACCATGTCATACGATTTAATGGCATCTCTAGCTGCTTTCAACCCCTCTCTTGCCATCTCAAGATCCTCTTCTTTGATGGGAGGCAGAAATCTTCCTGTTCCAGATATGAGAACGGATGCGTTTTCGAACCTTTTTATCGCTTTTACTTCTCCGCTTTCCCCTCCTTTCATGAACTGGACTATAAAAACCCTCATTCCATTCCCCAAAGCTCTTAAAGCAAGACCAAATGCGGCTGTCGTCTTTCCCTTTCCATTTCCGGTGTAGACATGTATCATATGCCTGTAGAGAAAAAGAAAAATAAAAATTTTAGCCAGGAAATTAAGGGAAATAATTTTTAATAGTCCCTCTTTTTGTTTAAAAAACATAAGAAAGCTTTTCATGATTAAGCTTCATTTATGTCCAGCAAGCTATATCCTCACCTGTACAGGCCAGCAAGAAGGACGACTTTTGAAACGCAATAAAAATAAGTCAAGAAAAGCCGGCCTACAAAAAAAGGAGAGAAAAATAAATGGACCTCCTTGATAGCATAGATGATGAAATAAATAATATCCAGAGAGAAAAACTGTTTGTCGAGTAAAAGGAGATTGAAACTAAACTGAACATCTCTTTATTATTCTGTATTTTATTTTTAAAAGTTTGTGTTGAAAAGTTTTAATTTCCTCATCTTGGCTTGAGTTAGATGAGCTCAAAGTTTCTCGTCGTCAAGGCATCAGATTACATACTTCTGGCATCGTTCGTATCATCTGCTGGGAAAATTGATGATGGGGAATTTTTAGTGATAGGAAATGTAATTGCTTCTAAGTTCCACCTTGCATTTTCATTTGGAAGGGCTGTGAGATCATTTAAAGAGGGGAAAAATGTAACGAGAAGCTTAAAGAATGAAGTTATATGCAATATTTTGGGAGATAGGCAAGTTGAAAGAGCATTAAAGGCGGCAAAGGCAGATAAATCACCATTTTTCCTCATTCTGATCGAAAAAAATCTTGAGGATGCTATAAGAAAATATATAGATTTTTGCAGAAGGAAAAGGCTGAGGATGGAAGAATGGCCGGAGAAGTTTGACTTGGACATACTGGAGAAAGCTGCGATAGAGGTATATTAATACTGACAAAAACATTGAGGAACAAGATTATATATAGTGAAGGTTTCACCTCCTATGTCGTATGTAGAGGCCAAGTACAGGGAACTTCTGGAGGAGATAGAGAGCACTAGGTTGAGGATAGCTGAGTTTACAGCTGAACTTCAGGGGATAGAAGAGGCCTTGAGCAGGCTTGAAAATCTCCCGGATGATGCCATACTCTATGAAAGAGCTGGACATATATACATAAGGAGAACTAAGGAGGAAACTCTGATAAGTCTAAAGGCTAGAAGGGATATGCTCAGCTCATTGATAGAAGAGCTTAAGAAAAAGGAGAACAGAGCTAAGACCGAGCTAAAACAGCTTATTGAGAGCGTGAAAGCCGGAGAGACGGGTGCATAAAGGAGGTTTTGACAACCCATGATGCTCTACAGTATGGGATAGTTAATTCTAGCAACCCTATTAATAAAAAATATTAGTTTCTCAAATTCTTTATAAAAGCTCGATAAGTTTTTTCTCAAAATGATCCTTTCTATCCAGCGGTATAAGACCTCCTGCAGCTTCTTCATGCCCTCCTCCAATGCCACCTGCACTTTCGCAGGCTATCTTGAGGATTTCATTCAGATCAATGGATTTATCAGCCGATCTGGCTGATATCTTTATCCTTCCATCTGAGAGGGCATATCCAATTACTGCTCTTGCAGGCAGCTTCTTGCTAAGTATCGATACAACCACGCCTATCATCGTATCCCTCACATGTCCCTCTCCATCCACGAACGCAACTCCTTTTACAGTCCTGATGCTGCTCTCATACCTTGTTATTGCATCAT
>JAGDWR010000095.1:5164-6631 GCA_023269865.1 Candidatus Methanodesulfokora sp.
AACGCAACTCCTTTTACAGTCCTGATGCTGCTCTCATACCTTGTTATTGCATCATTTATCTCCTTTCTATAATCATTTAATATATTAACAGCTTCATTCAAGTATTTTCTCACTCCTCTGGCCAGCATTATGCCTATATCAGGCCTTCCCATTCTTCCACATGCATTTAAAACAGTTGCAAAGCTCCTCAAATCTCTGAGGAATGATGCTGGTTCTTCATTCTTGAGCAAGTAGACCTTCCCTATTATCTCCTTAGGATCTGAGAAAGGAGCTATAATCCTTATGAGCTCGCTTGCAAGCTCTTTTTTCTTCTCTGCTGAAAGATCATCCAACGTTGTCCACTTGTCATCCTTCTTTACAGGTATTCCAAGCTTTTCCAGAAGGCTTATCGCAGCTGAGCTATTTCCGGATATACCTGGAATATGAGGTTGGACTGTCCTTTCAAGAGCGGCTGCAAGAGGGTATCCGGGACCACCAAAAAGCTTTAGATCGTTTCTTATCGATATTATTCCTTTTCTTTCAGCCACTTCAGCTATTATTTTGTTGACACCGCTCAGTTCACGATTTTCAGAGTATTGAAGATCTCCTAGAGCCCCTATTAGGGGTATATGAGGTGATGTATGCGATCCAAGTGCTTCAGCGAGGAGGTATGCTACGCCGGCGCCCGAAAGATCTTCATCTCCATTTATGCCGAACAGAAAGGGATTCAAATCTTTTATTCTTTCTGATGTCTTATCGGGCCTGTGATGATCTAGAATTATCACCTTTGCTCTCTCAGCAATTCTCTCAATCATGGATTTATAGCCAGAGCCTATATCCCCGAATATTACAAGCGGATATCTCTCCCTAAGAAGCTCCTCAATGAGATTCTGCTCTATGTACTTCACAGCAGATATGTGGTGCGGCACATCCATGTTGCTGAGGAAATCGGAGATTATCGCAGCTGAGCTTAATCCATCAGCATCATTATGAACCACTATCCTGACTGGAAAAAGCTCTCCTTTCCTCCAGCCATTTATAAGAAAATCCGCTATCTCCAAAAAGGCTTTATATATGCTTTCCTTGCCAATCCTTCCGAGGACTTCAGGCTGCATATAACTCCGATATCTCCGGTGAGTACTTCCAATCCTTTGGCAGCTTTCCAATCCGTTTGTAATATTTAACAAGTCTATGTATCTTAGATTCTATAAGAGATAGGCCTCTTCTTGATACCAGATCCTTTTTATGAGTTTCTAAGTGCTTCCTCACCCTATAAGCCCTCTTTATGAGGTAGCTTAAATCCTCCGGTATTTCAGGAGCTAGTCCTTTTTCAGCAAGAACCTGAGTTAGCTTCTTGCCAAGAACTCTCTTAACAAGAGGTACTCCGTAGCTATCCCTTAAAATCATCCCTATCTGGCTTGGAGGTAGGCCTTTTCTGGCAAGTTTTACTATGGTCTCCTCAACTTCCTCCTTATTTAAAGGAATCCA
>JAGDWR010000095.1:6731-8671 GCA_023269865.1 Candidatus Methanodesulfokora sp.
TAGGTCTATCTGATGCAGATTTCCCTCTTTTTCTGCTGTGCATCCTAGCCATTAGGGCACCGAGATGAGCTGGTCCTCGAATATTTAAACTTCCTCATCATATATATACAAATAGATTATCATTTAGTATAACAAGCGGAAGAAAGATTTTTAACTAATCTCTGCCATAAGCCTGGACCAAGATGACAACAGCTCCAGCGGGATACGAAGTCCTTATGACATTTTCAATTGGTTTGGTCCTCGGAATAGGCCTGGGGCTCATCGGCATCCTACTTGGAAAATTACTTGCCCCATCGAGAGAGTTTCCGAGAAAGAGGGAGAGATATGAATGTGCTAACCCCCCAAGAGGAAGAGCTAGAGGGCTTTTTATGATGCAGTATTATCCTTATCTAATCCTTTTCCTCACTCTTGAGCCCATAATGATATACTCCTTCCTCTTTTTGTTAGAGGCGTATAGACATCCAGTAAGTGCACTTCTCTTGTTCTCTGGCATAATAGGGATGCTTATCCCCACGTTGATCTTTGGCCTCTATTCAGCCAGGAGGTTGGAGTTATGGTCTGCTCATTGAATGCAGTTCTCATTGGAAACCTTGAGAGATCTGCAAAAAAGGCGGCAAAATGGCTTGTTAATAAAAAACCAATAAGAAGCATAGTTGATTGGGGAATTTCCTTCTCTTTGTGGCCTGTTCACTTCACTACAGCATGCTGCGGTGCAGAATTTGCTGCTGCAGCTGCTCCAAAGTACGACACCGAGAGATTCGGTTTTCTCCCCTTCATAGGGATAAGGCAGTGCAATGTGCTCTTCATAGAGGGAACTTTAAGCAAGAAGATGGCTGAAGCTGCGCTCTGGATATATGAGCAGATGCCGGAGCCAAAATTTGTCGTAGCCATGGGAGCTTGTGCAGTGGGAGGGGGGATCTTCTGGAACAGCTATAACATAGTTAGACCGATGGATATACTTCCCGTCAGCGTCTTCATCCCTGGATGTCCCCCCAGACCTGAGGCTGTTGCAAGATCGATAATAATGCTCCAAGAGAGAATAAGAAAGGGGGAGTTAGTCCGATATGAGGATGGATGAGTTGAGACAGAGGATCGAGGGGGAGCTTAAGGATCTAGGGGCCAAGATAGAAGCTAAAGAACCCAATATTATAAATATAATAATACAAAGAGATAATGCTGTGGAGGCCGCGAGAAGGCTGAGTTCCATCGGCTTTGATCACGTCAAAGCGGTTACAGCAGTGGACCGGGGAAAGGAGTTTGAAGTTATTTATATAGTATCATCCTATTCAGAAGATATTTCATATTTCTTAGTAAAATTAAGAATTTCTCTTTCTCACGATGACCTGAGAACTCCATCTCTAGTCGATATATGGCCAAGCGCCCTCTACCAAGAGCACGAAGAACATGAGATGATGGGCATATATTTTGAAGGCCATCCCAGGATGGGGAAGAAACTTCTGTTGCCAGAAAGTTATGAGGGAATTCCTCCGTTAAGAAAAGAATTTAAAATAAAAACGGAGGGGATAGACCATGAAGGAGCCTGAGGAGAGGGAATTGGAGCTTCTTATAGGGCCCCAGCACCCAGCATCAGGCCATATGAGGCTTATAGCGAGAATAGATGGGGACATAGTTACTGAGCTAAAGCCGGATATAGGGTATGTTCACAGATCAGTTGAAAAGATAGCCGAGACAAAGAAGTTTCTCCAGATAATACCTCTTGTGGAGAGACCATCCCTTCCTGATACTACAGCAAACAATCTGGCCTATGTAATGGCACTTGAAAAGCTCTTGGGGATAGAGCCTCCTCCTAGAGCTAAATATCTCAGAGTCCTGCTGGCTGAGATAACTAGAATACACAGCCATCTTTATGGACTTGGAATTCATGGAGTCATGATAGGATCATCAACTGCATACATGTGGTGCTTTGGTGACAGGGAGCC
>JAGDWR010000095.1:8771-11057 GCA_023269865.1 Candidatus Methanodesulfokora sp.
GCAAGATTAACATATTCATATATAATACCTGGGGGCGTGAGGAGGGATATGCCAAGTGGATTCCCGGAGAGGGTCGAGAAAGCACTTAGATACATGGAGGGAAGAATGAAGGACTACTTCGACCTGTACTTCAACAATCCTGTTACTAGAGCTAGGCTTGAGGGAGTTGGTGTGCTGAAGAGGGAAGATGCAATAAGGCTTGGTGCCGTAGGTCCAAATCTGAGGGCCAGCGGTGTTCCATATGATGTCAGAAAAGCTGAGCCATATGCAGCATATCCAGAGGTAGAATTTGATGTCATAACGGAGAAGGAGGGGGATTCTTTTGCTAGAGTGATGGTAAGAGTTAAGGAGATAGGAGAGAGCATCAAGATAATAAGACAGGTGCTCAAAAGAATTCCAGAGGGACCTATACTGCATGAGAGTTATGAAAAACTGATACCGCCAAAGCTCAGGGAACAGTATAAGAGCACAGGTGTTGTGAAGTTCCCCTCCCTCTTTGCCAATCTGAAAGCTCCTGAAGGAGAAGCAGTAGCGAGAGTCGAAGGAGGGAGGGGAGAAGTTGTATTTCACATAATAAGCGATGGAAAGACCAGCCCATACAGGCTCAGGATGGTTACTCCCTCATTTAGAAACGTTATTTTGTTTGAACATTTGACAAAAGGGGCTAGAGTAGCGGATATTCCGGCTATATATGGGAGTTTGGATTATTTCCCACCGGAGGCTGATAGATAATGCAGATCCAGGATATTGTGAGCTTACTTTTCAAGCCTTATATCTTCGTTCCTCTCGTATTTCCAGGGTTAATAACCGCTTTTATCGTTCTTCTAATAATAATATGGCTTGAAAGGAAAATTGCCGCGAAAGTGCAGCTCAGGTATGGACCTCTCTACATAATAAAGCCGCTTGGCGGCGTAATACAGACAGTAGCAGATCTAATAAGATATCTATTTCAGGAACCGATAATACCAAGGGATGTGGATAAACTTGCCTTTCTTCTAACTCCTGTATTTCTCTTTGGGTTAGCATACCTGCCAGTCGTGGTGATACCTATAAGCCCAAGCTACTATGCTTTCAGAAGCGATCTATCCCTTCTAATAGCCCTAGCCCTGACAACTCTTGCACCTATATTCACTGTGGTGATGGGATGGGCGAGCAACAACAAGTTCTCCCTCATAGGAAGTGTAAGAGAAGGATATCTTGTCATCTCGTATGAAATACCGATCTTCCTCTCAGCTTTATCGATGGCAATTCTCTACGGAACATTGGATTTAGTTGAGATAGCTGAGGCCCAGAAGGAAATATGGGGTATTCTGCTAAATCCAGTAGCTGCTGTGAATATGCTTGTCCTGATGTACATGTCCACATCTAAATTTCCATTTGAGATACCGGAAGCAGAGAGCGAGATAGTTGCAGGACCATATACTGAATATGGAGGTATTCTCTACGGATTAGTGATGGGCGCCTCCTATGTGAAGCTTTATCTCCTCAGCTTGGTGTACTCCATACTGTTTTTAGGAGGATGGAATCCACTGCCTCAGTCCATGCTCAGTAATCCTCTTATCTCAGGGTCTGTTTTATTTATTAAATCGTTCATATTGGTTGCATTTGGTGCGTTCCTGAGAGCAGTATATCCCAGGTTCAGAATAGACCAAGCAATCAGCATAGGCTGGAGAATAGCTCTTCCCCTCTCTATAATCTCCATATTCCTCTCCCTTATTCTCGTAATTGGGGGTGTCAGATTTGTCTGTTGACAGAACTTTAAGGCATGTCAAGGCAATAATAACAGGGGCAAAGTACCTTTTTTCCGGCCCCAGGATGACTATAATGTATCCAGATGAGATAGAAGATCTTCCTGATGGCTACAGAGGGATGATAGAATACGATTGGAATACCTGTATAAAATGCTCCCTCTGCGCGATGATATGTCCAGCTGATGCGATAAAGATGTACATATCTAAGGAGGAATCTGAAAAGGAGAAGAAAACAGTGAAAAGACCTGGGATAAATTATGCTAGATGCATTTTCTGCGGTTTTTGTGTTGATATATGCCCTACAAACTCACTCAAATTCAGCAAAATTCATGATATAGCATATTACACTTATGATGAACATGTTCTTCCGCCGGAGAAATTTGCGGAAGGAATAAAGCCCATGTATAAAGGAAGAAAGGTGAGAGCAATTCTAGATGAGAGGAGGGGGATAAAATATGAGCCTGTTGACTGACCCTAACTCATTTCTATTCATCTCATCCTCACTTTTAGCTGTTATAGCCGCTGTAATGGTTGT
>JAGDWR010000027.1:0-1925 GCA_023269865.1 Candidatus Methanodesulfokora sp.
CTGTATGGATCCTCTGATACTGCAACAGGAGGAGGAAGCTTTGCAGCGAGATATCTCGCTATAGCTCTGTTTATGAGGGTTCCCTCTGTCACATGTACTATTATCAGGTCTCTCCACTTCTCTAACACAATTCTTCTATCTGTTGGGACGGGATAAAACTGCGAGTGGATGTAAATAGGCTTTATAGCTCTCTCTATGAACTTCTTGTCAGCAGGATAAGCAAGAGAAAGCTCTTCCGATATCCTTTCTATTCCTTTATCTCTGTTCTCCTCAACAAATCTCCTTATCCTCCCAACTTCCTCTGCTATCTCTCTGGGAACAGGGATCTCCTCTCCTATCCAGCTTGGAACAGCCCCCACACTCTCCTCCACTTCTTTTGCATACAGAACTCCCTCTCCAACGCTTATCACTTCCCATGCCCTTCCTGACAGGATGAATCTCTCACCAGGCTTCCCCTTCTCTGCGACAAAGGGCTCATCGAGCAACCCAACTGGTATTTTCTCCTCTTCATCCACAACCAGATATTGCTTTGTATCCGGTATCATTGATATCTCATCGAAGAAATATCGGTAGAGCCACTTTTTGTTCATTCTATAGAGCTCAACCCCGTTAAATCCTGCTATTTTTGCTGGATGATCCCTGATGAACTCCAGAAGCTTGATCAGATCCTCATAACTCATATCTCTATAATTGTATGATCTTCTCACATGGGCAGCTATCTCATCAACCGTCCACCTGGGTTTCAGGAGAAGAAGGCCTGCTATTTCATGCATCAGGGCATCCATTGAATTTTTAGGTATTCTTACAGCTTCTACTTCCCCAATTAATGCTCTTCTTGCTATGGAGATGGTCTCAAGTGCATCATCGGAGTTTAAAACTAGGACAAATCCTTTTGACACTTCATAAAACTTGTGGCCACTCCTTCCAACCCTCTGAATGAGCTTTGAGACTTGTCTGGGTGAATTATACTGAATTACTAACTCCACAGTTCCTACATCTATTCCAAGCTCAAGCGAGCTCGTGCATATAACAGCCTTTATTCTCCCGGATTTAAGCCATTCTTCCGTTCTTCTCCTCTCCTCAAATGATAGAGAGCCATGATGCACCTCGATTGGTATTCTGTTGTCCAGAAGTTTGAACCTGCTTCCTAATATCTCGCTCATCGGCCTTGTGTTCACAAATATAAGCATGGATTTAGCTTTATTCATGAGCTTCAGCATGTAGTTCATCCTTGCAACAACATCAGGATCCAAGTATATTCTTTCAGCTATCCTTCTATCTGAATCCGACGGCTCAGGATAGACAACCTCTATGCTCATGCTTTTTCTAGAGCTTACATCCACTATCACACAATCTCCAGCTGATCCCACCAGGAAATTTGCCACCTCCTCAGGATTCCCCACAGTTGCTGAAAGACCGATTATCTGAAATCCTCCAGTAAGATCCCTAAGCCTCTCGAGTGCAAGAGAGAGCTGGGCCCCTCTCTTGCTTCCGGCAAGCTCATGTACTTCGTCTACAACTACATATCTCACAGAGCTCAGGATCTCCCTCAGCTTTCTCCCCATCAGCATTATCTGAAGGGTCTCCGGCGTGGTCACCAATATATCTGGAGGGGCTATTCTTTGAGCCTCTCTCTGGCTTTTAGGCGTATCTCCATGTCTTACAGATATCCTCAGATCAAGTCTATTTGCCCACCAGGAGATTCTCTCCATAAGATCCCTGTTCAGAGCCCTTAAGGGGGTTATGTAGAGGAGCCTGCCATCAGGCATCTTGCTCAGAATTGGAAGGATTGCTGCCTCTGTTTTTCCAGTTCCGGTTGGGGCTATTATCAACACATTTTTCCCCGATAAAATTGGTTCTATTGCCATAGCCTGTGGATCTGTTGGCGATATGAAGCCTCTTTCCTCAACAAGTTTTCTTATCCT
>JAGDWR010000027.1:2025-3481 GCA_023269865.1 Candidatus Methanodesulfokora sp.
ACATTCCATTCCCATATTAAACTGTTTATTCCCCTCATTTTCTCTTGACTTTAACTTTTTGCGCGGATTCTAGCCATTCAAGGGTCTCATAAATTCCCTCTCTCAGATCTATCTTTGGGCCATACTTCCCCCTAAGCCTATCTATCGGGATGTCATACGGTGATAGAAGAAGATATCTAGCTATGTCGAAGAAAAGGCTTCCAATGGAAACAGCTTTCCTCGGAACAACAACTTTCATCCCTTTTTTATTATAAAACGATTCTATAACCTGAATAAGCTCTCCAAAAGTGTACATCCTTGGTCCTCTTACATTGAAAATTCCGCTTTCCCCTATTAGGCTGGAGACAGCACAGGCCACATCCCAGGCATGAACCATGGCTATTCTCAGGTTCTCTGATATTGCCACAGGGGAAATTCCAAGTTTGACTAACTTTGCAAGATATATAATATCTGGATTCATCGTATAGGGCCCGTACATCCAGACAGGTCTGATTATAGTCGCATTATCGCCGAAAGCCTTGGAGACAGCAATCTCAGCCTTGCACTTTGAGATCTCATATCCTGTCACGGGCCTGCAAGGTTGATCCTCCTGAGCAGATTTCCTTAGGGAATCTCCTAGGGCTAATATGCTGCTGATGAGCACAAACCATCTCGTCCTAGCCGATCTTATGACGTTTATTGTTCCTCTGTAGTTTATCTCAAGAGTTTTTCCATGCATCACACCTGCTGCGTGAATTAATACATCTGATCGAGGAAGAGGAACTGGATGGGAGATATCAACTTCCATTATCTCAGTTTTTCTCAAGATATCAACTGCCCAAGGTCTTTTTCTGAGGCTTCCTGGTCTGACAATGGAGATTACATTCCATCCACTTTCTAACAGTTTTTTAACAATGTGAATGCCTAGCATGCCGCTGGCTCCTGTCACAATGGCTCTCTGCATCTCCTCACAAGATAACTATTTTTAAATAAACTCATCCTGTTCCAATATGAGGTATCTTCAGAAGGCCTCTGGAAAAGAGGAGTTGTATAACAGGGAGAAATTGCTCAGGAGCCTTGTTTTATCTGGTCTCGATGAGAGATCAGCTGCTGACATAGCGGAAGAAGTTGAGAAGATGGACTTAAGGACAACTAGGGAAATATATGAGGCAGTCAGGCAGATTTTGCTCAGAAAAAATCCTGAAGTAGCTGCTAGATACTCGCTAAAGGATGCTATAATGAGGCTTGGTCCAACTGGCTTCCCCTTTGAGGAATACATGGCTGAGCTTCTGAGGAGGAATGGGCATGATGTGCTAACCCATCAGTTCATCAGAGGGAGGTGCACAACTCACGAGATAGATCTGCTCATAGACAATGAGATAATAGGAGAGTGCAAGTACCACAATGAGAGGGGAATATACACCGGTCTGAAGGAGGCAATGTACACCTATATGAGATTTATCGACATAAGGCAAGT
>JAGDWR010000027.1:3581-5890 GCA_023269865.1 Candidatus Methanodesulfokora sp.
GTGACAAACACTAAGTTCTCAGATCAGGCAATAGAGTTCTCCGGATGCTATGGGCTGAATTTACTAGGGTGGAAATATCCTCCGGGAGAGGGGCTGGAGGTGAAGATAGAGAGAAGCAGGATGTATCCTATTACTGTGCTATCGGGCTTAATTCCAGAGGATGAGATAGCCGAACTTGTCAAATTTGGTGTGGTTTCCACAAGAGATCTTATTGAAAAAGAAGTTAAAGTTGGGGACAAAGCATTGGAAGTTGCTAAAGTGCTTTATGAAACAGAACTAAATGAGCATTCTTGACAAACCAGTGAACTGCCCTGAGGAAGCCTTTCAGGGCGAGAAAGAGGTCAGAGCAGCTAAAACAGCTAAATTAGACCCCTTTTATCCTGTCAAGAAGGACCTTCTTTCTGGAGATAATCTCCTTCTTTTTCATCAGCAAACGTTCCTTATCTCTCACTATCTTGCTGACATCCTCCTTCCTCAACTCGCCCAGCTCAGCTCTAGCTTTAAGCATCTTTATATCCTCCTCCATTTTGCTTATCTCTCCTGAAAGCTTCTCCACATCCACTTGAAGTTGTTTTGCTGCTTCATCAAGCTTTGATTGTATCTCTGCCAGCTTGGATGAGTACTCATCCTTCAGCTTCTCGTGCTCCTTTTCAGCCTCTCCTCTCGCTCTCTTCTCCTCGAGCTTCCTCAGCAGATTAACGTATTTATCCCTCTCATCAAGAAGTTGGCCTATCTTCTTCTCAGATCTTCTGCTAACTCCGCTCCTTATACGCCTGTAGATCAAGTAGAGGATCCCTGAGATAAGGAGGATCACCACAAAGAGAGCTAAGAGGGATAGCAGGCTGTAGCTCAAGCTTACAAGCATGTAAGTAACTGCTGTACCTCCAGTTGTCTGTACTATCAGCTCTAAGTTGAAATCCCCTGCTATTGGTATGTTTGGCACCTCCACAACCCTATCTATAGTGATCTCCCCTCCTGCTTTGACCCTCGTGGGCTTCTCAAATGGTATGGGATATTCTCCCAGGTAGATGGAGATGGGTATGCCGAAGAGGGTTTTGGAGGAGACATGAACTCTAATGCTTGTGATGTTTATATCCACATTTCCTGAATTCCTCACAGTTAGGCAGAGCCTTATTTTTTCTCCTGGCCTTGTAGAAATGCTGTTTGGGGAAATTTGTGCTGTTATGTTTCCCTGAGAAATGAGAACAGATGCCTCTAAAGCAAGAAGGATTAAGAGGAGCAGAGTGATTTTCGTCATGTGGAACTCCTGCTGAATACAATTTAAAAAAGTTTTTATCTTTCCTCCTATGGGAAGCTGAGGTGCATTACAGTGAACATATTGTTCGACCTCATGTTAGCCCTGGTCCTCTTCATAATAATAATCTTTACTGTGATGCTGACAAGAAAGTTCAGCAACCCATGGGTCAACAGGAAGATAATACATCTCTCCTCCGTTCCAGCTGTCATTAGCTACATGTACATCTTCACAGAGCCCTACGTCTTCTTCTTATTCTCTGTTTTCTTCACAATAATGCTCATTATACCTCACATCAAGAACAGGGAGATGAGCTGGTTCCAGCTGAAGAAGAACTATGGAGAAGTATACTACACTGCAAGCTTCGCAGCATTATCCCTGCTCCTTTGGGGCTTGGACAGGATATTGGCCGGTCTTTCGATGCTCTTCATGGCTGTAGGCGATTCGGCAACAGGCTTGGTCAGGTCGAGGATACTGAAGGAGAGGGGCAAGCACATATCCGGGAGCATAGCTATGTTCATACTCTGCTCTGCAATAGGATACTACTTCTATGGGATCAAAGGTGTGTTGCTCTCAGTCGTAGCTACTCTGGCAGAGTACCAGCCCTGGGTAGATGACAACATCTCAGTTCCTCTGCTGACAGCTCTAACAGGAATTCTCATATAATGAATTAGTGATTAGCTGATAGAAAAGTTTTTTATAGATCATTTTCAGAATTTTCCTGAGATGGAGAAGGACAAGGGCAGGTTGATAGATCCTGTTACAGGTCTGCCTGTTGAGCTGCTCCCCTTCGAGGAGATTGAAAAGGAGGAACTTATTGTAAAGGTCAAAATGGACCTCAGGAAATCAAAGAAGGTCACGATAGTGGAGGGATTGAGCTACTCAGATGAGGAGATGAGGAATCTACTTAAAGAGATGAAGAGGAGGTTATCCTGCGGAGGCACATTTAAGGATGGGGTCATACTGCTTCAGGGAGACCACAGAAAGGAGGTAAAGAGAATACTGAAGGAGAGGGGTATACCTGAGGAGAGGATAGAGGTTCTGTGATTAGATG
>JAGDWR010000027.1:5990-10383 GCA_023269865.1 Candidatus Methanodesulfokora sp.
CTCAGGGGAATTTAGATGGAGCTCCTAGTTGTTGCGCTTGGAGGAAATGCAATTCTCCAGAGGGGTGAGAGGGGTACTTTTGAGGAGCAGTACAACAACGTTAAGAACACAGCTAAGGACCTGGCAAACCTTGTGGAGGCTGGATACAAACTAGTGATAACGCATGGAAATGGCCCTCAAGTAGGAGCAACTCTGCTGAGGCATGAAGCAGGACAGAAGATGTTCGGAATACCAGCTTTTCCCATGGATGTGTGTGGTGCTGAGACACAAGGCTTCATAGGGTATATGATACAGCAGGCTCTGAGGAACGAGCTGAAGTCCAGGGGCATAGATAAGTATGTAGTCACTGTGATCACGAGGGTGATAGTGGACAAGGACGATCCTGCATTCAAAAATCCCACAAAGCCCGTAGGTCCATTTTACACGAAGGAAGAGGCTGAGGAACTGGCTAAAAAGAGACCGGATTGGGTAATAAAGGAGGACTCCGGAAGAGGGTATAGAAGAGTTGTCCCCTCCCCGGATCCGAAGATAATAGCAGAGAGATATGCTATAAAGACGCTAGCGGAAAACGGCTTCATCGTTGTGGCATCTGGTGGAGGAGGAATACCTATAGTCGAGGAGGGCACCGTAGCTAGGGGAGTTGAGGCCGTGATAGACAAAGATCTAGCTGGAGAGAGGCTTGCAACTATGATAAGAGCGGATAGATTCATCATACTGACCGATGTCGATGGTGCATATTTGAACTATGGAACTCCTCAGCAAAAGAAGTTGGGATTTGTGAGATTAAGTGAGATGAAGAAATATTATCAGGAAGGGCATTTCAAGGCTGGGAGCATGGGTCCAAAGGTGCTTGCATCAATTAGATTTGTGGAGAACGGTGGAAAAGAGGCCATAATAGCGAAACTTGGGACTGTGATAGAGGCGCTTGAGGGAAAGGAGGGAACTCATATAATTCCGGATTAAGTTTTTATCTAACCTTTTCGCTTTATGCTGTGAGCGAGAGATCGGAGAGGATAATAGAAGGGGCTCTGAGATCGTTTATCTCAGGAAGAAAGGTGGAGATAAGGGATCTTTTTCCAGAGTTGAAGCTTGAGGGAAGCTATGTGCTTTTCGATCCTCCAGTTCCATATGGAAGATCAACGAGAAGCCCTGGGTTCAACATAGGAAGTCTGCTTGCATCCGGGTTGTTCGACTTCATACTAATTCCTTTAGTCCCCTATAATGCTGTTGAGGACTTTGTTTACAGCTATGCACTCAGTAATTCCTTTGGATTCAGCTTTGATGATCTCCTCTACTTCATAGAGATGGGAAGAGTGAAGGTCATCCTGATGGATGATGAGAATGCCTACAGGACATCATTCTACAGGGAGATATTTAAAGCATGTGAAAATTCTGGCTACATCCCTCCAAACGCTCCGGGCAGGATTCTCTCATTCTTCAGGTATCTGAGAATAATAGAGACAGCTGAGAACATACCAGAGGATTCGTCAGCAGCATCCATCCTGGGATTTAAGGGAAAGGGAAGGGAGTTCAATGAGTACTTTGTTGTTCCATGTGCAGTAGCCCTCCTGGGCTTCAGGAACTACGGAATGCAGGATTTAAAGAGGATGAATTCACTTGGGATGTACAATCCAGCTCAGCTCTCCTTTGTCACGAGGGAAATAGAGATGAGCTTCCCAAGAGATCCAGCTGTTTTCAAGAAGATAGCTGAGATGAGGACAGATTCTCTTTCAGAGCTGGATAAAATGACGGATGGAACTAAGTATGATCTAAAGGAGAAGCTGGATGAGCTTGAGGAGTTCTCAAGGTTTTTGGATGCGGAGATAAGGAAGCTTGGTTGCGGAGTTGTAAAGAGATCGTTCAGGTTTGGAAAGGCATTTATCTTCCTGCCAGGAGCCTTGAGATATGTATCAAATGATTTAACTCAGCTTTCAGAGCTGAAGACAGATCCAGAGAACATAGCAGCAAGGAAATGGCCGTTCTCAAAGCCTGGATATCCATTCATCCTCTGGGAGGATGGCTTCAGATTTACCTAACTTTTTATACGACAACAGAGCCAAAGGATATGCCGGTTCTGAGGGGAATAGGCGATATAATTGGGATTGCCAGGAGGATAGGGATATCCATAAGGACTGCTGATGAGGAATATAGATGGAGAATGGATGTTCTAGAGGGAGAGGGTGAAAATGCTCTCATCAGAGTTTGTTACATGGACAGAGATGCTGAGTTCCTTCTGTCGGGGGATAGACCTGTTAGCGGGAGGATAAACAACAGGGAAATGCCAGAAGATGAGCTGGAATCCATATTCAACTTGTTGATGTTTCCCCTGTACTTCTTCTTGAGGAGCCAGGATGAGAAGGTAGTTGAGGGAAGCGTGGATGAGAGCATAGGCAGAATTGAACCAATAGGGGAGAGGGAGATCCTGGGGATGAAAGCCAGGGGCTTCAGAGTAAGGATATCAGATCTAGCCAGAAGATACCTGACCGATATGAAGGAGGCGGAATACTGGCTTGTCAAAATAGGGGATTATGATGTTGCAGTTGCTATAAGGGGGGTTTTCTCTCAGAACAATATTGTTGAGGTTTTCCTCAACAGCATAGAGCTCCGTTGAGGATAAATATAACATCCGATGGAAAAAGTGGATGCCTCTAGCTGAGTTGGTCAGCTCCTTAGGGGGAAGATTTTCGCTATATCTCGGAATTAAATTGTCGGAAAAGGAGGAAAGAGAGCTTTTCAGGTGGCTTCTAGCATCATCCCTTCTCGGAGCTCCAATAAGGGAGGGAACTGCTTTCAAGGCATTTAAAGCAATAGAAAGAGAGGCATCATCACCTCAGGAGGTAGTGAGGTTGGGATGGGATAGGATAGTGGAGCTTCTTGATATCTCAGGATATACAAGATATGACTTTAAGACGGCTGATAAGCTGATTGAGATGAGCAACAACCTAATAGAGAGGTATGATGGCTCTTTAAACAGGTTACATGATGAGGCAGAGGACAGTATAGGCCTGGAGTTCAAGATAAGGGGATTAGCAAAGGGAATAGGGCCGGAGACTGTTGTGATATTTCTAAGGGAGCTTAGGGGTATATGGAGAAAAGCAGACCCCCCTCTCTCATCTCTTGCATTTTTGGCAGCTAAAAATATAGGAATAAAGGCAGGGGACAAAAGAGAAGCAGTAAGAGAGCTTTTATCTATGTGGAAGATGGAAGGAGGAGATGTAAAAAACTTCGTGGACCTAGAATCAGCTCTTGTCAGACTTGGAAGGGATTACTGTAAGAGGAGAAGATGCAAAATATGTCCCGCATCAGGGATATGTTCATCGGGGTGATTGTATGCTTGTTGATGCTCATTGCCACCTACATGAAATAGGAAAGAGCTATGATTTCATCATAATAGCAGTTTCAGACGATCTGGAGAGCTCCAGAAAAACTCTTTCCTTGGCCGGTGAGAATGTTATCCCATGTATAGGGATACATCCCTGGGAAGTTGACACAGCAAAAGAATCCGACCTCAGCGAAATTGAAAAAATAGCAGATAGAGTTAGGTGCTTGGGCGAGATAGGCTTGGACAAGAGGAGGTCGAATTACAAAAAGCAAATGGAGTTTTTCAGAAGGCAGCTTTTGATAGCAAAGGATCTTGATCTATCGGTCAATCTTCACTCACTCGATTCATGGAGGGAGGTCCTCGAGCTACTTGACAGGTATGAAATAAGAAGGGCCAACTTCCACTGGTACACAGGCCCCTTGGAATTGCTTGAGGAGATAGAGGAGAGAGGTTACTTTATATCAATAAATCCAGCTGTATCAATCCAGAGAAAGCACATGGATATCCTCAGGGCGGCACCTGTTGAAATTCTCTTGACAGAGAGCGATGCCCCTTATGTCTACAGGGGAATTGAGCTCAAACCGGAGATGATTAAAGATGTCATCAAGATAATAGCCAAGGAGAAGTCCATGCTGGAAGCAGAAGTAGAGGGAATTGTGTACGAGAATGCAATGAAGTTCATCGGATGACCCTCCTGGATTTTCTCAGCATCCCCATACATTTACTGCAGTAATATGAATCGTATTCTCCCTTTCTATCCGTATCAGCTATCGTGTTGCTGAAGTACATGACGCACCTCCAGTCTCCACAGTGGGCCAAGCCCATCACATGTCCCAGTTCATGCATCACCTCCTTGAGGACTCTCCTTGTGAATAGGGAGTAGTCGCTTCTCTTCCCATAGAACTCCGGCTTCAGCCTCTCCAGATACACAACAGCAGCTGATCCATTAAGCTCAGCCTGTCCAAAGACAAAGTTCAGGTCATCTGCATATGCATCTAGATCAGCAACTATGAGGACCACATCCCTCCTCTCCGATGATATCCTGCTTGCAATTCCCAGAATTCCCTCTGA
>JAGDWR010000026.1:0-5854 GCA_023269865.1 Candidatus Methanodesulfokora sp.
TGAGATTTGAGTTTATAGGGGAGGGATGATGAAAAAGCTTATCTTGCTCCTCCTGCTTGCTTTGCTCCTTTCTCCTGTTCAAGTGAGAGCACAACCAAGATTCTGGACTGCATTGAACTTTGAGCTTGAGTTCAGAGGAGATGGAACTGCCCTTGTGGAGGTGAAGCAACATCCCTTTGACTATGCAGGGAGGAGTCTTATAGGTAACACCACATTAATTAATATGATTAAGGAAGATGAAAGCGATATGATACGGTATGTGCTTCTCATGTTCTCAAATAGACCCGATTCTGTTTCTTATAAGGTCATGATGCACTCCACATTGCTCAATAATGAGACCGTTGTGTGCGATCCCCTTAACACAGGGAGACTCTCAGAATACAGGGGATCTCTTTCCATGCGGATTCTTGTATACCTCAACTCCACTGATTTTGTGAGGAAAATCGATGATTCATATGAGATAACAGTCGTTGATAGCTTCACTGAGAGGGATCCAAGGAGCTGGATAGACTACATAGGATTCAACTTCTCTAAAGGAGCGGAGCTCATCTCCTACAGATGGGAGCCCAGCTTTGCAAAAGGCCCTACAAATGTAAGCAGAAATTATCTATCATGGTATAATTATAATGAGAGGGATGCCCCGGATAGGTACATCTTCGAGGTAAAAATGACGATAAAAAGGGAGGTAAAGTGGCTTTTATCGGCATCGGCTGTCCTGAGCGGAGATTGCATTGCAGTTACTTTGAATAACAAGGGAAATAGTTCATATTTTTATATAAGCATTGGGGATCAGACGAGGAAAGTTTATGTAGGAAGTGGCTCATCTAAAAATATAAAAATATGTAATGTCTCCCTGGGCCCTGTGAAAATTTATGGAGAGAACGGTCTTCTTTTGGAAAACCTGACTCCATCACACTCCTTTGTGCCTTCTACGGCAGATTATGGATTAAGTTATGTGTTTTTGCTGGCCGGGCTGTCCCTAATCACAGCTTCCTTCTTCATCAGAAAGATTGAGAAACAGCTCCAGCAAGCATAGCATCCTAATCTAAATGCGGAGAGGCGGGAGATACCACTTTTACAGGGATTCTCCTTTCTCCTAATAATTTAGCTATTGTCTCCATGTCGCTCTCCCTTATCAGCATTCCTGAAGCTCTTTCATGACCTCCTCCACCGAACTTTGAGGCCAGTTCTAAGGCGGATATGGGGGATCTCTCAGAACTTCTCACAGATGCTCTTATATTCGAATTTTTCCCCTCAGTCATAGTTATAACAAGATAGGCTGAGTTTCTGGCTCTGTAAAGAAGATATGGGATTATATACCCTGGATATCCTCTTAAATCTATTACCAGGGCTGTCTTCTCAAGCCTCAGCTTCTCTAGGGCATCTGCCCAATTTAGAAGCCCTCCAACCTCCCTCTCCACAGCCTTCCACTCGCTCTCAAATATCCTCAATGACGTAAGATCTTCTCCGGATGACGGAAGCTTTTCAAGAAGCTCCTCTGCCATCTCCTTTAGGAGCTTTCTCCTGGTCCTGAAAATTCTTCTTATCACAACAGAGAACTTGGCTACATTTTCATCCATCTCGCCCTTATCCACCCTGGAGACAAAATCAACTGATCTTTCAAGAAGATCCGAGGAGGGAAAGTCTTTGAGGAGACTCATTTTAACAAGATAGGCGGAAGATGGGGCATTAGGATCAAATATTGATATATCCGCCCTGTTGAGAAGGTGGACATTTGATGCGTGATGATCTATGAACAGAGCAGTCCTGCCAGCAGGAGGTGGAAGATCTATTGTCACATCAAATGTCCTCATTGAGTTCTTGCTCTCATCTGGAGCCATGAACTCCAGCTCTACTTCCCCATTAAATGCGGCTATTGCTAGAGATCCTGAGAATATGCCATCTAAATCCTCTCCGTGAGTGAGAATCCTGAAAGGTGGTTCTCTCAAGCTCTGAAGCCATGATACTAGATCATCCATTACCTATACCTAGTGAAACCATTTATTAACAATTGCCCTTAGGGAGAGTGGAGAGGTATATGGGGAGAAAAGTGTTGACAGCGGGAACATTCGACATAATACATCCCGGCCATGTAGCCCTGCTGATCGAGGCGAAGAAAATAGCTGGCAATGAAGGAGAGCTAGTTGTGATAATTGCAAGGGACTCCAATATCCTGAAGTTCAAGGGAAGGAAGCCCATACTGAAGGAAAATGAGAGGCTTTTTGTCGTGAGAAACCTGAAGCCAGTGGATAAAGCGGTGCTGGGGGATGAAAATGACATTCTAAGGCCTATAGTTGAGGAGAAGCCTGATATAATAGTGCTTGGCTATGATCAATGGGCTGAGGAGGAATGGCTGAGAGAGGAGCTCAGGAAAAGAGGGATAAATGCAGAGATAATTCGCCTTGGAAAATTCTACAGTGAAAACGATTCAACGACTGATGTGATAAATCGCATAATAAAGCTTTTCTGTCAAGGGGATCAGCAAACAGGAGGTGGTTAAATGGGGAGATGGATAGTTGCTTGTGCATGGCCCTATATAAACGCAGTTCCCCATCTGGGAACTCTTGTACAGCTTTTATCCGCTGATGTATATGCTAGATACCTCAGAAAGGCTGGAGAAGATGTAGTTTTTATATCGGGCTCTGATGAGCACGGAACCCCTATAGAAGTGGAGGCCATGAAGAAAAGAGTTAACCCCAGGGAGCTGACTGACAAAATGCACAACTATTTTCTGAAGTTAATAGACGAATATGGAATAAGTTTTGACAACTACACCAGGACGGAGAGCCCTGTTCATATAAGTTTTGTCAGAGAATTCTACATGAAGGTTTATGAGAATGGATACGTCTTTGAAAAGGAGAGCGAGCAACTTTTCTGCCAGAGAGATGGAATATTTCTGCCAGATAGGTTTGTTGAGGGAAAGTGCCCCTATTGTGGGTATGAAAGGGCCAAAGGAGATCAATGCGAGATGTGCGGAAGGTTGTTAAATCCAACCGATCTGATAGATCCAAGGTGCGTTATATGCGGAGAGAGGCCTGTGATAAAGTCCACTAAGCACTGGTATTTCGACCTACCCAAGCTGGAAAAGGAGCTTATTGAGTACATAAGCAACACCAGTTCATTGCCAGAAAATGCAAGAAGCATGTCCCTATCTATGATAAGAGAGGGATTAAGGCCCAGATCCCTGACAAGAGACAACAAATGGGGGATACCTTCTCCATTCCCTGGCTCGGAGGGGAAGACTATATATGTATGGATGGAGGCTGTTCTGGGCTATATATCAGCAACAAAGGAATATTTTGAGAAAATTGGACGTCCGGATGAATTTAACAGGTTCTGGAGGGATAAGGACACAAAATCTGTCTATTTCATAGGGAAGGACAACATACCATTTCATGTGGTAATACTGCCAGCTCTAATAATGGCCTCCAAAGAAGGATATGTTCTGCCCTTTAACGTGAGCTCAACTGAGTTTCTGAATTATGAGGGGGATAAGTTCTCTAAGTCAAGAAGATGGGGTGTTTGGCTAGATGAAGCCCTCTTATTGCTTGAAGCTGATTACTGGAGGTACTACCTCATAGCCATAAGACCGGAGACAAAGGATTCAAACTTCTCCTGGAGGGATTTCGAGATGAAGATAAACAGCGAGCTAAACGATATACTGGGAAACTTCGTCCATAGAACCCTTACATTCCTCAGGGATAGATATGAGAGCAGAATTCCGGAGGCTCCTCTGGATAACATAATGGAGGAGGTGTACAAAACTTCAAAAAGAGTCGTAGATGAGCTTTCATCCTTCAAGTTGCGGGACTCCTTAAGGTCCGTCATGGATATAGCAAGGATAGGAAATAGATATCTAAACGAGAGCGAGCCTTGGAGGAAGTATAGGGAGAACAGGAAAGAGGCTGATAAGATCATAAAAACGTCGATCCAAATTATAAAAACAATAGCAATATACATAGAGCCGTTCATGCCTTTTTCTGCTGAAAAAATATGGAAAATGCTAAATTTAGAGGGAAGCGTGCATGAGGCTAGGTATGAGGATGCCTCTGATGAGGTCCCAGGAGGACATAAAATAGCAGAGGTAAGGCCTCTATTCAACAAGGTAAAGGAGGAGGAGCTTAGAGAAAAATTGGATGCAATAAGAAGAGGAGAATTTGGCCCTTTGATGTCGCTTGAGCAGTAATCTATTCCTTTTTAGCTGTTATTCGGATCTCCAGCATAGTCGAGGCGAGATGATGGCCTGGCTTTGCTACATTAAACTTTAAGTGAAAAGTCCTGTTTCCCGACACGTTTACAGCGCTCCAACTCAGGATTGCCATCCCCGACTTATTGGTCCTCGCCGGAAATGGGGATATGTGTTGATTAGGCTCCACAGCGAATGCCCAAACTGTGGCATTCCCTACAGGAGATCCATTCTTCAGCCTGACTTCAACGAAAATTTCTGCTGAATAATTTCCTTTTCCTCCCCTAATTTGCCCATGAAATGCATTAACGCTCAGATTTTCTCCCCATATCACTGAGAAGGTCTCCTCAGCCAGTAGTTTCCCCTCAGGAGATTTCACTCTAACGACGTATAATCCTATGGAATATACTCCTTCTGAGGCATTTAGAGACAAAATGGTGCTTCCACTTATGGTCTTCGAGTACATCATTTTTTCCGTCGGCCCATAGACAATTTCTAAAGCCCCATTCACTCCAGCAGGACACTCGATGTTCACTGTGTAGATGGAGTTTAGAGGAACCACACTTGGGTCTATCTTTATTTTCACAGGGGATGCGCCATACATCAGGGGAGAAATTACCAAAATGGCCAGTATTAGATCCACTATTATCGCTATAATGAGTTTCTTGTCCTTGATAAGGCCCTCAGCTGACATAGTTCCACCTTTTGGCCGACTGTGTTCATCTAAGATTTAAACTCTACTAAGATGAGCTCGCTGGCTATTATCATTAGTTTATATATGATGTTTTAAAAGGCTGCCCTCAGAAAGCTTGGGGAATTAGCATTGAGCAGGGTAATGAGGATAAGCAAGATTGAGGATAGGCTAGAGGTTATAGAAAGTCCAAGGTACATATTTTTTGGGCCAGGGGCAATTAAGAAGATTCCTGATGTTATAGACTATCTTGCTTTCGGAAAAAGGGCTTTTTTGGTAACAGGAGGGGAGATCACAAGCAGGATAGCTGATGATGTTGCCTCCACACTGGAGCATGATGGGTATGTTGTGGATATTTTCTCCGCAAAAAAAGGGGATATAGAGGATGTTATGAAATCCGACCAGAGTTTTAGAGAGTTTAAAGGAGATATAATACTTGGAGTCGGCGGCGGTAGACCTCTTGATGTAGCTAAGATAACAGCTGCCTGGAACGGAGTGAGATACATATCTGTTCCCACATCTCCAAGCCATGATGGGATAGCTTCACCCTCCATAAGCTTTCTTCTCTCCAGAAAAATAGAAGAAGTAAGGGGGAAGGAATGGACAAGAACGGAATCACCAACTGTTATAATAGCGGATACCAACATAATAAAGAATGCTCCTCCTCTATCATTCAAATCAGGTTTTGGGGATCTTGTGGGGAAGGTCACAGCAGTTAGAGATTGGGAGCTAGCATACAAGCTGAAGGACGAGCCTTATAGCGAATATGGAGCTTCTATGGCTCTTCTTAGTGCAGAAATAGCGATGAACCACTCAAGAGAGATAAAGCCAGGCCTTGAGGAGTCGACAAGGTTGCTTGTAAAGGCCCTTATAGGAAGTGGAGTTGCCATAAGCATTGCAGGAAGTTCTAGACCTGCAAGCGGGAGCGAGCACCTTTTCAGCCACTCTTTGGACATAATATCGATGGAGAAGGGGAA
>JAGDWR010000026.1:5954-10353 GCA_023269865.1 Candidatus Methanodesulfokora sp.
GAGCGCACCACATGGGATACAAGTCGGAATTGGAGCGATAATGATGGCTTATCTACAGGGTCAAGACTGGAAAAAGATAAGGAACAAGCTAATTGAGGCAGAAGCGCCTGTAAAGGCCTCTGATGCCGGAATAGACAGGGAAGATGTCATAAGCGCACTGACGATAGCTCATAAGATAAGGAACAGGTATACAATATTGGGAGAGAGTGGATTAACTAGAAGTGCTGCAGAGAAACTTGCTAGAAACACTGGAGTTATAGAGTAGACTTTTAATCTCATGACGTCTAGCTGTTTATGCCTAAGTTTTCCGAGGCAGTTGCTCCATCTCAGGCATTCTTATATGGAGAGCATGCTGTCTTGTATGGATCTCCGGCTCTTGCAATGAGCGTGGATATAAAAACAAGAGCAAGAATAACCGAAGTAGAGGATAAGATAATAGAGATAAAATCCGACAAGTTCTCTCAGGGCCTAAAATGGAGGTATGACAGAGAACGGCCTGAGGAGAGCCCTCTTTTTCCATTAGCATCCGGGCTTATGGATTTAATGAGAAGGTATGAGTTCAACAGAGGACTTATGGTGGAGATATCATCAGAAGTCCCTGTCAGCAGCGGAATGGCCAGCTCTGCAAGCACATCAGCTGCTATATCTGCAGCTTTCCTCAGTCTAATAGGGGAAAAACCAGAGAAATCTCTTCTGCTTGATATAGTCTATGATTTTGAGAGAAGGATACATGGAAAAGCAAGCAAAACCGGCCCTGCTTGTGCTGTTCTAGGAGGGTTAGTTTGGGTGGAGTGGAGGGATGAAAGGATGGAGGTCAGCAGGATAGATCCTAAAAGGGACCTATCAATCGCAATATCCTGCTCTGGACTGCCGAGTGAAACTAAGAAGCTTGTGTCAATGGTGTCCAAGAAGTATAATGAGATGAGAGATGTAATGGAGAGAATAATATCTGCCATATCCATCGTGACTTTAGAGGGAAGAAGAGCTATAGAAAGCGGGGATTTGGTGAGAGCTGGTGAACTTATGAACATAAATCATGGTCTTCTAAGCGCTATGGGAGTATCTAATCATGTGCTGGATGATATAGCTTGGATGATGAGGAAGTTTGGCGCATATGGTGCAAAGCTTTCTGGAGCTGGTGGGGGAGGTTGTGTGATAGGTTTATCGGATGATCCTGAAATGCTAGCGAAAAACTTATCAGCAAGTTACCTTTCCTTTGCAGCTAAGGTCTCACTAGAGGGAGCGAAGGTGATCAAGTGAGGATATTGGCATTGCATAGCGATTTCTTCAGATTTAGAGTTAAGCAGAAGGCTGTTGAGGCTGCTGAGGAACCAGAAAGTCGAGAAGGAGAATACTCAGACCTTCTAGTTCTCTTCACGTCTTTCGAGAAGGGAGATTCCGAGGAAGAAATATCCCTTGCTACAGAGGATATAAAGGAGGTATCATCTAGGGTTGGAGCTTCTTCTCTGCTTGTATATCCTTGGGTTCATTTAACAGAAAATCCGCTTCCTTTTTCCGAAGCAAAAAGGCTTATGAACATTCTTGTAGAATCGCTGAGAAAGGAGAAATTCTCCGTGGCAGTTGCGCCAATTGGTTGGTATAAGGAGTTCGAAATAAGGGTGAAGGGGCATCCTCTCTCAGAATCACTTAGAGTGATAAGAGCGGGGGAGAGGAAAATTGAGGGGAGAAAAGAAGCTGAAGAACATGGTAAGTTTGTTATATTATATCCCGATGGGAGGGAGGAGGAGGTAGGGGATTTAAATCAAATCGCTGACGAGGAGCTCAGGATACTAGTTAGAAATGAAGTTTTCGGAAAGACTCCTTCAGGCGAAAAACCACGCCACATAGAGTTGATGAGGAGACTTGAGCTCGTGGATTATGAGAGATCATCCGATGTCGGGCATTTCAGATTTTATCCTGCAGGAACGCTAGTTAAGAGGTTGATAGAGGAGCTTGCTCTTGATGTAGCAACTTCGATAGGAGCAATGGAGATAGAGACCCCTCTTATGTACAGATTGGATGTTCCAGCCATTGCAGAACAGGCATCCAAGTTCAGGGAGAGAATGTACACAATTCAGGTGGACAATAACCAGCTCATACTCAGGTTCGCTGGCGACTTCGGGTTATTTGAAATGATGAAGGACATGAACATAAGCTACAGGCATCTTCCAATCAGCTTCTACGAGATATCTCCCTCCTTCAGGCTTGAGCAAAGAGGAGAGGCTGTCGGCTTGAGAAGGCTCAGGGCATTCACAATGCCCGATATACACACATTTGCAAGAGATCTGAAACAGGGCATTTCTGTTTATAAAATGTATTATGAAAAATACCATAGCTTGCTGAGAAAGCTGGGGATAGAATATGCCGTCGCCTTCAGAGTGGTGAAGAAGTTTTACGATGAGCTCAAGCCCGAAATAATAGAAATGCTCAAAATATCAGGAAAGCCAGCTCTCATAGAGATACTTCCTGAGATGAAACATTATTGGGCGATGAAGCATGAGTTTCAATTTGTTGACTCAACAGGAGGAAATGCGCAGCTCAGCACAGTGCAGCTCGATGTCGAGGATTCTGCTAGATATGGTATATTCTATATAGATGAAAATGGTGAGAGAAGACCTGGCATAATAATACATACGTCCATGGGGAGCATTGAGAGACTCATATATGCTGTTCTGGAGACTGCAGCCAAGAAGGAGAGGGAAGGAAAAAAACCAATGCTTCCACTATGGCTCTCACCAGTGCAGGTTAGGGTGATACCAGTTTCTCAGGAGCAATTAGCCTATGCGGAGGAGGTTCTGAATTATATCAGAGGCAAGATCAGGGCGGATTTAGACGACAGGGAGATGACATTAGCCCATAAGATAAGAGATGCTGAGAGAAAGTGGATACCTTACATAGTTGTTGTCGGTAGCGCCGAAAGAGAGATGTCAAAGATAAGGGTTAGAAGAAGAATCGATGGGGCTGATTACTACACAACTCCCGAGGATCTAGTGAAGGAAATATTGGAGATAACAGAGGGCATGCCATTCAGACAGATAAACATGCCTGAGAGGTTGAGCAGAAGACCCATATTTGTCGGAAGCAGCTAAAACTATCTAGAATCCCCTATTAAGTTCTCTGAGTTTTCTTAGTATTTTTCTAGTCTCCTCTCTTATCTCTATAGCTGGTTTTAAATCAACTTTTATTTTTCCATTCTCCATCGCCTTCACATAGGAGTATCTCATCCTTCCCCCGCAAACTGGACATCTTGGGGGATCCTGTCCTCTCGGTACAAAGCTGTAGATAAGGTGCTCATCGCATATATACAGATCCTTTGACCCGGATAGTATTCCCCTTTTCGCTATAGGTCTTCCCTCTATCTCCACAATATCCATCCCGAAATCCACAGGCCTTGCACCTGATATCCTAGTACCTACGCCAAAAGCATCCGCACCCGCCTCAGAAAACTTCTTCACGGTCTCTTCATTTAGGCCTCCTGATACAAATATTTTAACATTGTGAAATCCCCTTCTGTCAAGCTCCCATCTGACCTCCCTTATTATCTCCTCCATGTTCCCCCTTCTTGATCCCGGAGTATCCAATCTAACTCCATTTAATTTTCCCCCTAGAGTTTCAGCTGCGAGTATAGATTCAGTTTTCTCGTCCCAAAAGGTATCTACTAATGCTATCCTCGGAACGCTCTCTGGTATTACCTCATCAAAGGCCCTCCAAGCTTCCCTCTGATCCCCGAAAAGAATTATCATTGCATGAGGCATTGTGCCAGATGGCTCTATTCCCAGCTCTCTTACTAGTATACCGGAGGAGCCATCCAGTCCCCCTATAATTCCAGCTCTCTCTATTGCTAAGCTTATAGCAGGGTGATTTCTTCTTATTCCAAAGTTTATAACTGGCTTTTCTCCAGCGGCCATTTTCACTTTTGCTGCTGCTGTTGCCACACCAGATAGGCTGCAGAGAAAACCGAGAATGCTTGTCTCCAGCTCACCGAATTCCTCATAAGGACCCTCTATTCTGGCTACTGGCATTTCTCTCTCGAAGAGACTTCCATCCATCAGTGTATACACGTCCACGCTTCTCCCTTCCAGAAGCCTTAGAACCTCTTCGACTCCTGCAAGAATCCCCCAAGACCAGTTGTTGGGAAGAGATCTAGCTGAAATTTCCATCGACACCCTTTTTGAGGCTAGACCTTTTTTTCTAAGGACTTCCATTGTCCTAACAAAGTAAACATCTGTAACTTTACCCTGTTTTATTTCATCCTCACTGACTACATAGAATTTTCTCATAGGGGTCAAGTGATATAATCCGCTAAAAATATTAACCCTTCCTTCTGGGCAATATTTACCCTGATGAGAGAAGTTGAGATCAAAAAGAGTACCTATACATTAAGAAGAGAGGCTATAAA
>JAGDWR010000073.1:0-1478 GCA_023269865.1 Candidatus Methanodesulfokora sp.
TATGAGGTTACTCCTATTAGAACCAGTTTATCACCCAAAAGGACGTGGAGACTTGTATTAAAAACATGTCGAAAGAGTTTTATAGAAGAGCCTGTTTAAAAGCCCAGGTGAAATGTTTGGTTGAATATCATCTAAAGGAGAGTTGTCATCTCGAGGGGAACATTCTCCGTGACGAGAACACGAACAACGAGTACGAGTTCAGCGATGAGGCAGCTATCGTGCTGAGCTTCATAGTCGATTCCTGGATGACCCCTCAGGGGGTGGTGGACCTCCTGAAGGAGGAGTTTGTTATAGACAATGAGGCAGAGCTTTTGAAGGAGATAGAGAGGTTCTTTGAATCTCTTGTGAACGAGGGTCTTGTGGAGAAGAGGTGAGGGTGTTCTCCTCTGATGGAGAGATCGGAAGGAGATATCAGAGTGAAACTTGAGATAGTAGAGGATCAAGAGGATCAGATGTACAAGGCTTTCATCAGGCTGTACGATGGAAAGAGAATTGGCTTGCAGATATACAGGACAGCTAGAACGAAAGAGGAGCTCTTGAAAGCACTGAGGGAGATGAGTGACTGGCCTAGGTGGCTTGGAGAGCCACAGAACAGGCTTATCAAGGAGATCCTTTCATCCCTGTAGGACAAAGGCTTCTGACAGGACATGTGCTGCAAAGAGGTTTCCTGGCCCTGCAGTACCTTCTGCCCAGCTGTATTAAGAGGAGATGTGCCTCCAGGCATTTCCCCTTAAATAAGCTCATTAGATCCCTTCTCATCTCCTCATAGCTTCCCGATGAAAGACCAAGCCTTCCAGCTACTCTTCTCACATGAGTATCTATCGGAAATGTCTCCATCCTGGAGGAGAACAGGAGGACCACGTCTGCTGTCTTCTCCCCAACTTTTGGGAGTTTTAACAGCTCATCTCTTGGATTCTCAAGTGATAGTACTTTTCTGAAATCCCCTCCATATTTTTCCTCCACCTCCCTTGCTATCTCCTTTATCGCCCTGGCCTTTGTCCTATAGAGACCAGCTATCCTTATTGCATCAGCGATATCGTCCTCCTCAGCTTTAGATAGAGAATCCGGATTTATCCCTATCCTCCTCTTCAGCTCATTGAAAGCAGCTAGAGAATTCCTATCATTCGTGTTTTGGGATAGAATAGTCGCTATCAATATCTCAAATGGATCCTCTGAAGCTAGAGCTGTAAATTCCTCCTTTTTTATTTCCATATTTTTCTCCAGAATTTCCAGAATTTTCATTGCCCTCTCAGCATCCTTTATCTTTACCACCCTGCACTGCACCTTATGGGATGGATAAAGATATTCACAGGGCCGATGTTCGCCAGAAAGACAGATGAGCTCTTGATAGAGGTAAAGAGGTATCTTCTTGCCAAGAAGAAAGTCGTACTCTTCAAGCACAGCATCGACTCAAGGTATTCTCACACAGAAGTCGTGAGCCATGATGGAAGGAGGATGGAGGCAATACCAGTGAGCAG
>JAGDWR010000073.1:1578-6490 GCA_023269865.1 Candidatus Methanodesulfokora sp.
ACACAGAAGTCGTGAGCCATGATGGAAGGAGGATGGAGGCAATACCAGTGAGCAGCTCGAGTGAGCTCAGGGATCTAATTCCTAGTGATGCGGATGTGATAGCAGTTGATGAGGTCCAGTTCTTCGATCAGGGCATAGTTGATGTGGTAAAGGATCTTGCCAAATCCGGGAAAACAGTTCTCCTTGCTGGGCTTGACAAGGACTTCAGAGGCGACCCATTTGGGCCAATGCCATATCTTCTTGCAATAGCTGATGACGTAGTAAAGCTGACAGCAGTCTGCACTGTGTGCGGAGGTCCAGCCACAATGAGCCAGAGGCTGATAGATGGAAAGCCTGCTCCAAAAACAAGCCCAACTATACTGGTCGCTGGGAAGGAGAGTTATGAGCCCAGGTGCAGAGCTCATCATATAGTTCCAGATTGATCTACTCGGGGACTGTCGGCTGGTTCTCCTTATAGCAGAACCTGTCCTGCTGAAGAATATTTCCAAAAAGAAATGAGTTCCAGGCATAGCAGAAGCCGAAGTACTTGCTACATATCTCGAGGTATTCGCAACCAGAGCAGCTTGACTGCTCAAACACCTCCGGAAATGCCAGCTTGCCTGCCCTGCTCCATATTTCCCTGAATATCTCCTTCAATATGTTTCCCAGGGAGAGCTCCGGGACATCTGGAATCCAGGGACAGCCAAGGACGTTTCCGCTCGATGCTATTGCTATCTGAGTCCTGTAGGCCTGGCATCTGTGCTCCGACCTGGGAACTGTCCTGGCCATTCTCTTGAGGGCAACGTCCTCAAGGTAGGAGAGATCGACAAGCTGCCTGTCCTTGTACACTAAATAGCCGCTTTCTTCCCTCAGGGATATCAGAATTGAGGATATCTTCTCATATGCATCATTTATAGCATGAGCAGTTGGGACCTTTGCCCAGGAGAGCTTCTCCATCTCTATGGGCCTTATTGATAGGATGTCAGAAGCTCCCAGGAGCCTATAGAGGTTCTTATATGAATCTCCCATCTCAAAAGCTGTTATATAGTTAACCTGGGTCCTTCTTCTGCTAATTCTGCTAAGAAAATCCATTACAGAGTCTGTTTTGTTGAAGAAGGAGTAGTGGTCAACTACAAGTGTGATCTTATCGAAGTCCATCTCCTCATATTCCAGATCCTCGGGAGGCCATCTTATCATAAGCTCCTTGAAGATCCAGTCGGGTGTCCTGCTTATCAAATGCTCAGCGAAGTAGGATCTCTTCAGCCCCAATATTATCAGGTGATTCGGCACCTGCCTCCTCTCATTTGACATCGATTGGATGAAGTCCACTACTCTTGCAGGGCTTATCCCTCCTTCATCCCTCACGTAGACCCTCTCAGGAACTGATGAGATCCTGTAGCCCAGATTTGCTTTCATCAAGTCCTCCAGATTAACGTTGTAGAGAAATTTCTCCTCATCAAGCCTGTCAAAATAAAATGAGTAGTCCCTAGAGTACTTTCCTATTCTGATGAACGCCTCTGGAATTCTTTCATGAAGCTTGGACATTAAAAGCTCTGCTTTATCCCAGCCTATCAATCTGGATAGCTTTTCAAGAGAATAATCGTAGCCATATTTTGCCAAAAGTACAAGAGAATATCCTGAAAGAGGATCTACAACGTATGAGGTGGAGAGGTCGACGTTGTTCACAACAACCCCGTAGGGTTCCCTGTTCAGTCTAACAGTTGGGGATACAGAAAAAGACAAAGACATGGGGACACCAAAAAAGGTTAGAGGTCGGGGCACCTCTGCATCTTCGGCTTCATGTTGACAGCCAGGCTGAAGTAGATCATCAGCCTCTCAACATTAGGCCTGCCGAACCTGGAGCCGAATGTTGTTTTTGCTTGTTTGTAAACCATCATCGCACCTCTTCATCCAACTGAGGTTGAGAGAGGGGCTGGATCAACGAGCTTGCCAACTGAGGTTGAGAGAGGGGCTGGATCAACGAGCTTGCCAACTGAGGTTGAGAGAGGGGCTGGATCAACGAGCTTGAGGGCCCCAACAGCAATCAAAAACACTAGAATTCCGGCAAAGGCATACCTATTAAAACTTCCCATGATATACCACCTGAGTATTAGTAGAAGTTAAGCTTATTTAAAAACTTTCCCTCAAAAACTAGGAAAATTAGGGAAATTTTTAAAGAAGATCCGATACTAATCATGGTGATCAGCTATGAATCTAGCAAGTATAGTATCTAGTGAACATATAGAATATTTTAAAAAGATATCTTTGATATTAGACGAAACCAACTTGAAAATAATAGACGCAATTAAAAAGATAGGACCTAGGAATCTATCAAGAATTGCCAGATATCTGAGAGAGGATCCGAAAAAGATTAGTTATAGATATAATATAATAAAAAATAAAACAGGTCTTATTGTGAGGGCTTTGCCTTCTTACTCCTCTATGGGCCTGACTAATACATTGCTATTTCTTCCTCTTGACCATAGGAGAGTGGATCCGGTTAAGAGGTCCATAGAATCCATGTCTATTCCGAAGAAGATTTATAGGATCTATGGAAATATAAATGGAATACTCGCTCAATTAATAATTCCAAGCGAGAGATTTTTCTTTTTAGAGGAAGTTTTAAGAAAAATATTAACAGATAAAGAATTTGAGCTAAAAAGAATACTGAATATTACCGATTTTATCTTTCCACCTCTAGATTTATCTAGGCTTAGCCTTACTTATAGAATTTGGGATTATATGCCAAATGAATTAAAGAATGATTTTCTTGAAGGGAATAGAATCAAGCTGAGCGAAGATTTAACAAGAGCTTATGTAGATAAAATAGACATATATATTTTATCTAAACTTGTTGAAGATGCAACGATACCTCTGCTGAAAATTGCTGAGGAGATAGGAACAAGTCCCGCAAAGCTGAAGTACCACTTTGATAATCATCTGATAAAGCAAGGCCTGATAAGGGATTATTATGTCTATTTTCCAAGATACTCTCCAGAGCTATCAGGTTGGTTCTTCTTTGAGTTTACTTTTGACAAAGAAGACTACATGGAGAGATTTCTCTACGCCCTTAATAAAAGTATATATGTACATGCATTTGCAAAGGAGCTAGGAAAGCTTCGAGTGATAGCCCTACTTGAGATGTTCTGGGGAGATCTTTCTGATGTCCTTCAGATTCTCTCTGAGCTCTGCGTCTCAGGCTACATGACAGATTATAAATTCAGTTACATAGACCTGAAAAGCATCTCTGTTACGAACATATCTCCTGAAATGTTCGACGAGAAAGTAGGTTGGAACATCCCAAGGGACTTCGGAATATCCCTAAAAGAGCATTCAAAGGTAATAGCAAGATCATGACCTTATCAGTTCTTTTTTCACTTCTTTATGTGGAAAAGGTCTTCCAAACACTTCCATATTAGCCATTTCACTTATTTTCCTCCTTTCGGTAATTTCAGGCCTTTCCGCAGGATACCCTATTGTTATCACTGCCACGGGAACCAGATCGCTTGATGCACCGACAACCTCCCTGACTTTATCGTCATCAAAAGCTCCCACCCAGCAGGTCCCTAGGTCAAGTGCTGTGGCTGAGAGCATTGCATAGGTGGCAGCTATAGTCGCATCCTGAATGCTGTACAGCACCATTCCTCTCCTTCCATACCTCCTAGCTGATCTCATGGGATCTGCCAAGAAGACCATTGAGACAGGGGCCTCATAAACAAACTCCTGATTATAACAGGCTCTTGCCAGCCTTCTCCTCCTCTCCTCATCCCTGACGACCACAACATGGTATGCCTGCAGGTTTCCAGCAGTAGGGCATGTGTTCACAGCTTCTAGTATCAGGTTTATCTTCTCCTCCTCCACTTTTTTGGGAAGATACCTTCTTATAGAATGTCTTCTGGCCAGGACATCGAAGAACTCCATAGCAGATTGACAAAAGGGAAATATTAAAACTTAGTCTGCAAACAGCTCCCTCAGATTGCATCCAATTGTCCCCAGCAGAGACATCACTGCCTCCCTTTTCCCTGCGGCAAAGGATATGCACCTTTTTACATCACTTAAAAGGAAATCTCCATTGGAGAAGATAGAACCACCAGCCTCCTTGACTATTAGAATTCCTGCAGCTATGTCAAATGCCCTAACAAAGTTTCCCACGTCTATAACAGCATCGAATATCCCCTCTGCTGCATAACAGAGGCCCAATGCTATGCTTCCCAGATCCCTCATTGATATGTCCCTCAGCTTCCTCAGCAGAACTGTGTCCTTCCTGCAGGGAGCATATACAACAGGAGGTCCATCTAAATCCCCTATTGAAATTTTTCTGCCGTTCTTGTACGATCCATTGCCCCTAATGGCATAGTACTCATCTCCTGTAAATATGTCTACAACAGCGCCCATCTCGAGCGATGATGCCCTCTCCCCACTTGAGTACGCCACTGAGACAGATGCAAATCTTATCCCTCTATCGGCATTTGCACTTCCATCAACAGGATCTATTATGATCAGCCCTTCTCCTCTTCTTGTCATGCCTGACTCCTCTGTAACTATCCCTGCATTGTACTTCTCAGCCAGCTTCCTAGCCTCAGCATCTGCGATGGAATCTATTTTCCTCATCAGATCTCCTCCAGCTCCTCTCATTTTTAGCTCAGATCTGGATCCTAAATGGGGGATGACTGCCTCCCTTATCCCTCTCGCCAGATCCAAGAGATCATCTATGGACATATGAGAATATGGAGATCACTTTATTAACCTCCTCTGTTGCATATCATGTGGAGCTTTCGATAAGGATAACAGGTCTCACTGCTGAGAGGCTTATAGATCCAAATGCCAGCCTTCCTCAGGGGCTCATAGTGACAGTTAACGTCAGCATACAGGGGTTCATGAAGCTGGAGAACAATGAGAGGGCGGCAAACTTCACCTTCGATGTCATCTACAA
>JAGDWR010000073.1:6590-8215 GCA_023269865.1 Candidatus Methanodesulfokora sp.
GTGACCGTGAGGGGGACGACCTATCTGAGGGGGAGCGAGGAGGAGATGAAAAGAATTGACAACGAGCTCAAGGGGAATAAGGTGCCGGCTGAAGTCGCTCAAGCTGTTACCGGGACATCTCTTGCTGAGGCAATTGTCCTCTGCAGATCAATAGGTGTTCCTCCGCCTCTCCCCATGATACTTCCAGTGCAGAAACAGCAGCTTGACTACACAGTATGAGCAGATGAGGATTTTGTAGGATCCTGAGCATATTCCGAATCATAGAATATAGTGAAAAAGGATTATATTATTTCTGTATTATATACTAATTCCAAGCCCAAATCTCTTTTTTATATAATAAAAATTGCACCAGTGCTAGGGCAGATGAGGATTCCCCTGGATTAAGATTTAAATAACAGGGGGTGTAAGTAACTATCAGGGGGTGTTATTTGTACTTCTCACTTGCTGTGAAGACGAGAAAAGAGGACTTTTTCAACATGGAAAAGGAGCTGGAATCGCTTAAAAAGGAGTTGCTAGATCCTTTTACCAGAATGATAGTCGTAAAGGGGCTAAGAAGGACAGGTAAATCCTCGCTAATGAGAGTAGCCCTTAATGAAGTAAAAGTGCCGTACATATTCATTGATCTCAGGTTAGCAGGCCCCCTGACTCCGGAGGATCTTTATGAGTACTTTTCTGCAGAGCTCAGCAAGTTCTTGGAAGATAAGGGATTCAGGAAAATCCTATCGGGGATAAGAGGAATAGAGATTTCCGGTTTAAAGTTGGAGTTTAAGGAGAAAAAGGTGAGCATTATCAGCAGGATGCTTGAGGAGATAGGTAAGTGGGCTCGAGGCAGGCAGATAATTCTAGCTATAGATGAAGCTCAGGAACTGAGGAATGTGAGGGGGTTCAGCGAGATCTTAGCTCATGTGTACGACTACGTGAATGAGGTAAAGATACTGCTTGCTGGCTCAGAAGTTGGGCTGTTGGACAAGTTTCTTGGAGTTGGCAACCCGAAGGCTCCTCTTTTCGGCAGAGCTTTCTCAGAGATAAATTTGGAGAGGCTTTCCCGTGAGAAAGCTTCAGAGTTCTTAAAAGCAGGATTTCGGCAGGCTGGGGTGCGAATCTCTAAGGATGAAGTAGATCAAGCGGTATCAAAGCTAGATGGAATCATAGGGTGGCTTACTTTTTACGGCTATTTGAGGAGCAAGGGGGAGCCTGATGCCCTAAGAAGGGCTGTGGAAGAGGGGGCAAGGATGGTCGCAGAGGAGTTCAGAAATTTCCTTAGTGCAAGATCACTGGCGAGAAGGAGGTATATTGAGGTGATGAGAACTCTTGTAAGACCTTCAACCTGGAGTGAAGTCAAGAGAGCCTTAAGACTAATGGCTAATGTAAGCGATAAGCAAGTGTCGAGCTACCTGAGGGAACTAGTCTACTACGGCTTTATCGAGAAGAAGGGGGATTTTTACTCTATACCAGATCCATTGCTTGTAGAGGCTGTCAGGATGGGATATATTTCCTGATGATGCAACTAGAACTTGAGCAAGCTCAAAATATGAAGCCCGTTCATGCAGAGAAGCTTAAAAAGGCCCCTGGCCATTAGCTTGAGATAGCTAAGGTAGAATTGTTCCATATAACTGATACTCTAT
>JAGDWR010000073.1:8315-10008 GCA_023269865.1 Candidatus Methanodesulfokora sp.
AGGAGAATGCAGAGAGGAGTTGATATAAACGTGGCCAGCGCCGAGAAAAGGACAAGCTTTGTCGCTGTGCTCACCGGGTACATTGAAGCATAGAATGGAAATGAGGCCCTTGGATAGTCCTGCGATATAAGAAATAGAAATCTTCCCAGGATCAAAGCAATTAAGGCCTCCTTAGCGGTTATGGAACTGCTTTTTAAGAGCTCTCCTGCCATCAAAACGCCTGCTGTCGGGCTTGCTACTTGTGTCGTTACTATCGCAAGACCCTGTGGGCTAACGGGAATTCTTGCTGCTTTTAAAAGCAGTTTCATCTGGGAGAATATGCCGATATTATCTAGGACCAGTAAAACAATAGTTATTACTATGTACCTTTTTGTTATGTATATAGTTGTGGAGACAGCTATTCTGAGACAGTCCCTGAACCTCCTTTCCTTCAACCTCTCAGAGTAACCCTCTGCAAGCATGTCCTTGCTCCTGACCTTCAGCCTGCCATATATTACTCCTAATGTAAATGCCACGAGAGATGAGATGAAGGAAAGCAGAACGTAGATTCCGCCTACTATCAAGCCGAGCGATGCAATGCAAATCGGCAAGTAGTACCTGTAGAGGTAGAAAATCACCGCTAAAGGCGTGGTCACGAGGTTATAAGCCAAAACTTCAGCCTCCCCTATTCTGGATTGTCTCATGTAGGATGAAACTATCGAATGCTCAGCCCTTCCATCTATTATGCCAACCACAGCAGGAAAGGAGAGCTGCTTCGGAAGTCCCGCTGCTCTCATCACTGGGACGAGTAGAAATCCCACCTTTTCTATATATCCCAGGGATATCAGGATATTTGCCACTAGCACTCCCAGAAAGGTCGCTGCTATCAGGGTCAACATGCCCTGCAGAACACCAAGAGGGTTCATTCAGGCCACCGGGAGAACTCTGACTGCCAACATCAGGAGAGGTGTTGAGATGAGGGTGTAAAAAATCAAAGCCAGCGTCAGCTTCAGGGCCAGCCTCGGCTGATATATTGACACATAAAAGGGGAAGGAATGTCTGGGGAATTCCGATATTATCGCGAAAATTATTCTCCCTATGAATAGGGCAATTAGTGCGTCCTTCCATGCAACTATTCCTGCTTTTATCGACTCACCTGCCATCAAGATCGCTGCCATAGAGTTAACTGCATATGTGACAGTGATCGGCAGGGCTGCTGGACTCACAAGAAAGGCTCTCGCCAGAGGTGCAGACAGGCTTTTCAAATAGTCAAAAATTCCAAAGTATACAAGAATGGAAAGTATTATCACGACTATTACATATTTTACTCCTACATTTTTCGTCATGGAGGCTGCCCTCAACAGAGATCTTCGGATGTCGATCTTTCTGCCCGGTATTTCATCCTTTAAGGCTATATTCCTCTGCTTCTTCGTGAGGAAAACTCTTCCTCCAGTTATGCCCATTGCCATTCCGATGAAGAGACCTAGAATTGAAAGAGCAACGTATACAGCACCGATAACAGGGCCGAGTCCTGCTACTGCAACAGGCAGCACATACTGCACCATGAGCCTGGATCCTCCAAAGGGGAGCGATATAAGACTGTAGCATATCACTTCCCCGTGGCTCAACTCTCCATTTCTGGCGAGAGAGGACACTATTGCATGTTCTGCTCGTGAGTCTATAATTCCAGTCACTATCGGGACAGAGAGCTCCT
>JAGDWR010000098.1:0-1994 GCA_023269865.1 Candidatus Methanodesulfokora sp.
ATTCTGTCCAAATTTCTGATGAGCCCTGATGCTAAGAGGATGAAGCCCTCCGGATCTATCAGCCTGTAGAGTCTCTGTTTTCTTCTTTCAAAGATTAGCAAAATTCTATTCCTATGAAGCCTACTGAAGGCCACTGAAAGCCTGCTTCTGTCCATCTGCAAGAACTTCTCCGCATCCTCAAATGTGAACAACTAACTTCCAAATTTCAAAAAGAGCCTTGAATACAGCTCTCCCAATCATGCAGGTATCCACATGCTGACAAATAGTTAGGACTAATGATTTATTAACCTTACTGTTTCTTTTTTATAAGCTTATAAACTACATATGCTGCGAGAATTACTAGGGAAAGCGGAAGTCCTCCAGCTACGGCTATTGCTATCAGCGCAATCGCTCCCCAGAAGGCCTTAGATGCAATATCCATCACCCATTTCCAGTGATCTTCTTGCTGAGGTTTGGATGGAATGATCAGGGATATCTGTACAGTTGCATACTGCACCATCTTTTCTATGTTGGTCTTTTGGGCTTGAAGCATCTCTATCTGATATCTTACCTGGCTCAACCTATCCTCTATCTGTATTATCTCACTCACATCTTTCGCCATGTCATATAGCTTTAGAAGCCTTGATTCCTCTGCCTGAAGATTTCTTATCCTGATGTCAAGATCTATTAGTTGATCTGTCACGTCATTTGCTGTTACGGATTTTTGAAGAATTTTTCCCATCGAGGAAAGCTGATCCAAAAAGCTCTGCATAAACTCCTGAGGAATTTTTACTGTTATCTGGGCTGAGTTATTCACCACATACATATGAGAAACATAGCCTGACAGTTGTTGGGCTATCTGAGATATTCTAGCTGCCACATAGCTTGTGTTATTCACCTCCATCTCAACAGATGCTGTGTACGATACCTGTCTTGTGCCCAGATATGTCACCTGACCTGAAGTTGTAGTAGTGCCTTTTGCAACAGTTTGAGGAGCTGAGGGTGGTACTGGAGGTGGTAAAGCCTCAGGAATATAAGGTTTTGTGCTTACTTCAGTATAACCAGGAAGATAACTACTCTGCAGGTATGGATAAAGGAGATAGCCTGCCACAAAGAGGAGAACGACTAAAGATATCAGGATCTGTATTCTCATAATCAACCAAATATTTTGTCTATAAAAACCTGTTTATTTGGTTCAAAAAAGATGGAAATAAAAAATTAGAGGGCGAGAACTGTCCTATATCCCTCCAGATCCAGGAGACCATGGCCTGAGTAGTTGAAAAGTATCACCTCTTCCCTTCCACTCTCTCTATCCTCTACAGCCCTTCTGATGACAGCTGCTATTGCATGAGAGGTTTCAGGAGCTGGTATCAATCCCTCCGTCTCTGCAAATAGCTTTGCTGCAGAGAAGGACTCCTTCTGATCTATTGCCATTGGTTTTACAATCCCCTCATTGACAAGAACTGAGAGAGATGGAGCTAGACCATGATATCTGAGACCTCCTGAGTATATCGGAGGGGGAACAAAGTTATAGCCCAAGGTGAACATCTTGAGCAGAGGAGTCATGGCAGCTGTGTCCGCATGATCATATCTGTACTCCCCTCTCGTCATCGATGGAACCTCAACTGGCTCTACTGCTATCACATCCATCTCCTTGCACTCCTTCCTCAACATCTTTCCTATAAATGGATAAGTTAGGCCGGCGAAGTTGCTTCCCCCTCCAACGCACCCAATTAGCACATCAGGTTCTTCTTCTATTGATTTGAGCTGCTCCATTGCCTCCTGCCCTATTATGCTCTGATGTATTAGAACATGATTCAGCACACTTCCAAGAGAGTATTTGGTGCTTTCATCGCTCAATGCCGCCTCTAAAGCCTCGCTTATCGCTATACCAAGGGATCCTGGATGATCCGGATTCTCCTTCAGGAGTCTTCTGCCGAACTCAGTCAGCTCGCTTGGGGATGGCACTACCTCTGCTCCATACATCTTCATCACATATTTCCTGTATGGCTTCT
>JAGDWR010000098.1:2094-9824 GCA_023269865.1 Candidatus Methanodesulfokora sp.
GATGGCACTACCTCTGCTCCATACATCTTCATCACATATTTCCTGTATGGCTTCTGATTGTATGAAACCCTGACCATGAACACCAATGCCCTTATTCCCATCATGGCAGCAGAATATGCCAAAGCTGATCCCCACTGTCCAGCTCCAGTCTCTGTTGTAAGCCTCTTCACTCCCTCCTTCATCGCATAGTAAGCTTGAGCTATCGCAGTGTTTGTCTTATGGCTTCCCGTCGGGGATAGATCTTCCCTCTTGTAATATATCCTAGCAGGTGTTCTAAGGGCTTTTTCGAGCCTTTTCGCCCTATATAAGGGGGTTGGTCTTCCTATCCTCTCATATGCCTCGATTAAGTCCTCTGGTATCTCTATGTACCTTTCCCTAGAGAACTCCTGCTTCACGCACTCCCTCGGGAATATCCTGTAGAGATGTTCCTCCCTTACCTCCTCCCCATTTGGAAGCTTATAGGGAGGAAAGTAAGGCAAATCTGGGACTATATTATACCACTTTCTTGGAATGTATTCCCCTTTCACATATATCATATTATCACCTCATCAAGGGAGAGATCAATCCTCTCCTGCTCAAATGGGAGAAGGTGTCTTGAGGTCTTGGGCGGCATCAATTTTCCACTGAGAGCTGCTTCCAGCACATCTCTTTTTGTGACAGGATCCTTCCAGCCAACTACTTCTATCTCAGCGCTTGCATACCTCACAAGAAATGCAGGTATTCTTGTCAATCCGACTATCTTTGCCGCTGTAAATCTGTGATGTCCATCCAATATCGTGCCAGTTTCCCTGTCGACAACTATAGGCCTCTTGAAAACACCGGATTCCTCGATGTTTCTCCTTATCTCCACTGCTCTGCATCTCTTTACATGCTCATGTGGAAGCAGATACGACAGAGGGACGAGGAACACTTCCATGCCATCTATTCTGGCAAAAGGCTTCAGGCTAGACAAAAACAGCTTTCTAGAGGAGCCAAACTAGGTCACCCATGCTAGCACCTCCTTGCCCCTGCAAAACAGCCTTCATTATTTAAACTTTTCTCTAGAATAGTGAAAGAACAAAGAGCTTGATTAAGTGAGGAACAAAAAGCAACATAGCTTCTCTTTGTGACTTGATAAATGCCTTGAAGGCTATTTTCTTTTAGGAGAAAGCAGAAGCGCAAGTAAGTATATCAAGGACGCTATTATCCCTATGGTAGGACCTGTTGGGACGTTGAAAAAAACAGAGAGCATTATCCCGGATAGGGATGAAATCAGGGCTATAGACACAGATAGAGTTATTATCTTCTCCATGTTGCTGGCCATCTCTAAAGCTGATGCCGCTGGAGCAACTAGGAAAACCACTGCTAGTATTGAGCCCACTACTTTCAGCTCAACAACCATGGCAACTGCCAGGAGGACCACCATGGTGTAGTGGTAAAGCCTTGTCCTAAGGCCCATTGCCTCAGCTGCTTCCATATCGAACGATATAAACTTGAACTCCTTGTAGAACAGATAGATTATAAGTAGAGATGCGAAGGAAAATACAGATTGAATTGCAACTTCATTCCAGGAGACTCCCAGCACGTCTCCTATTAGATACGAGTATGCTGCAACTGTGTATTCCCTCGTCATCGAAAGGGAAAGGGCAGCTATAGCTGCTGAGAACCCGAATGTCACCCCCAGAACGATGTCCATTCTTCCTCTTGATTTCTCCCCGCTATATGCAGCGGCAACAGCAAAGAGTATGCTGAGGACAAGGGCACTTGTAGTTGGATCTTTGTTGAGGAGAAAGCCGAGAAGAGCACCTGCCAAACTTGCATGAGCCACAGCTGCTCCCATTGTTGACAAGCCTCTAACCACAGCAAAAGAGCCTATCACAGCTGAGAGTATGGAGGACATTACAACTGCTATGAGAGCTCTGATCATGAATCCGGATAGAAAGACATCAAGATCTCCTGCCGGCATGCACATCACTTCCTATGACGTAACAAATTGGACCCATCCTCACAACCTCAACCTTGCCGCCGAACGTCTCAGCCAGTTTATCCCTCTCTATTACAACAGTTGGCCTGCCAAATGCTATCACCTTCCTGTTCAGCAGGAGGACATAGTCCGTTATGTCGATCACTGGGTTAACATCATGGGTGACCATGATAACCCCTATGCCGGATTTTACAGCCTCCTTCAGGAGATCTATTATCTTCTCCTGGGATGTATTGTCTATGCCAGTAAGAGGTTCGTCTAGAAGAAGTAGCTTGGGCTCTGAGGCAATAGCTCTGGCTATCAGCACCCTCTGCTGTTGTCCGCCGGATAGATGACTGAAGGGCTCATTCCACTTGTCAAGTAAGTCCACGGATTCAAGCGCCTTCCTTGAGATCTCCACATCCTCCTCGCTGAATGGTTTCCCTGCTCCCCTCTTTGCAGTTCTTCCCATCATCACCACATCTCTCACAGTTACAGGAAAGGAGGGATCTATTCTCTCCATCTGGGGCACATAGCCAACAGATCTCCTTATCTCCTTCAAATTTCTCCTTAAATCCATACCCAGTATTTTTATCTCTCCTTCAGCTTCCACAAGGCCCAATGAGGCCTTCAGAAGTGTTGTTTTTCCTGATCCATTTGGCCCAACTACAACGATAAAAGAGGGTCCATCCGCCTCGAAGGATACCCTATCCAATGCCACTGTGTTTTTGTACCTCACTGTCACCTCCGAGAACCTAACCATCTCGCCCATGAGATCACCAGCACCACGATAAGAAACATCACAACAATGGGACATATGTAGTCCTGCTTTCCAACGGGCCTTGAGGACTCGACTGCTGCTTTTATTCCAGCTACTGTGTACTTGATGAACTCCTCATATGTATCGTTTCCGGAGAACATTATTCCATAGACATAAGCTATTGGGATCCCTGTGTCTCCAGATGCCGTCTCAGCAAGTCTTCCCTCATCGCTATCCCTCTGCGTGGCCAGCACAAGTATTATCCTGGCATTCCTCTTTGTCCCATTCTCCTCAAAGTTTTTCAAATCCTCAGGGCTTGGAAGCTTTCCCTCGCCCTTTATCAATGTGCCAGCTACATTCAGCCCCATTGCATCAACAATGGGAGCAAAATGAGCACCTGCAAGAAGAACATAACTACCTCTAATGCCAGAAGTATAGCTATTTATCCATGAAATTAGCTCTCCTATGCTCCTGTTGAACTTCTCCAGGTTTACCCTGTAGTATTCTCTTCCTGATGGATCTATCTCCTCGAGCTCTTTTTCTATAGCTTCAGCTATCTTAACAGCATTCTCTGGATAAAGCCATAGATAGTGCGGATTACCATCCTTAACTATTGCTCCTGCCTTGATCCAATCATCCCAAGATAGAGCTCTTTTTGCACTTAATTTTTTTATAAATGGCTCTGTGCCAACTGATATGAACAAATCGGAGCTCTCAACTAGCGAGACGTCCTTTGGGGAGAGGGAGTACTGATGAGGATCGCTACTTGTAGGGATTATGTAGTATACTTCAGCTCTCTCTCCTGCTATCTCCCTTGCTATAGATGCCAAAGGTGGTATTGTTGCCACTATCTTCATTTTGCTATCGGCTCTCAGGTTCAATGGAGCTAATATCAACATCAGAAGAACGATAAAAACGAGCTTTCTCATGATCTCACCTTCGGTATAACTTTCCCATGAGGACACACCTCAGGCCTTCCAATTGCATCGCATATCCTCTCAACTACCTTCCTGCTCATGAAGAAATCAAACCTGGAGGCCTCACAACAAGCCTCATCTGCCCCCATTCCCAGCTGAAATAGGAACGTCTCTACTATCCTGTGCTTTCTTGTGGCCTCCGATGCGAGTTTCTTCCCTCTCTCGGTCAGCTTATATTCCCCTCTGTATCTATAGCTTATCAGCCCTTTCCTCTCCATCGACCTTAGGAGTTTTATCGCCGCTGGTTTGCTTATTTCCAGTCTTTCTGATACTCTGCTTACAATAATTCTCTCAGGCCATTCCTCAAATGCTATTCTCAGCAGTTCACACTCTCTCTTTCCCATCGCGAATTAACCTATGGATAACTCATATATAAATTTTTCTAAAAAGTAGCAGCTCGGCAAGTGCCCTTTGGTTAGAGTAATCCATTTATTTATACTTTCAGAAGTTTATATTAGAAATTTGTTCTCCTCGAGCTAAGAAGTTAAATTTCGGGAGTACATTAAAGCTGGATGAGAATAAGGCTTGGAAATGGGATAGAAATAGAGGGGAAAAGAAGAATACTGATGGACCCAGCCTCAACAGAGGAGGATTCGATAACGTTAATATCCCATGCTCACAGCGATCACGTGCCAAGAGATGTAAGAAATCCCAGGGGTTTTGTCTTCTCCAGCAGGGCAACAATGGAAATTCTTTCCTCTTTCTATGGTGCTGACAAGGTAAATGCGATGGAGTTCAACTCTCAATATGATTTTAATGGGATAAAGGTGACACCTCTAGTTGCAGGACACATACTAGGCTCTACGATGTATCTAATAGAGCACGACGGCCCCAGGATACTCTACACTGGGGATATAAATGTGGAAGGTGGGCTCACTGTCGAGGGACCTGCTGATCTTCAGGAAGCAGATATTCTGATAATAGAGGCTACATATGGATCCCCTGATTATATATTTCCTGATCAGGACAGAGTTAGAATGGATCTAGTCAAATGGGCAGCAGATTCTGTTAAAGATGGCTTTATTCCGATGATAAGCGCATATACTATAGGGAAATCTCAGGAGATAATATACCTGTTGAACAAGCTGACAAACTTGCCTGTTGTTGTCTCCAGAGGGGTTGCAAGGGCTAGCAGGGCATATCTCAACTACTTCGACTTGAGGTATGAGCTCGATCACGATGAACCATATGTGTACGTGAGCAGCAGATGGAAGGATGCTGAGAGATCAGTTAAAGCAGTTGCAACAGGATGGGCCATAAAAAGGGATTTTGGTGACGCAAAGGGCTTCTGTTTGAGCTCCCATTCCGATTTCAACGGTCTTCTCAGAGCTGTGATGAAGGTGGATCCCGAGATGGTGATCACTGTTTATGGACAGAGCAAGAGGTTTGCAGAAGAGCTAAGAAAGATGGGGATAAAAGCAGAGGCGTTGAGCAGCAGCTTCATCAAGCTGTGATCTTCTTTGTCTTCAGATCAGCTGGAACTATTGATATCCTCTCTATCACCGTATCAAGCACAAGAGATGTGTTCGACTCCTTTATTCCGGGAATCTCAAGAATCCTCTGCAGTATAGAGTTGAGCTCAACCTGATCTCCTGCTATCACTTTTACCACAACATCGTAAGGACCTGTTATCTCGTGTATCTCCAGCACATTGTCCTCTATTGCATTCAGTATTCTCTTTGCCACCTCCTTGTGCCTTCCAGGCTCTGTCTTCAGGAGTATTATGTACTTGTATCCCTTTCCCAGCTTTGCATGATCAACTATAGCTGTGTACTTCTTTATTATACCCAAGCTCTCAAGCTTCTTCACCTTCTTCATCACGCCAGCAGGGCTCATCCCAAGCTCTTTTGCCATGTGCGTATATGTCATTCTCCCATCATCCACAAGCTTCTCTAGTATCTGAATTTCCTTCTCACTAAATCTTTTCCTCCTGGGCAATATCATCACCTTTCATAACAACTCTTAATGGACATTATGTGTATATCTTGAGGTGATGTCTTTAAAAAGCATTATGTTTCCAGTGTAAACGTTATGGAATTCAACAGGGATAGTACAGGTATAGAGGAAAGAGCAAAGATGGTGTTCTCGCTTGGATCCACCACCATGGCCTTACTGCTAGCTATATTTATGCTTTTCTTAATGCTGTTGCTCAGCATAGTTTTTGAAAAGCCTCTTCTGCAGTTGATTTTGTTCTCTGCCTCTTTAGCTTTCATGACTGCCTCCTCCATGAAATCAAGCAGCTTTATGAACTTCAGGAGATCTATGTGGGCTTCTCTTATAGCTATATCCCCTCAGATGATCTCCTACATGATGCTGCTTCCACTTGGAGCAGAGAGGATGTTCACAAGATTTCTCTACAGCTCTTTATATCTGGCAGGCCTGATAACACTGATAATGGATAGAAAAGCAAGAAAAGTGGTTTTCATGGCTTCTTCTCTCATTCCCTCGATAATTGACATGAGGGTTGTTGCAGTAGCATTGCCATCATCTGCTCTATCCTTGTTACTTACTTATAAAATAATTAAAAAAGTGTCATCTATAGGAGGGGAGAACCCAGCCAAGGTTCTCTCCCATCTGCTCCTCTCATCTGATCCAGAACCGCTGGAGGAGGTTCTTGAGAGGTTATCTCCAGAGGGAGAGGTGACATCCTCCGTTATATTGCTGGGAGATGTTGCCATTGTGACAGCTAACTTTCACCCAGGTCCTCTAATAGCTGGAAGCTCTGGAGCTCCTGCGAGGATAATAACAGAGCTTGAGGGGAATGGATATAGACCGATCTTTCTCAGGGCTGCAAGCACTCATGCAAGCAATCTTCCCTCCAAAAAAGAGGTGGAAAAAGTGATAAATGAGATAAAAGAAGGGATAATGAGGGCTGATGAATGTCGCTGCAGCTATGCTGTGAGAAGGAGCAACAAGTTTGATGTAACTGCACAGAGATTTGGGGATTTAGTCCTGGCAACAGTCAGCGGGAGAAGCTTTGGGAGCTTTGAAGACCTGCCGAGCACAGTGGAGAGGAGAATTAACGATATTTTGAGGGCAAAAGGATGTAAAATAAGGGTGATAGTTGTGGATAGACATGATTCCCTCCTTCCGGAGGGGAAAAGAAGGAAAATAGATCCTTTTTCAGATGAGGAGGATGAGCTGATAAACTTGCTCCTTGATGCAATAAGCGAGGTTGAGTGCAACATGGATAGAATAAGAGCTGGATATTCGACTGTTGATGTGAAGCTGAGGAGCATAGGAAAGGGTGGTGTCAGAGTTGCAGTTGTCGGAAACGCAGCTTACATATGCTTTGACTCAAACAACATGTTGCCTGAGCTCAGGGATATGATAGCAGAGAGAGTTGAGAGGGAGGGGCTCATACCAGTGATAGCCACAACAGACACCCATGACACCCTCGGCGTAAGGGAGACAGCAAATCCTGCTGGAATCGGGTGCGATAAAAGCTGCCTTGTTAAAGTAGCAGATGCTGTAAGAGATGCTGTTTTAAGAGCTAAAGAAAGTGGAAGGGAGGTAAAAGCCAGGATAAGCTTGAGAAAGGTCAGGATAAAGGTCGTTGGAGGTGACCTCATGAGGGATATAATAAGGAAAGCTGAGGAGGCAGATTACTCGATACCTCTAGTCCTTTTAGGCTTGATACCAGCTCAGATGGCTCTCTTATTCATCTTCTAGCAAGCTAGTTTGTACTTTATGTTTTTTCCTCTCCCCTCCTTGACAACCAATCCCTTGCGCTGGAGCCTTTCAAGCAACTTCCTCACCGAGCTCTCCCTCAACTTTAGCAATTTCTCTAGGTCGCTTCTCGATACCTTCCCCTTTTCCCTGATGTACTCCAATGCAAGCCTCTCCTTGTCGTCCAAGTCGGCTGTGTACCTGCTATTTATCTCCACTCTGAAGAACCCATTGGAGTAGAACATAGGCTCTCCATTTCCATTGAGCAGGCATCTTCTCATGACCTCCAAGGTGCCAACCGTTCTGTCTGAGCATTAACTTTCGTTAGCTCTTCATTCTTCCCTCCTCATTTCATGGGAGGGCTTTCGGGGTGAACGGATGA
>JAGDWR010000040.1:0-1673 GCA_023269865.1 Candidatus Methanodesulfokora sp.
ACTGAGGTATGTGAATGTATGTGTCTAGTTGGTATCCCTATCACAAGACTTGGGCATCCAGCTTTGTACAAATGAAATCTTCCTGCATCAGTCCCTCCTGACACTGTTGAGAGCTGGTATTTTATCCCCATTGATTCAGCTACCTCTATTGCAAGCTCCTTAAGCCTCTGGTTTGGTATCATGCTCATGTCAAATGTTATTATAGATGGTCCCTTTCCTATTGCTGATACAGCTTCTTGTGGCTGTATCCCGGGCACATCCCCAGCTATATCAACATCAACAGCTATTGCAACATCCGGTTCAACTACAAAAGCAGATGTCTGAGCTCCTCTTAGTCCAACCTCCTCTTGAACTGTTGCAACTCCATATACCGTTCCTGGAAAATCTGAGAGATTCCTCATTGTCTCCAAGACAGCAAATAAGCCAGCTCTATCATCAAATGCCTTTCCAAATGCTATTCTTCCGTTTAGGATAAAGGGGGACCAGGGAGCAGCTGGATCCCCTATCCTCACGCCCATTGATTCAGCTTCCTCCTTGCTTGTAGCCCCTATGTCTATGTACATCTTGTCCTTTGTTATCAGCTTGTTCCTCTCCTCAGGGCTTAGGAGATGGGGTGGTTTTGATGCTATAACCCCGTGAATATATCCCTTCTTCGTCCTTATCATCACCCTTTGTGCGAGAAGGACTTGATCAGCCCATCCTCCTATTGTCCTGAAGGTCAAAAAACCCTCCTTTGTTATGCTGGATATGACAAACCCTATCTCATCTGCATGCCCTGCTATCAGTATCCTAGGTCTCTCGCTCCTCCCCCTCTTAACCAGGACTAGCGATCCCAATTTATCCATTTTTATCTCATCAGCAAAGCTGGCGCTGTTTTTTACTGCTAAAAGCACCTCATCCTCGAATCCAGATGGACCAAACTTCTCAGATAGCTCCTTTAATAGATCCAGGTTTGAGAGCTTGTACATACTGCACTAGGGTGTGTATCTTATTTTAACTTTCTGAGTTGATTCCAAAAGCGCATCTTTAAATTTTTCCTCTCAGTTAATTTTCGACAAGGGTGAGGGGATGAAGTGGTTTGGAATAGGCCTGGGAGGGGCCGGAGGCAACATAATAGACTCTACCTATGGAGCAATGAAGGAGGACTTCGTGGGGGCTGTTGTTTTCAATACTGCTGAGGCTGATAAGGCAAAGCTAAGCTTCCTTAAGGACAGATTTTATGTCTTTGGGGATTTCGGGGGAGCTGGAGTTGGATCGAAGTGGAGGGATGCACGGGATTCCATAAGATTGGAGAAATGGAAAAACATGGTAACTAAGACAATAGAGGAACAGGGCATAAAGAACAGCCAAGTCATACTGCTGACAAGCTCCTCTGGAGGGGGGACTGGAAGCGGAACAATACCGGTTGTTGCCTCCTATGCAAAGGAGCTTGTATCATCTGATGGCAGGGTTGTTCAGCCGGTGATAGCTGCTGTTGTGCTCCCCTTCAAGTACCCAATGGAGACTATGAGGTTCAGCTATAACTCTGCTATAAGCATAGCTAACTTGTTGGACAAGGTTGACTCCATAATGCTTTTCGATAACGGCTACATGAGGGAGAAGATAATCAAGGAGAGCCCTGAGATAAGCGATGTTGAGCTCTTGGATAGGATAAATCACAGCATAGCAGAGGC
>JAGDWR010000040.1:1773-6178 GCA_023269865.1 Candidatus Methanodesulfokora sp.
TCCCAGGATCTAAAGAATGTCTTAAGCATGTTTGAGGCATCTTATGTAGTTCCATGTTATTTCAGGACAAGAGTTGATGTTCTGGGCGGAAGCCTGGAATTTTTAGTTGAGATTGCTCTGGAGGAAGGCAGATATGTTGATGTTGATCCAAAGACAGCTCTTAAAGCAGCTTTTGTAGTTAAAGGACCTGAGGATCTCATGAAAACAGATAACATATTCAGAGCTAAGAGCCTTCTGGCGGAGAGGATAGCTGGAGTTGATGTTAGAGAGGGTGTTGCCATAACCCCTCCTGACTCAAAATACGTGGAGATAACAATATTGCTCGTAGAACCAGAGGTTCCAAGGTTAAAGGAGCTTGCTGAACAGGCTTCTATTTACTATGACTTGTTTGAGGAGGATCTAAGCATAAAGGAGAGCACACCAAGGGAGGAATTTGAGGGATACCTGAGGAAGCTCGAGGATCATGCTAGGAAAATAGCTGAGAGAAAGGAGAAGATAAAGAAGGCTGTCCAAACTTAGTACTTTGAAAACTCATGTCCGCATCTTGGACATTTTATCAGGTTGCAAGATAGATTGCTTGAGAGGACAGGACAGCCTGAGCAGGACCTCATCCTGCTATATGATACATCGAACCTGAAGCCACATTTTGGGCATGTGACCAGCATAAGGAGAGAAATAGCTGGAGAATATATCCCTTTCCCATGTTAGTCTTTAAGCTATTATTTGTTTGACTTTTGTCGAGCAAACTACTAAAAGATTATTTATGGGTTTATGTCCGATGAGGTATTCAGCTCTATCGATCGTAATAGCTCTCATGGCTGCACAAAGCCTGCAGATAACTGTGGTATGCCCACAGGAGATGAACGCAGGTTATTCCTATCAGTTGTATATATTAGCATATAATCCATTTAATGAAAATGCATCAATAGAGATGCTTGAGGTCTCAACGCCAAATAGAACAAACCTCTGGATTGTTGAGGGGAAGGTTAGAGGAGTTGTAGAAGCTGGAGCACAGGCAGGAGTAGCCCAATATGCGATAATAGTCTCCAAAGACGCTCCATCTGGAGTATACCTGATAAACGTCTTGATTGAGTACAAGCTGGGAGGGCAGGTGCAGTGGTATCAGCAGAGCCTTAAGGTTAAAATAACTGGATACTATGGAGATACAAGCCTGCTTATAATGAGAGCTGAATCTCTTCTATACAATTTGTCCCTGAGGTTGAGCTCGCTTGAGGATGCAAGGGATTCCCTGAGGAAAACTGGGGCAAATACCTCATCAGTTGATCTGATGATCTCAAGGATAAAGGAGAACATAACATCAGCAGGAGAGCTGATCTCTTCCTCTAAAAAAGAGCTTAACAGAGAAAATTATGGAGAAGCATCTTATCTAGCTGAAAAGGCCATTTCTATAATAAACTCAACCTTAAAATCCACATATACAGTTGAAAATGAGATAAACATCCTTTACTCATCAAGAGCTGCTGAAATGAGGAAGAAGGCAGAAGATAGCATATTGGCAGCTAGATCTAGGATATACAACCTCTGGAATGAGGTTGATAAACTGAAAAAGAGCCTGAATGTTAGCGATGAGCTTGTGAGCGGGATGTTGAGGGAGCTATGGGGGATCATGCCGAACATAACAAAGACGATGGAGATGGCTAACAATGCATACTCAAATGGAAATTACTCCCTCTCGATAGAGTTATCCAGCGAAGTAGAATCCATGGCCGAAAGAGCTGAGAAACTGATAAACAGCATATACGATAGGATTAGCTTTCTGAGGATCAAGGAGAGGGTGGAGGACCAGATAAACAGGACTGAGAGCGTGATTTCATACTGCAGGGAGAGCTTAAAATCCATCTATCCGACTATATCGTGGAATAAAACAGCTGTCTCAATGGCTGATGAGATAAACAGGACTCTTGATGAGATTGAGGCAGAGCTTAGTAGGGCAAAATCGCTGATCGGATCAGGCGATTACTATAGTGCAAGTTTTATTGTATCAAACTTGAGCAGCAAAATTTCCTCAGTTCTAGGAAGCCTTGATCATCTGAGAAAAATTGAGAGGACAAAACTTGAAGTTGAGAGCCCTAGCTCATGGAGATATGCAGTTGCAGGACTAGCTTTAACTGCTTTTCTTGCCATGATAGCTTTTCTTTTAAGGATAAGGAGATGAGGCTCCTAAGATGTCATGCGGACTTTAGAGAAGTTGAGATGGTTGTATATGGGGAAAGAGCAATACATCTCGGGGTTGGAGACTCAACACCAGAGCTTCTTTGGAGCAGCAGATTCTTCGAGGACATTCTGATGACTGATATCAACGAAAAGCCCCTTGCAAAGCTCAGAAATATAGCAAATAAGCACTTAAATGTCAAGACATATGGAGTTCCTGCTTCAGATGAGGACGATTATTATGAATCCCTCCATTGGCTCATGGAGATGAGGAAGGAGATGGGTTTAGGCGATCTTCCACCAATAAAAGCCAGGAGAATAGGATTTGTTGTCATGGATGCATTACGGCCAGATGCATGTTGTTTTGACATAGCTCTTGCTTTCGGCTTCACCGATATACTGAGAAAAGCAGGTGGAATAGGAAGTTTAGCTCTTCTAATTAGTGGAGTTAAGAGCATTCTGAGACCAAAGGGCATCCTTGTTCTATCGGATTTAAATCCGCTTGTTGACTGCAGCTTTCTTGAGCTTTTTGGCCTGGAGAGAATTGGGGATCATACTTTTGTCGTTAAAGTATGATGACATTACAGGATGCCAGCTCCTTGAACCTCTCAGCATCCCTCCTGCTTCCCACTATAGAGCCGTAGTGCATCGGTATGGCAACCTTGGTCTTCATCATTCTTGTTGCCTCTGCTGCCTCCTCAGCTGTCATCACATATGTCCCGCTCACGGGAAGGAAGGCTATGTCAACATCTATGCTCGACATCTCTGGTATCAAATCTGTATCTCCTGCGAAGTAGAACCTCTTTCCAGAGAGGTCAACTATATACCCAAGCCCGCCGTATTCCCTCGGGTGAAATCTAGACCTAGATCTCTCCACATTATATGCTGGTATTGCTTTTATTTTCACATCATCAATTGTTTTCTCATCCCCCTCTTTCATGAAAATTGCCCTCATTCCCCTCAGGCATGAGCTGCAGTTCTCAGGAGCAATTATCATAGTCTTATCATGGGAGACCTTTCTCACATCCTCAGGGCTGCAGTGATCGTAATGATTGTGAGATATAAGAACTATATCCGCTTTTACCCTCTCCTTTATCTCAAATGGATCTGTTATCAGAGTTTTCCCATCTGATATGAGGAAGGTGTCGTGTCCAAGCCACTTTACCTCAAGCCCCTCCACTCGCATGCCACTTTCATGAATGAGAAAAATATAAATGCTGCTGAAAGATTTATATATGAGAAGATCACATCTTCTATGGCACTTGATCCATCAAGCTTCGTCCTCTCAGCAGCTGAGGAGATAAAATCTCTGGTCAGGAATGATAAAATTATCTCAGCTGTCTCGGGAGGAGTTGACAGCGCTGTAGCAACAGCAATAGCATGGAGAGCTGTTGGAAGCTCCCTTCAGGTCGTCTTTCTGGATACTGGTTTCATGAGGGAGGGGGAGCCGGAGAAAGTAGCATCTGAATACGAGAAGCTCGGAATAAAAGTTGAGATAGTTCCTGCTTCCGAAAGATTTTATAAAAGCTTGAGGGGAATATCAGATCCGGAGGATAAAAGAAAGGTCTTCAGAAAGGAGTTCTATTCTGTTCTTTCATCGATAGCAAGGGAGAAAAAGTGCAATTTCCTTCTGCAGGGGACGATAGCACCCGATTGGATAGAGACAAAAGGAGGGATAAAGACCCAGCACAACGTGCTTGAGCAAATAGGGATAGATCCTGAGAGGGAATTTGGGCTGAGGATATTGGAACCCCTGAGGAATCTGTATAAGGATCAAGTCAGAGCTATTGCTCACTATTTGGGATTAGATTACTTCGCTAAAAGGCAGCCTTTCCCAGGACCGGGGCTTCTGGTGAGGGTTCCTGGAGCCCTGGATCTGGGTAGGCTTTCGGTCGCGAGAAAAGCCACATCCATAGTGGAGGGATATCTGCAGAGATGCTCAACTCAGTGTCTAGCTGCAGTGTTCTCAGGAATAAAAGGATCTGTCAGCACCCCAATTGGGGAAGGACAGCTGCTTTCTGAGGGAGCAACTGGAGTTATGGGTGATTCCAGGGCTTTTGGATATGTTATAAGCCTTCCCATGGAGGCATATAAGAGGGAGACTGTTCAGAAGTTATCCCCATTCATGGCTGAGAGAGGGATAACAAGAGTTCTTGTCAAGCTTTTGGAGAAGGGAAAGGGGTATGCTGTCGTGATAAGAGCAGTGCTGACAGAGGACTTCATGACGGCAGAT
>JAGDWR010000040.1:6278-9686 GCA_023269865.1 Candidatus Methanodesulfokora sp.
ATAGCTGAGATAGATGGAGTTGGCTCTGTTCACTACGACATAACGCCAAAGCCGCCCGCCACAATAGAGTTCGAGTGAGAGCATGATCGTTGTCCTGGGGCCTGGAGGGCAGTACAACCACCTGATAGCAAGAAGGGTCTCAGAGCTCGGATACAATGTGATTCTCCTCCCTCTTGGCTCTTCAGTAGGGGATGCTGATGGAGTGATAATAGGGGGAGGGCCAGGAAGCACTGTGGAATCAGTCCCTGAAGTAAAGTTGCCTAATGTCCCCCTTCTGGGAATATGCTACGGACATCAGCTCATAGCAAAACTCATGGGAGGAAATGTGGGAAGGGCAAAAAAGCCTGAATTCGGCCCGTTTGAGGTAACTGTCCTGGAAAAAGATGTCCTTTTCCAGGGTGTTCCAGAGAAATTTGTAGCGTGGATGAGCCACAGGGATGAGGTAACTAAAATTCCTCCTGATTTTTTGAGACTTGCTAGCTCTGAAAACTGCTTATATCAAGCTATAAGGCATGAAAAGAGGGATATATTTGGAGTTCAATTTCATCCGGAGGTATCTCACACTCAGCATGGGATGAGGATTCTGAAGAACTTCCTGGAAATAACTAGGAGATAGGAAGGAGAGCTGTTATTATCCCGGAGACTATCATAAAGGCTCCTGCTATGCTCCTTCTATCCGGTTTCTCCCCTGTTGCCCACGAGATAAGCTGATTTATAAGAGGAGTTATGGAGGTTGCCAGAGTGGGGAAGAATATCCCTATCTCCCTGATTGAGAGGAAGAAGAGCAAGACTCCAAGGCCAACCCCCATAATCCCACCGATAAAAGAGAAAAATGCTGCTTCTTTGCTCTTTTTCCTCGAAAGGGATGCTATGAGGAAAAAGGGCATTGGCATAAGGGAGTTTAATAAGAGCATTCCCGGAACATCTGATATCAAGAGAGCTCTTTGTACAACCAGGGGGGAGAAGGAGAACAATAGCATGGACACTACTGCAGCTGTAACACCCCTTCCATCTATACCGCCTCCTCTCCACAGCATGACCCATATGCCGAGCAGAGACAAAATTGCCCCGGTAACGACAGCTTTGCTCGGCTGTCTTCCCTGAAGAGCAGCGCTCCATATATATGAAAAAGCTATATAAGTATATGATATAGGGACAGCTCTGTAGGCTGAGAGCCTATCTATTGCCACAAAATAGAGATAATCTCCAAGCCCACTTGCTAAAAGAGAATTTAAAGCCATGAGAATCACCAAATCTGTTGATATACTTAATTTGAATTCATTTAGTGAAACTATAGCTAAAGCAAATATAGTCGCGCCCACTGTTTTAAATAAGTTTGAGAAGTAGGAGTTCGACTTTCTCACTGCTCTCTCATAGAGAAGAGGTGTAATTCCCCATATAACTCCAACTGCTGTGGCCTCCAGTTCAGCGAGCATTGAAAGTCATGTCAACTCTATTTAAAAACAGATATCTGTTATCATAACTAATTTTATGAAACATATTGTAATATAAGAACTAAAGGTTTATTTTTTAAACGGAATTGTACGGATTATGCGATTCAAGGTGAATGTGGATAGAGAGCTATGCAAAAGCTGTGGAATATGTGCATCCATCTGCGGGAGATCTGCTATAAAAATGAATAGCGGATTTCCCGAGCTTGTTGGGGAATGTGTTGGGTGCAGGCTTTGTGAGTTTTACTGTCCTGATTTCGCCATATCAGTGGAGGTGGTTGAATGAGAAGGCTCATGACCGGAAACGAGGCAGTTGCAGAAGGAGCCTTGCTTGCAGGATGCAACTTCTACTCTGGCTATCCGATAACTCCATCGAGTGAGATAATGCATATAATGGCAGCAGAACTGCCGAAAAGAGGTGGAAATTTCATACAGGCTGAGGATGAGCTCGCTGCAATAAACATAGCTGTTGGTGCATCAATAGCTGGAGCTATTGCCATGACAGCAACCAGTGGCCCGGGTTTCTCCCTAATGCAGGAGGGGATAGGATATGCCATAATGACAGAGGTTCCAGTCGTGATAGTTAATGTAATGAGGGTTGGCCCATCAACAGGTCAGGCAACAAAGCCAGCTCAAGGGGATCTAATGCAAGCTAGATGGGGAAGGCATGGGGATCAAGCCCTTGTTGTATATGCCCCATCCTCCCCTCAAGAAGCTTTATACATCACTCATAAAGCATTTGAGACAGCAGAATTGCTGAGAACCCCTGTTGTAGTGCTTACAGATGAATTCATTGCACATGGAAGGGAGGTTGTCGAGTACTATGATCTAAAGCCTGTGAGAAGGAGAATTCAGGAGAAGCCAGAGCCCCCCTTTGGATCTGAGGATCCGACTAGAGTTCCCCCTCTCCCTCCTCTCGGCGAGGGCTTCAATGTGATGTTCACAGGATCAACTCATGATGAATGGGGCTACAGAGATGTCCACAGGCAGGAAGTCCACTTCAAGCTGGTGAAGAGGATATGGGACAAGATCTGGATGAACAGCAAAAGCCTATTTCTCTATGAGAAGCAGGGAGATGATGATGCTGAGGTCACCTTTGTCTGCTATGGATCTGTCTCAAGATCTGTAAAAGGAGCTATTGCTGTGCTTAGATCTAAGGGAATTAGAGCTAAACTTCTCAGGCTAATAACCTTGTGGCCCATCGACTGGGAAGTTCTTGAGAGGGAGATAGAGGGGAGGGTATTTGTCCCTGAGATGAGCTTGGGGCAGCTTTCATTTGATGTGGAGAAGTTTGCAAAAGTTGAAAAGATAAACAAGGTTGGAGGAGGAATTCCCATCTATCCATCTGATATAGTAAAGGCTGTTGTGGAGGTGATGAGATGAGAAAGCATTTTGCAAGAAAGTACCTGAGGGAGGAGGTCCTTCCATCAACCTTCTGTCCTGGATGCTTCAATGGCATAGTGATAAATGCCTTCTTAAAGGCTGTTGAAGAGCTAAATGCTGATATGAGAAAGGTTGTTTTCGTTAGCGGGATAGGCTGCTCCTCCTGGATACCAAGCCCCCACATAAAGGCTGATTCCATACACACCCTGCATGGAAGGGCAATAGCAGTGGCAACAGGCGTTAAAATAGCAAGGCCTGATCTCAATGTTGTTGTCATATCGGGGGATGGGGATCTGGCATCCATAGGAGGGAATCACTTAATTCATGCAGCAAGGAGGAACATGGATCTTCTTGTGATAATGGTGAACAACCTAGTTTATGGGATGACAAGAGGTCAGGCATCCCCAACAACTCCATTGGGCCTGAGAACTGCGACAACACCCTATGGAAACTTCGAGCTGCCGATGGACATCTGCAGGATTCTCGAGCAGACAAACGCAAACTACGTGGCAAGGTGGTGCATATCAAACTTCTTCAAGCTGAAGGACAGCATAAAGGAGGCATTTTTCATGAG
>JAGDWR010000070.1 GCA_023269865.1 Candidatus Methanodesulfokora sp.
TAATGAAAAACTTTAAGGTTCAGCGTGAGCTGAAAGAGGAGCTATGAGAGAAGCCTACATCTTGTCGGTGAGCATGGGCTACGGCCATCAGAGGACTGCTTTTTCCCTCAGGCAACTGGGAAAGGTGATAAACGCAAATGATTATGAGGGGATACCTGACAAGGATAGAAACATGTGGAAACAGCTTAGATCAGGATATGAGCTCATATCAAGGGTGAAGGGCATACCTATTTTGGGCGATCTTGCCTTTTCTCTTTTTGATTTATTTCAAAGGGTCCCGAAGTTTTATCCGAAGAGGGATCTATCAAAGCCCAGCTTCGCATTGAGAATTTACAGGTACATGATGAAAAGAGGCTTCGGGAAGGACCTTGTGGCAAGGCTGAAGGAGAGGCCTCTGCCGATTATATCCACCTTCTTCCTGCCTGCGTTCATGGCTGAGCACTTCGAATATCCAGAGGAGATATACTGTGTTGTATGTGATGCAGACATCTCAAGGACATGGGCTCCTTTTAATCCAAAAAGCTCGAGAATAAAGTACTTTGCCCCAAATCAGAGGGTTGTAGAGAGATTAAAGCTCTACGGGGTCAGAGAGGGGAACATATTTCTTACGGGCTATCCCCTGCCGATGGAGAACATAGGACCTGATATGGAGATCCTGAGGGAGGACATGAGAAAAAGGCTCCCCAACCTGGATCCAAGGGGGAAGTACATGGAGAAATACAGCGATCTTGTCTTTGATAGGCTTGGAAGCCTTCCAGAGAGATCGGATCATCCTCTCACAATACTCTTCTCAGTTGGAGGAGCTGGAGCTCAGAAGGAGATAGGAGCTGCTATAGTGAGGAAGCTCTGCCCCATGATAAAGAGGGGGGATATAAAAGTGGTCCTCTCAGCTGGAATAAGGAGGTGGGTCAGGGATTACTTTCTGAACTGCATAAAGGAGCTGAAGCTGGATGATCTCAAGGGCGAGTATGTCGACATAATATATGAGGAGAGCATAGATGAGTACTTTGAGAGGTTCAACGAAGCCCTGAGAAAAACAGATATCCTCTGGACAAAGCCTTCTGAGCTCTCATTTTACTCAGCTCTCGGCATACCGATAATAGCATCCCCTCCCATTGGATCCCATGAGGAGTCAAACTTGAGATGGCTGGTTAAGTCCGGATATGGGACCCCTCAGGGGGACTTGAGGTACATCGATCAGTGGCTTTTCGACTGGCTTGAAAACGGATATCTGGCTGAGATGGCAATGGAGGGATTTGTAGAGGGGGAGAAGCTGGGGACGCTTAGAATAAGAGATATAGTATTTAATGAGTAAATTTTAAACAAATGAAGAAAGGTTTATACTGGTTCTCTGATATACCGGTTTATGTTTAGACCAGTACATGCGAGCATTCTTGATGCAATTGTAGCACATCCGGAGGGAATATCAGTGAACAAGCTGGCCAAGGAGCTCAGAGGAAAGGTATCCAGGTCAGTCCTCCTGAGGGAAATGAGGAAGATGAGGGAGATGGGCCTCATCACAATAGGAGAGGACGAGAGACACAAGCAGAGGAGGATTGTGAGCCCGAGAAAGGAGATTGTGGAGGCTATCAAAGACTTTGGGGAGTTGGAGATAAAAAATCTGGATGAGGCAGTGAGATTAGTGAAAAATATGTTCCATGCGTATGCTGAAGCCAGAAAGAAGGTGAAAAACAAGCTGATCTTAGAATACATGAAGCACAGGATGAAGGCGAGATTCTCAGCAATCTTGGAGGTGATAAAATGAGCAGAATATCCGTAAAAGCAGAAAATTTGAGGAAAGCAGTTGAAATTTTCATGAAGCTGAGGGAAAAATATCCTACAAGGTCGATAGAGGTTTTCGTGGTGAGCAACGATGACGAAAGTAGTGATAACAACTGACAGAACGATGATGACAAACCATCATGGGAAGGAGTTCATCGGTTTCATGACGACAGCGCCTCCAATATTCATGCCAGAATGGCTCTGGATGAGGATATCTGCACCAAAAATTAGGACTGATGAAAGAGGGGAGCCATGGCAGGCTCCATATGGACTTAGAAAGATAGAAGCTGCCCTTCTCGATGCTGGAATTGACGCAGCTGTCATAGATCCAGATCATCTGAGCAAGCATATTGATAAAGCTAAGGTGCTGGCCATAGGTCATCACGACTACTTTGCGCTGGGGCCTCCAAGTAGTGAATGGTGGGTTCTGACGGGAAGGGAACCGGTAAATGCAAAAAGCTTCAGAAAGCTCATGGAAAGGCCTGAAATCAAGAGAGCGAAGAGAAATGGCGCGAAGATAATAGTAGGTGGTCCTGCTGCTTGGCAGTGGCTTTACAAACCTGATTTAATGGAGAAATGGGGAGTGGACACTGTGATAGATGGAGAGGGGGAGAGAGTAATAGTTGAGGTCGTGAGGAAAGCTCTCTCTGGGGAGGAGCTTCCGAAGTTCATTCAAGTTGGAGTTGAGGATGTTCCATCCCTTCAGCAGATACCCCTTATAAAGAAGGCCTCTGTGAACGGGCTTGTGGAGATCTCAAGGGGATGTCCGAGGCACTGCCGTTTTTGCTCCGTCACTCTCAGGCCGCTGAGGCACTACACTCTGGACATGATAGAGAGGGAGCTTGAGGTCAACAGAAGAGCCGGGTTAAAGGGCTGCATTCTTCACTCAGATGACGTCCTTTTATATGGCTCTGATGGCATTTATCCAAAGCCTGATCCGATAATAAAGCTCCATGAGTTGGCAAAGAAATACTTTAAAGATATTGGATGGAGCCATTTCAGCTTGTCCGCAGTCAAGTATGCCGAGGAGAACTACAGGCTGATGAGCAGGATTTCTGATATGCTCCTTGAGGATGATGACTACATTGGTGTGGAAGTTGGAATCGAGACAGGAAGCCCAGATCTAGCTGAGAGGATAATGCCAGCAAAAGCCCTTCCATACAAAGCCAGAGAGTGGCCATCTGTTGTGATAGATGCCTTCTCAATAATGCACGACTTGAGAATAGTTCCAGCAGCAACTTTAATAGTTGGAATTCCTGGAGAAAGACCTGAGGATGTCACAAAAAGCCTTGAGCTCGTGGATGAGCTTAGGCCGTACAGGAGCTTGATAGTCCCCATGTACTTCGTCCCAATGGGTTTGCTCATGAACAAGGAATGGTACAGAGCACAGCCAACGCAGGAACAGATGGATCTGATGAAAGCCTGTTTAAGACATGATCTCTTCTGGATAGATGATCTTGCAAGATGGTATCTGAGAAAGGCTAACCCATTCCTCAGATTGTCGATAAGCCTTTTTATATCGCTCGTGAAGAGAGCTGCCTCTAGATATCTTTTTATATAACAAATGTGCTGTGACAGATGCGTTACAGGCTCATGGACGTGCTCGCATGTCCTATATGCAAGTCCTTTCCCCTGGACCTCCATGTGATAAGGGAGGAGAGAAGAGAGGCCAAGAAGGTAGAAGGAATAAAATGCGAGCTTTACTGTGGTTTTAAAAGGGGATACATCTCAGAGCTCAGAGACATGGATTGCTCCTCATGCTTTGGTATCGAGATAGAGGAGGCTGTGATAGTTTGCAGCAAATGCGGAAGGTGGTATCCAGTGCTCGAGGGAATACCCAGAATGCTCCCGGATGAGCTGAGGAGCAGGAAGGAGGATGAGGATTTCATCTCTAATTTCAGAGATGTTCTGCCGAGGGAAGTGCTGGAGAGAGGCCCTGTTGGAAAAAGTTGAGGGGAAAGAATTTAAGCTTCTCGATTGCAGGAAGAGGGATGTATGTCGAGAAGCTCGTCTGCTCGAGATGCGGTGAGGTGCACTATCCGGATGAGAAGGTGTTTTTCTGCAGCAGAATTGACGGAAGACTTGACATATACTATGATTATGACTCGATATCAGATGTTCTAACAAGGGATCTTATAGAGAACAGGAAAAAGGGCATATGGAGGTACAAAGAGCTCCTCCCGACAAGGGAAGAGGTCTACCTAGGGGAGGGAAACACACCGCTCATAAAAGCAAGAAATCTATCAGAGGAGCTTCACATCGAGATTTACCTCAAGGATGAGACAAGAAATCCAACCTGGTCCTTCAAGGACAGGCCTATAGCTGTCGGAGTCGCAAAGGGAGTGGAGTTTGGGGTTGAAGTAGCTGTGACAGCAAGCAGCGGGAATGCAGCAGCATCTCTTGCAGCATTTTCTGCAAGAGCTGGGATAAAATCTGTTGCTTTCGTCCCTCATTTCTCCGGATTGGGCAAGGTGGCACAGTTGATCATGTACGGAGCTAAAGTTGTGAGACTTAAGTGGACCGGAAGCGAGGATCCTACCGTGAGGATGATGAAGGAGGTAGCTCTTAGGTACAACTGGTATCCAGTTCCGAGCTTTGGGCCTTTTAACCCATATCAATTTGAGGGAAACAAGACGATATCCTATGAGATAGCTGAACAGCTTAGCTGGACCTCCCCCGACTGGATCATGATACCAGTTGGAGGAGGAGGCCTTCTAGCAGGGAGCTGGAAGGGCTTCAAGGAGTTCAGAGAGCTTGACTTCATACCAGATGTTCCAAGGATAGCAGCAGTCCAGCCCGAGGGAAATGCCCCTCTTGTCAGGGCCTTCAAGCAGGGGAGGGGGCCTTTTGATATAGAGCCATGGGGAGAGCCCCATACAATAGCCACAGGCTTGGAGGATCCTTACCCATGGGATGGAGATGCTGCATTGACTGCAATAAGGGAATCAGGGGGAACTGCCGTTTCAGTGAGTGACGATGAAATACTGGAATCACAAAAACTTCTGGCCAGAAGAGAGGGGATATTTGCAGAACCATCAGGAGTCGCATCTCTTGCAGGAATGATAAAGCTTGTTAAAGAGGGGTCAATAGATAGAGGGGATAAAATAGTGGTTTTGATAACAGGAGGAGGGTTGAAGGACATGGATGTAATACTGGAGAGAGCTGAAATACCCCCTGTTTTGGAGCCTGATGTCAATGTTGTGATGAGCTATCTGGGGTTGTGAAAAATGGATGTGGAGATAGATCTTCCTTATATTCTGGTGAATGGAAGGAGATTTAAAGGAGATGTGAGGAGAATAGAGGATCTAAGGCCAGTTCTGATGGAGCCAGTGAGCGAGGAAGGAGATGCGTACTACATGTTCAGGGACGTGAAACCGGTTCACGAGACTCTCAGATATGATATAACAGTAATTCCAGCCAGAAATTTGGGAAAGGAGTTCATAAAGACGATGGGGCACTATCATGACGGTTCCTATCCTGAGCTATACGGCGTCCTTAGAGGAGAGGCTTTGTTCATCCTGCAGAGAAGAGCTGGAAGGGACGATGTCCTGGATGATTTGGTGCTCATAAGAGCAGGAGAAGGTGATATCATCAGGATACCGCCATATTACGGGCATGTGACAGTGAATATATCCAGAAAAACTCTTGTGCTCGAGAATATTGTCTGCAGAAAGTGCAAGTCAATCTACGAGCCCTACATAAGGATGAGAGGAGCTGCTGTATACGTTACTGTTGATGGAATTTTGAGGAACAACAGATACAACTACATCCCGGAGATCAGAGAGGAGAAGCCGGAGAGGGGTAACGTTCTCGGGTTGAGCAAGCTGGATCTCCTTAAGCTGTGTCCAACCTGACTATTCCCTGTAGAAAAATGCAGTTATAACTTATACTTAGGCTTTATAAAAAAAGAATGTAGGGTCAGTTCCTCTTAACCTTCAAGGAAAGATATCCTCTTCACATCGCTGCATTTCGACAGAACTTCTAGCTTGGGCAAATCTTTCGGTATAACTAGCTCCTCGCATCCATCTATTGCAATTATATTTGAGAGGGACTCCCTGTCCACCCTAAGGACAAGTCTCTTTATGTTCTTGAATATGATCGGTCTTCCAAGCTCTTTCACATCACTGCTCTCAACTGTAAGCTCCTCAATCCCCCCTATTGATGCCGGAATTCTCCTTGAAAGCTCTCCTGGCAGGCGAAGGATCCTCATGTAGATCTTCATTGCCTCGTTCATGAGCTCTCCAACAGTCTTCCCCATCTCCTTCGCCAAGGAGGAGAAGCTCCTGTAGACCTCCGACTCAAGGCCCCTTATCGTTACATCCCTCCTCTCCTCCGACATGGTATCACATGCAATACATGCAACGCATTCTATATAAGCTTTTCTCTCCTCAATGCAATTACTTGTAATTCTCGATAGGTTTTATCATATTTGTATTTTCTTATAAATAGATATTTTTATTACATCGGTAAAAACTAATGTTACTATAAAAGTATATAATAATGCAATCATCGTGTGGTAAAGGCTTATTCTCGCCATAAAGAACCCGCTTATAACCACAAAGGTGGCAACAAGTATGTCTGTAAAGATCGAAAAAAGAACTGCATTGCTCGGCTTTGAGCTCCAGAAAAATCCCCTTTCCCTGAAGTTAAGTATGTTCAGCAGACCCGAGACCAGAAGAACATAAAATATGAAGGATCTCACCTGGTTTATGTCCAGCCCTATGGAAAGGGCTATATACAGAGCTATGAAAAGCTCAATTATCTTCAGCCCTCCGAGCAAGGAGGATAACAGGAGCAATTTCCTCAGGTTCCATCTCTCCGGCATTTTTGATGGCTTGGCTCTGTCTGTTGATATTGATATTGTGACAAAATCGTACATGAACAGCATGAGTATCATCTGAGTAGGGCTTATGACAGGTATCCCTAGGAAAAGAGTGGATATTGCCACAAAGTATACTATCTGAAAAGTTTTTACTACCTTATTGATGATCCACAAGGTTATCCTCCTGTATATCGTCCTTCCAATTATTATCAGATCGACTATATTCTTTAACCCCTCCGACGTGAGTATCACAGAAGCAGAGGCCTTTGCCACATCAGTGGAGTTTTTAACAGCTATTCCTACATCTGCTTTCTTCAGAGCAGGAGCATCATTCACACCGTCACCAGTCATGCCAACTACATGTCCCTTTTCTTGTAGATATGAGACCACATTGTACTTATCCTCAGGGATCACCTCAGCTAAGGCATCTGCATTCTCTATTAGCTTAATCCCCCCTTCCCTTATGCTCACAGCTCTGCATCCTATTCCAACCTCCTCTGCTATATTCTTTGCTATTAATATGTTATCTCCTGTTATCATCTTCGGGTTCACCCCAAGCTCTTTGAGTTTTGATACCAGCTTCTTTGAGTCCTCTCTTGGCCTATCCTGCAGTCCAATCAACCCCACCAAGGATACGACTCCCTTTTTTCTCACCGCTATAGCCAGAGCTCTGCATCCCTCATTGCTAAGCTTTTCCAATAGATCATCGACAGACCTGGCTGAGATCTCCGATATAACCTGGGGGGCTCCCTTCATCACAGAGAACTCCTCTGAATTGATCCTCACAACGGCTTCAGATCTCTTCAAACTTGGGTCAAATGTGTGAAATTCTACAACGAAGTATCCTTCCCTGGAGATGCCAAGTTTTGCTGCATACTCTGATATAGCTAGATCTATTGGATCTTTTGTTATCTTCTCTGATGCAAGCAAAGCATATAAGACAACATCCTTCTCATTATATCCATCCAGGGGAATGACTCTTGTCACATATAGCTTGTTCTCTGTCAGAGTTCCTGTCTTATCAATGCAAACAACATCCATCATGGCAGCTCCCTCTATGCTCTCCAACCTCCTGACAAGCACCCCATTTTTAGAAAGCTCGAGAGCCCCGAGAGCAAGGGTTATCGTTGTCATTGCCGGAAGAGCCACTGGTATAGATGCTATGAGAAGGGTCAGAGAAAAGGGAAGCAGCTCCTCAATGGAGATTTTTGAGATAAAAAGTTTAACTGCAACCATCGCTATAAATGCCAGATCTGCTAGAAGGAGCCCTTTTGTCACACTAGATGTTATTCTTTCTATTATGAGTCTCGGCTTTCCTATTTGAACCAGTTCAGCTGTCCTGCCAAAGTATGTTTTTGGGCCTGTAGCTACAACTTCTGCTATGGCTCCACCCCTGACTATGGAGCTTCCGGAGTAAAGAATATCCCCTCTACCACGCTCAACTGGCAGGGACTCCCCAGTTAGGGTTGACTGATCTACTGAGACACTTCCCTCGATAACCTTGAGATCGGCAGGAACTATATCCCCTATCATCACCTTTACTATATCCCCAGGGACTAATTCTCTCGATGGAATTGTCCTCCAATTTCCATCTCTTAGCACCTTTGTCTCCACGGTTATCCTTTTTCTGAGGAGATTAACTGCCTTCTCCGCCCTAGATTCATGCAGAACTCCAATAATCGAGTTAAATAGGAGAAGGAATGCCATTATCATGAGATCTATGTATCTACCTAGGATGTAGGAAACCGCTATTGCAGCCTCTATAGTGTATGCAGTTAACCCTGTGAACTTTTTGAGAAAAGATAAAATTATGCTCTCCCTCCTCTCTGGGATCTCATTGTATCCATATGTCTTCAGCCTCAGTAATGCCTCACTCTCCGTTAATCCCTGCATAGACTGGAAAAAAGCAAGTGAATTTAAAAATTGATCCGAATCGCTTATGTCCCCCTGTTGCAGCTGGAAGATTGCCCTAACCTAAATCTGTTTATTTCCGGCTAAAATCCTGGCTAGTTAATGCCTTTTAAAGGTTTTTGGACAAGTAATAAGTTAACATGCCCTGTTTATTGAATGTAACAGAGCTATTGCTATCTTGTCTTGATAGCATCAGAGACCCTCATCACAACCCTTCCCCTCCATGGAACTCCCCTTCTCCTGTCAGTCCAGCTCTTCAGTATGGAGTAGCTGAGAACAACTGCTCCAACTGGGAGGAATACCATGTAGAAGGGCTTCACCCTCAGCTCAAGCAGGAGGGATATTGAGGAGAAGAGATAGAGGGCTATCATAGGAGGAAGGAACACAAGAGGATCCATCGAGATGATGAGGAGAAATGGGATGAATGCAGCTAGGAGGACTGAGACAGCTGCAATAACCGGGTAAACAAGCGGGACGTTTATGTCGAATGAGGATATCCTGATTATTGAGTTTACCACGTTTGAAAAGCCCTCATGCCAGCATGTAATAAGCCTTCCATTGGACCTGACCATGTGAACTGAGAAACCCCTCCTTGCTAGGATTCTTCCAAGCTCTCTGTCCTCAACTATCGAGCTTATCACAGCTTTATGTCCTCCAACTGCCTCATAAACATCTCTTTTTATCATTATAAATGAGCCGAAGAGCCATGCATCCTCCCTCGATCTTTTCCAGTAGGGAAAAACAGTCCTTATAAAGGAGGAGAGAGCGATCTCAGTGACGCTGCAGAAAAATCCTTTGCAGCATATCTTTGGTATAAGGGTTATCACATCTGCATTAAGCTTCCTCATTGTTGCCAGGGCATTGCAGAGGAGGTATTCGTCGAACTCCACATCAGCATCAATGAAGACAAGTATCTCATTTCTGGATCTCAGGTAGCCGGAGAAGCATGCTGAGCTCTTTCCAGCCCTACCCTCTGTTTTTATGACTGTAAACCTCTTGTCCCCACATACCTCCCTCAAAGCCACTTCGTACGTGGAGTCCTCCGAGCAATCATCCACTATTATCGCCTCAAAATCCGCTTTTTGTCTCTTTAAGCACCTTATCAACTTGGGAATTGATTCCTCCTCGTTTCTTGCTGGAACTATCACTGATATGGGCC
>JAGDWR010000082.1:0-2487 GCA_023269865.1 Candidatus Methanodesulfokora sp.
GCTCAGCCCAACTCCCTTTCTCTTAGCCAACTCCAAGGCCTCTGTACATGTCCTGCTGCTTATACTCACTACTTTCACATTTGGAGCTCTTAGAAGGAACTCCTCTATCTCCAGAGCCTCTTCCAGCGGCATGTAATCCTCAAGTATGTTTGCAATCTCAGCCAGCTGAACAACAGTAATGGCTACTTCTTCTCCCTCATCAATCCTTTTCACAATTCCCTTAGCTGCGTTTTTTATCTGCACTTCATGTGGTTTTAGCTCCCTTTTAGGCTTCATAAAGGCATGAACAAACACGCTTGCATCAACGAACCTCATGCAACTCCCTTCTCACTGATTTCCAATCAGATAGATCTGATTTTATGTCTATCTCAATGGAATCAAAGAATTTTGTCAAATTTAGTGGCCTAAAAGGTTCTATTGTTATCCTCTCCCCTTCTACCTTCATGACAACAAGCCCCTTCTTCGCGTATTTTTCTCTCCATTTTTTCGGTAGTACCAATCTTCCTTGTTTATCCACAATTTTCACTTTTTCCATCTCATATCACTTACCAATAATGGCATAGGTGGTATTTTAACTTTTGCGCGCGATATTTGAGGCATCAACATGATACATAGCCTTAAAAAGAGGTTTTTTAGATCACTTAGCTTAAGCATTGCGCAAGCTAATGGACGTCGGGGTTCCCTTTAGTTCACTATTTAAAAATGTAACTCTTTATGGCATCTTTCATCATAATATCACTAAAAAATCTGAAGAGCATCATTGCGCTAATCCTCTGGGCTATGGAGGTCTCAGAACTTCCACCTCCCTCAGCAGCATATCCCTCGCTATTATGATCCCTCCTGCTCTCTTAACCTCCCTGAGATATTCTATGTCCTCCCTTCTTATCAGAAACCCCTTTATGAGTATTGGAACACCTGGAGGATATGAGACTATGTTCTCAGCTGATACCAAGTCCTGTGCAAGATCAAGAGGAACCCTCCTTGAGACAAGCCTTTTTGGCATCCTTCTCACTAGATATGGCTCTATTTTCGGGGAGTCACACCTCAAAGGCGGGAATAGTAAGTTCTTTCTGTTTGTTGAATGCTTATCCTTTAGAGAATCCTCAATAGCATGAACAGTGGGCTCCACTGAATCCTCCTCAAGCTGAAAAGTAGTGAGGAAGAGAACTGAATTGTAATCTGCTTTCTCGGGGACCACTCTATAATTGGCCTGCAGCATAGCATCCAGATGAAAGCCAGTTATATCGAAGTTCGTCAGAACAAGCTGGGTTTTCGTTAAATCTACTCCTGAGATATGATCCCTCCACCTCTCCAGCATCTCATGATCCATTATTCTAAGCCCCTTTATCCTCTTAAGCTGGTCCCTGAAGATCTCAGATATCCTTATTATCCTCTCTACTTCCTCCCTTCCTCTTCTCTCAAGATAGCTCCTAGCTGCATCTAGAGATGCCAGCAGATGATAAGAGGGGCTTGTAGTAGCATATCCCCTGTAAGCATCGAGCATAAGATCTGAGTCTATCACCCTCTCCTTCCAGTGTATCATCCCTGTCTGCTGGAGGGACCCCCTTGTTTGTGGGTGCTCTGTATGCTCACATCAGCTCCAGCATCCATTGCTGTCTCAGGCAGCTTATCGCTGAACTTGAAGTGCGATCCCCATGCTTCATCCACTATCACAATGATATCCTTATCAAAGTTGTTCACAACCCTGACTACATCCCTCAGCCTGCAGGAAAGGCCCTCATATGTCGGATTTGAGAGAAGAACTGCGTTTGCCTCAGGATACCTCTCTAAAGCCTCTTTTACATCATCAGGAGTTGGTGGAATGAAGGCATCTGCCTCTGGATCATAATATGATCTTATGAACCTGTATCTTATTCCAAAATCCTCGCACGCGTTCTGAACGCTTATGTGGATGTTTCTAGTCACCAGAATCAAGGGGTTTCCGTACATCAAAGAAAGATACCTCATCACAACATAGACGCTGCCTGTAGATCCATTTACACTGAAGAGAGTTCTATCTGCATTATAAAGCCTAGCTGCTTTCTTCATCGCCTCATCGAATATCCCAGTTATCTCTATCGGGTTTCCATGAATCGAGAAAGATGCTGACACATCGCTGCTGTATATATCAGCCACTCTCTCCGCATTCCGCAGAACGGAGGGAGTACACCACCTTATGTATTTCTTCACCTCTTCATTCAGAAGATTTACGAGAGCTGGATCGTCCATCAGCTCACAAGAAGGGGGAAATTTTTAAAGGAACATCACTGTATCAGCTGTGAGAAAAATCTTGATAATAACTGAGAAGCCAAATGTGGCTGAAAGAATAGCAAAAGTGCTGAGCAGAGGAAGAATGAGAGAGGAAATGCATGGAAAGGTGAGAATTTATAGGTTTTACATAGAAGGGGTTTTGCACACAGTTGTGCCTGCATCAGGCCACTTATTTCAGCTCGACTACCCAGAAGGGAGGTGGACTTATCCCATCAT
>JAGDWR010000082.1:2587-4249 GCA_023269865.1 Candidatus Methanodesulfokora sp.
GAAAAAGGATTATATAAATGCTATAAAGAGGGAGTCGGTGGAAGCAGACCTGATAATTGTAGCAACAGATCTGGACACTGAGGGCTCAGCAATAGGGCTTGAGATATTAGATGCCCTGGAAATAAAAAAAGATGTGAGGAGAATGGAGTTCAGCTCTCTTTCAGAAGCAGAAATAAGGAGATCTTATGAAAATCTGAGGGACATGGACTATGGAAGAGCGTATGCGGGCTTCTCCAGGAGGGTGCTGGATCTTGAATGGGGAGCAAATGTAACCAGAGCCCTAACTCTTTCAACAAGAAACCACAGATGGGTGAAGCTGCTGAGCTCTGGAAGAGTTCAGGGGCCTACCCTGAAGATGATAGTGGATAGAGAGAGGGAGATAAGAAACTTTGTCCCGGAGAAGTTCTACGTAATTAAGGGGGTATTTGAGGCAGACGGAACAAGATTTGATGCTGTTCTCTCTTCAAGAAAAAGAATAAAGGATCCTGAGTTTATAAAGAGTGTAAAATCTCTTTTAGGCTTGGAGTCAAGGGCTGAGGTGAGGGAGAGAAAGATCTCCTTGAGACCTCCCCCTCCCTTCGATGGAACCACGATGCAGATTGAGGTGAGCTCGATAACAGGGCTGACCCCAAGGCAGATAGCTGACAGAACTAGAGGAATAGCACAACAGCTATATGAAGCTGGTTTAATAAGTTATATAGGCACTGAGAGCCAGAAGTACCCTAAATCCTGGAAAAAAGAGGATTTTTTGGATATGATAAGAGTCATAGAGTCCTATGGTCCTCTAAGCAGGGATGCAAGATGGGTTCTGGAAAATCTAAGGGAGAGGGCTGCTGAGGGAAAGAAGGATGATCCCGCACATCCATGCATCCACATAGTGGGAGCACCTGAGAGAGGATTTCCAACGGAGAACCACAGAAAAGTCTATGAAATAATAGCCAGAAGGGTCCTGGCAACTCTATCTCCAGATGGGGAGGACTTGAGGACAAGGATATCTGTGAGGCTTGGAGATCATGTCTTCATAGCCAGAGGAGCTGTGAGAATATCAGATGGATGGAGAAGAGTTTATCCCTTCATAAAATCGGAGGAAAAAGTCCTTCCTAAGATAGAAAATGGGCAGAAAGTGAGGCTTATTGACGTGAAAGTGGAGGAGAAGGAGACACAACCCCCGAAGAGGTACACTCCGAGGAGCCTGATAAGAGAGATGGAGAGGCTCGGGCTTGGCACAAAGAACACTAGAGCTGTTATTTTGGACCTTCTGAAGGAGAGAGGGTACATAGAGGGGAAAACATTCAGACCAACAAAGGTGGGGGAGAGAGTTGTTGAAGTTCTGTCCGATCTCGTTCCTGAGATCGTTGATCCAAGGATGACAGCAAAGCTCGATGAGGCGATGAGAAGGATAGAGATGGGCGAGCTGAATCACATGGACTTCCTGAAAGAGACTTTAGATGAGCTATCTGGCTACATGATGAAGTTCAAGGAGCTGGAGAAAGCTATAGGAGAGAGGATATCCTCTGCAATAGAGTTGAAATCCGTTGGAAAATGTCCCAAATGTGGCGGAAGCCTCGTCCTGAGGAGAAGCAGGTTCGGCCCGTTTGTGATCTGTGTCAACAACGATGTTAAGTACGATTTAATGCCTGGAGAGAGAGTTCTTGAATATTC
>JAGDWR010000082.1:4349-10062 GCA_023269865.1 Candidatus Methanodesulfokora sp.
GGTATGAGAGGTGCCTCGGGAACTGCAGTAAATCTCCACTGAGGTGTTCCAGCTGCGGTTCCACAGCCATGCCAAAAAGGGGAAAATATGGCATATATATTAAATGCAGTTCATGCAGCTCTGTAAACTTTTTCAAGAGCTCGAGAGCGGAGAAGAGATGAACTTCAGGATGAACTATCATGTCCACACCCTGTGGAGCGATGGGGATAACACTGTAATGGAAGTTGTCATGGCGGCAGAAGGAGCTCTCGATGAGATAGCAATAACAGATCATCTTGTCATAAAGCCGGATGGCTCCCAGGAACCATATTCAATCCCGATAGGAAGGATAGGACAATACCTGAGGGAAATAGAGAGCATGGAGACTGAGGTAAAGGTTCTTAAGGGTCTGGAAGTTGATTACTTTCCTGGATCTGAGAGAAGAATCGAGGGCTTGCTGAAGGAGCTTGATCTGGACATAGTCATAGGAAGCGTTCACTTCGTCGACATGGTTCCAATAGATAAATCTGATGAATTTTGGGCTGGAAAGAGCCAGAGAGAAGTGGATGAAATATACAGAAGGTACTATGAACTTGTGGAGATGGCCTCCTCATCTGGCCTTTTCGATGTGATAGGCCATCTCGACCTGCCCAAGAAGTTCGGAAGAAAAAGCAGTATATTTCCAGAAAATTTATTAGAAAGTTTAGAATTTGTTGAGATAAATACCAGCGGATTGAGGTATCCGGCCAATGAGGTCTATCCATCTGAGTCAATCTGCAGGGAATTGGCCCAGAACAAAGTCAAATTCACGGTTGGAACAGATGCTCACTCAGTTCATCACATAACATTCGGCCTAGATAAGGCGGAGAAGCTGCTAAAGGATATATCAGGAGAGAAGATCATCTTCAGAAATAGAAATGCGCTGCCTATTTGAGCTCAGCAAAGTTATTAAATAGAACTCACATCGTCAAGGAAAATGCCGTACCTGAAGGAGATTATGCCGATATACCTGTCAGTGCTCGCCATGAGGCTCAGCTTTGGGCTGGTGGTGTTCACCCTCCCCCTTTACATAGGTGAGAAATACCTCTCAGTGGGGATAGTAGCTGCTGCTTATCCCATAGCTGAGCTTCTTCTAGTCTTTCCCTTTGGGGTTCTCTCCGACAAATACGGAAGAAAAATGTTCCTCATGATCGGACTCTTGATATCCTCATTTGATCTACCTTTGTTCTCCCTCACGAAAAACACTCTTCTGCTCACAGTGATACATGGAATCCAGGGGATAGCTGCAGCTTCTGTTATAGCAAGCTCATTAGCAGCTGTGTCTGATGTGGCGAAGGAGAGCAGAAGAGGAAGGGAGATGGGGATATACGATCTGGTCAACATGGCTGGCTACATAATAGGCTTCCCTGTCTCCGGGTTGATAATAGATATCACAAAAGATATAAGGTCTCCATTTCTTGTTGCCTCACTTATAGCCGCTTTTGGATTGATGATAACAGCTTTTCTATTTCCTAGAGACATAGGAAGATCCACGATGGACCTTGAGACGAGGCTTAAAATAGCGTTCAGGGGGATAACTGGGGGCAGAGAGGCAATTCTGCTTACAGTCATGTGGTTCACAATAATGATGTTCATAAGCTTCTTCCTCACATTCGGGCCTCTTATAATTAGGGGATTCGGAGGGCATCACAGTTTCTTCAGGATAGGATCTTATCTATCAGCTATAATAGCCATATTGGCTGTCACACAGCCCCTCTACGGATATCTATCTGACATCGTTGGAAGAGCAAAAACTCTCCTCATAGGCTCAATCTCCATATCACTCCTTCTAGTTGTGCTTTATGCATGGCATGCCGGGCTAATGGGAAATCGTATTGCAATACCGCTTGTTATTATATTGGGCTTTGGATCCCTCATGTTCTCCCCTGCAGGACTTGCATTTCTTGCTGATATATCGAAGGAGGGAGCAAGGGGCTCTTTTATGGGATTTTATAGCTTCATAATGAATTTGGGAAACGTCCTTGGGCCCATGATTGGAGGAGCTTTGATGAGTGCATTCGGCATGCGTGATGGAATCTCAGCGATGATACTTATAGGGGCTATTCTCACAGGATCCTCTGTCCTGATTTTCCTGACAAAAAAAGAAAAAGGGGTTTAAGCAGTTATAGTCTGGCTTATTGCCTTTCTGGAGATGTCAAGAACATACTTGCCCTTGTCAGTTAGTTTGTACACCTTTCTCCTGTCCTGCCACACTCCTTCTACAAGCCCTAGTTTCATTAAGCTGTATATTATAGCATATATTGTAGTTGATCCCATTTTTGCATGAGACAACTCAAGTATCTTCTTTTTGACTCCATACCCATGCAGTGGCTCTTTTTCGAGCAATGCCAGTATTATATAGGGTGCAAGATCTTTCCAAACTAGGTCCTCAACCTTTTCAGTTTCCCTCTTGGGTCGGGTCATATGTTTCACCCACTTAAGTTTAGAACCACTTGCTTATAAACATTTCTTCCATCAGAGGTACTGAAGAAAAACTTAGAATTTCAAGTAGAATTTCTCATAAAGAACTTATTTTAGATAGAATTTTATCCATTCCTTCTATTGCAGGAAATCCTTTCTTGCGGTTCAATATTCGAACAGATAAGTGCTGAGATACTTAAGTCCGCTGTCCGGCAGCACAGCTACTATTGTCTTTCCTCTCCCCAGCTCCTTTGCTTTTCTCACAGCTACGTTCATTATTGCTGCAGAGCTCTGACCAACTAAAAGCCCCTCCTTTCTCGCAAGCTCTTTTGCCATGAACTTAACTGAGCTGAGATCTTCCTCTCCTATCTCCACTATCTCATCGAAGGCATCAGGCCTGAATAGCTTCGTTGGATTTTCCTCTGCTGGATTTCTCAGTCCTTGTATGCTGACTCCAATTTTTGGGGTAACTCCAACTATTTTCACTTCCTTCTTGTGCTCCTTCAGCCTCATCGATATCCCCACTCCAGTCCCTGCGGTCCCTATTCCGACAACAACCATGTCAACTTTTCCCGATGTCTGCTCTATTATCTCCCTTGCTGTCGTCTGATAGTGAGCCATTATGTTAGCAGGATCGCTGAACTGGTCCAGATCCACATATCTATCTGGATTCTCCTCTATTATCTTTCTCTTAAGCTCTATTGCCCCTGCAGTACCTTTTTCCCCAGGGGATAGGATGAGCTCTGCGCCATAAGCCTTTATTATCTTTCTTCTCTCTATGCTTACAGATTCCGGCATCACTATCACTATTTTATATCCCTTTACAGCAGCTATCATCGCCAATGCTATGCCCGTATTTCCCGATGTTGCCTCTATTATCACCTTGTCCTTCCTCAACCTCCCCGATGCCTCCGCTGCCTCAACCAAGTATAGGGCCATCCTGTCCTTTACTGACCCTCCAGGATTGTACCACTCTAGTTTTGCCAGAAGCTCTGCATCCTCGCTGCTCACAAGCTTGTTTATCCTCACAATGGGGGTCCTGCCTATCAAATCCAGAACGCTTCCTGCTATCATAAGATCACCTCAGCGCTTTGATGTCAAGTCTTACATCAGGCTCTATCCTGGATATGTGGAAAAGATGGCCTTCCAGTGATATCATGTGTCTAGTTGTCTTCGGAGGAAACCTTTTTCCCTCCAATGCAGCCCTTATCACATCCTCCTTCCTTATGTTGTAGGGCGTCACGATGACTCTCTCTGAGCTGTAGTCTAGGACGATGGCTGGTATCCTCCTTAGCCCTATTTTCCTGGCTGCCTCTACCCTGTGATGCCCATCCAAAACCACAAAGCTGGATTTGTCGACAGCAATAGCCTTTTTAATGAATCCATCCCTCAATATTCTGCTGGATAAAGAGGCAACTCTGTCTTTTACAACATTTTCATGGCTCAATAGGTTTGATATATCGAGAAGAAGGATCTCCAACACAAAGACGGTCACCCATTCCCATCACCTAGGCGTGAAGAACAGAAGGGAATATAAAGTTATCCTGTTGAAGAGAGGAGGATGCCGAAGACCATAAGGATAACTGGGATAGTTCAGGGAGTTGGATTCAGGCCATTTATCCATAGATTAGCAACAGAGCTGGGGCTCAATGGATATGTGAGGAACCTGGGCGGGAGCGAGGTTGAGATCTACGTTGAGGAGGATGATATAGACTCTTTCCTCGATTTAATAGTAAAAAGAAAGCCATCTCCAGCCAGAATAGATGAAATAACAGTGATCCAATCGAGCTCCATTGGGATAAAAGGGTTCCACATAATGGAAAGCGGGAGGGAGATGAAAAGTCCATCGATGATACCTCCGGATATTGGCATATGCGAGGACTGCCTGAAGGAAGTGCTGAATAAAGAGGATAAAAGGTATGGATATGCCTTCAACAGCTGTGCTTGGTGCGGGCCAAGATATAGCATGATGTTTACAGTGCCATACGATAGGGATAACACTGCGATGAGGGATTTTCCCCTCTGCAACGACTGTTCATCTGAGTACAATGATCCGAATAACTTGAGGAGGTTCCATGCAGAGGGGATAAGCTGTCCTAAATGTGGGCCTATCCTCTGGATAGAGGATAATCAGGGCAGGATAATTGCAGACAGTCCGATAGATACAGCTGCTGAGCTGATAAATTCCGGAAGGATAGTGGCAGTGAAGGGAATAGGGGGTTACCACATAGCTGCCCTGGCAACAGATGATGAGGTTGTATCCGAGCTTAGGAGAAGGAAAAACAGGCCACAGAAGCCCTTTGCCCTAATGGCTTTAAATCTGGAGGTTGCATCAAGCATAGTTGATGTAGAAGGAGTGGAGAAAGCACTAACAGGGCCTGAGAGACCTATAATTCTGTTGAGGAAGAAGAGGAGCAATGTATCTGATCTTGTTGCCCCTGGCCTAAACTACTTGGGCGTGATGCTTCCATACTCAGCGTTACACTACCTTTTGCTTGAGAAAACGAGGGATAAATTTCTGATAATGACGAGTGGGAACTTGAGGGATCTTCCCATGTGCAGAGATGAGGACTCAGCCAGAAGGGAGCTGGGAGGGGTAGTAGACTACTTCCTGCATCACAATAGGAGAATAGTGAACAGAGTTGATGATAGCGTCCTCAGGATAACCAACGGGAGGGTTACGATGATAAGAAGGGGAAGAGGATATGCACCCATGTGGTTTGAGCTTCCCTCAAAGCTTGAGAGACCAGTTGTGGCGCTTGGAGCTGAGCTTCAAAATGCAGGCGCGATAGCATTTGATGACAAGGTTGTCATGACCCAGTTTATAGGAGATACTGATGTCTATGAGAACTTAATAGAGCTGGATAGAGCCATAAAGTTCCTAGCAGGAGCATACAAGGTTGAGCTAAGGGATGCTGTGTGCGCAGTTGACATGCACCCGGGATATAAATCCAGAATTATCTCAGCAGAGTTCAAGGATGTTTTTGAGGTTCAGCATCATCATGCTCATCTGCTGAGCGTTGCTGGTGAGAGAAAGCTGAAGAAGGATAGAATTGTTGGAATAGCAGTGGATGGCATAGGGTATGGAGCAGATGGGATGTACTGGGGAGGAGAAGTTCTTCTGATAGAGGGAGGAGATGTGAGAAGAATAGGGGGGCTAAAGTATCAGCCAATGCCAGGCGGAGATCTAGCCACACTTTATCCAGTGAGAATGCTGATAGGCATCATGTCAACTTTCATGGCTGATGACAAGATCTACAGCTTTGTGGAAAGA
>JAGDWR010000082.1:10162-12552 GCA_023269865.1 Candidatus Methanodesulfokora sp.
ACCTGCCAAATGGAATAAAAGAGGTAGAACTGGTATTGAGGCAAGCAAGGAGATCTATAAGGACATCCAGCCTAGGAAGACTTCTTGACTCTGTATCTGCTTTGCTTGGCATCTGCTATGAGAGGACCTATGAGGGCGAGCCTGCTATAAAGCTGGAGTCATTTGCTGAGGGTGGCAGGCTTGTGGATGACATAGAGATAAGTGGAAACGATGTTTTAGATACCTCCCTCCTCATGGAGAAGCTCATTGAGCATGATGCGAGGAGAGAGGACCTAGCATACACTGTTATATATCAACTTGGCAGAGGTTTGGCTAGAATTGCTCTAAAAGAGGAGAATGAGGTTGTTTTCCTCTCAGGAGGAGCATCTGTCAACTCCATATTAGTTAGGGGAATTGAGGATGAACTCTTGAAGGAGAAAGTGAGGCTTATAATGAATGAAAGGGTTCCAGCTGGAGATGGGGGGATTGCGCTGGGACAGGTAATGGCCGTGCTGAGACATGGTTAACACTCCATGCCCACTCTGGTAACAACTTTTTTCAATAAGTGACAAAGTTTATATAGATGCCACAATAAATTTTTCGGTGACACAATGCATATACCTGATGGATATCTGGGCCCCATAACATGCGCCTTCTTCTACATAGTTATGGTGCCAATCTGGTATCTTGCCTTCAGAAAAGCGAAGGAGAAAATGGAATCCAGAACAGTTCCAGTCCTAGCGATACTATCAGCATTTTCCTTCATATTCATGATGTTCAACTGGCCAATACCAGATGGCACAACAGGACATGGAGTTGGAGGTGCCCTGATATCAGCTTTGATGGGCCCATACGCAGCTACTATAGCGATAACTGTGGCCCTTCTCATTCAAGCTGTTTTCTTCGGCGATGGTGGGATAACAGCATTTGGGGCAAATTGCTTCAACATGGCCTTCATACTCCCGTTCACATCATATCTGATAATGAATTTGTTCAAAAAAGCAATAAAGGATGAGAGAAAAGCCACTGTCATAGGAGCTGCTGTTGGAGGCTACATAGGAATAACTCTAGCTGCTATATTCTGCGGTCTGGAGCTAGGAATACAGCCATTTATTGAGCCAGGATACTGTCCATATCCGTTCTGGCTTTCAATACCAGCGATGGCATTTGCCCATTTGACAGTTGCAGGGCCTGTCGAGGGAGTAGTTACAGCCCTGGTTCTCGAATATCTCTATAGGTACAGTCCGAGCTACCTGAAGCTTGAGAAAATTGGACCAAAGATGCTGGGGGTGTGAAATTTGAGGAAGGCTCTTATCGTACTCATAATTCTGATATTGCTCACGCCTCTAGGCCTTCTTGCCCCGGGAACAGCCTGGGGTGAGTGGGATATAGCTGAGTGGAATGTGAGTGAGAGCTGGAAGAGCATAGCTGAGAGAATGGCTGGGATATGGAGCGCTCCTCTTCCTGATTACAACATCCCCGGATGGGGGGAAGGAATTCTACCCTACATAGGATATATAATATCCGCTGTGATAGGGACAATCCTTGTTGTCCTGCTCTCCATAGCTATAGGAAAAATTATGGCGAGAAGATGAAAGGTCTTGCAGAAAGGACTATAGAGGAGGCGATGAACTACTTCAAGAGGAGCATGAGAAGCGAGTTCAGCAGGGAAAGAGGTCTTCTTCAATCGATTGATCCCGCATCATGCTTCATATCCTCCCTAATTTTTCTTTTTGCGTCAATAAGCTGTAGAAATTTTGAGCAGATTTTCCTTCTATTCTTTGCATCCATTCTCATAGCAATATCATCCAGAATATCCCTGAGGAGATTTCTGGCCAGAACACTATTTTTCATACCAATTTTCACTTTTATAGTGATGATTCCATCTATGTTCTCATGGATAACCCCAGGAAAAGCTATGCTTTCATTTTACTCGATCAGCATAACTGAGGAGGGGATTAAAAAAGCTCTGCTCTTCACAGCCAGGGTTACGGTTGCTATATCTTTTCCCATAGTGGCGACAATGGCTTTTGAATGGGATGACCTGATGGAGGGGTTAAGGATTTTAAAAATACCTGATCTGATAATAAGAATTCTTCTCATATGTTATAGATACACATTTCTGATAGCAAACATAGCGGTAAACATGCTCACCTCAAGAAGAGCTAGGATTTTATCTAAGGAGTCATGGAGGACAAGCTGGAGGTGGGGCGGGGAGGCTGTGGGCGCCCTAATGTTGAAATCCATGATGCTGAGCGAAAATGTTCACATGGCAATGCTGGCTAGAGGATTTGGAAAAAGGATAGATGATAAAGCTAAAATTGGGAAAAAGGGGGCTATTTTCATAATAGTCTCGCTGATAATCAGTCTTTTAGTTGTAACTGAGGGATGGAAATGGCTCTTTTTGACCT
>JAGDWR010000082.1:12652-19054 GCA_023269865.1 Candidatus Methanodesulfokora sp.
TGGGGATAATAGGACCAAATGGTGCTGGTAAATCCACCCTGCTCCTCATAATGAGCCTTCTAATAAGCCCAACCTCAGGGGAAATTTACTTCAAAGGGGAGAGCTTTAGAGAGATAATGAGAGATGAGTCGAAAATCTATGACTTCAGAAGAAGGGTTCAGCTTGTGTTCCAAGATCCCGATGTGCAGCTCTTCTCCTCCACTGTAAGGAGGGATGTGGAGTTCGGCCCAATGCATCTGAAGAGCGGAAAGGATCTTGAAAACTCCGTATTGAATGCACTAAGGCTCATGGGGATAGAGCATCTTGCAGATAGACATCCATATGAGCTCAGCGGAGGGGAGAAGAGGAGGGCTGCTATAGCATCCGTTCTGTCCATAGATCCTGAGGTCATCCTTATGGATGAGCCCACTGCGGACCTGGATATCAATGGAAGAGATAGCTTGATGAGGTTGATAAAAATGATGAAAGGCAATAAAACATTTGTCATTGCATCTCAGGACGCTGAGTTCATTCTCAGAACTGTTGACAGGGTGATCCTTCTCAACAAGAAAGTGATTTTCTCCGGAAATCCTGAAGAAGCCCTTCAAATAATTAGAGGAGAGAATTTAGCTTCTTTATACGGCCTTCTACCTCAGAAATGAGTCCAAGTCCGCTCTCTCCTTCTTTCTCAGATCCTCCTCTATCAGTCTGAGAAGATCCTCCCATTTCACTTCCTCTCTCACCCACCTAAGAAGTTCCTGCGTTCTTTTGGACATCAGCTCTAGGAAGCTTCTCCAATCAATCATCCCCTTTACCTCCTTGTATATGTAGCTTTGAAGTTTGTTTCCATACCAAACAGCTAGCTTCTCGTCCATTACCCCCATCATCCTCCTTATCTCCTCTTTTATCTCAACAGGCTCGGGTATCATCAAAATTCCCTAGAGGGGAAACTTAAAAAATATTCCTAAAAAGGTTATTAACTGCTCTTCATGCTCACTAGAAGGCTCTCATATGCCGCCTTGTTCAGGATGCATCCAGGATCAGGGGCCATGTAATCATGGAAGTATCCATATGCCCTCGCTCTGCAACCTCCGCAGACATACCTGAATGGACACTTGCCGCAGTGATCTTCAAGGGCATCCTTGTTCCTCAAGTCATTCAGCACCTTGTCATAAGCCCACCACTCATCGAAATTGTCCAGTATCTCCATTATGTTCCCTATTTTCATGGGGAAGAAAACGCATGGCCTTATATCTCCATTGGGCCAGAGTCCTATGTAGAATCTCCCAGCTCCACATCCGCCTATGAACTCTGCAAGAGACTTAAGCTTTCTTCCAAGTTCCGCATTGGTAAAATGAGTTGGAAATATGAAGTCCTCTGAATTCCCCTCCATCATCAAGGCTATCCTTGAGAACTGGGGTGCTGTTGTCAAGACGTTTATCCTCCTCCCACTTCTCAGCTCATTATAGAGAATCTTGAGGAGCTCCTCCCTCTCCTCAGGAGATAGATCCCAGCTCTCTATGAATATCCCCCTCCCAGTTGGGACAAAGTTGTACATCATGAACCATCTGGCTCCAAGCTTCTCAGATAGATCTATCACAGCTGGTATCTCCCTCCAATTATCCTTTGTCGCAGTCATCGCCACATTCACAAAGAACCCCATTTTCGATGCTATCCTTATCGCATTTGTAGTCCTTTCCCAAGCTCCATCCACTCCTCTGAACTCATCGTGAGTCTTAGGATCAGCTCCATCCAAGCTTATCTGGAGGAATCTTACACCTGAATCCCAAAGCTTCTGGGCTGTGTTCTCATTTATTAGCGTCCCGTTCGTGGCCATTGCGACATAGATTCCCTTTTCATAAGCATATCTGGACAGCTCATATATATCGGGCCTCACCATTGGCTCCCCTCCGGACCAGGCTATTGTCACTACTCCTGCCTTGTGAAAAGTATCTATGACCTTCTTAGCCTCCTCTGTGGAGAGCTCATCTGGCAACGGCCTTCCTGCATTGGCATAACAGTGTTTACACTTTAGGTTGCACGCATATGTAATATCCCAGACAACAAGAAATGGAGCTCCAGGAACAAAAGGTCTTCTGACGCCAAATGTTGCTATGCCTTTTACGACGGATAGGAGACCTCTTCTCCAGTATGAATCCTTCATTGCCCTCTTTATCTCCTCTTTATCAGCACCAAACGACTTTGCCCCGAGATCTATCACACCACTTATTATTTTTGATGCCAACTTGCACTTTGCGCATGCATCATCCCTCGCCCCAGAGTAGAGCTCAAGCGCAACCTCAAGCCTGCTTTTCTCATCCTCTTCGCAGTACTCATTAAGCTTCCTCAAAATTCCTCTGGAAAATTTATTATCAACCAAAAACTTGAATATTTCAACCGGTTCCGCTATCGACATCTTCCTCCCTCCCCAAAACCTCATCCAACCTTGATTTTATGAGATCAGCCAGCTCCTTTGAGGAGAGGGGATGATACATGTAGGCCAGCCTTCCATTCACTTCAGATGGAATTCTCCTCACTATTCCTACTTTCACCAGCTTGATTAGGTTCTTATATATCGTCCTTCTGGAAATCTTTAGCTCTTTTTCGATCTCAGAGACCGTGCATCCGCACTTCCTGTATATGTGGCGAGCTAATCTCTCCTCCCCTCTCCCCATGCCAAGAAGCTTTAGTGCGACTGATAGTATATTCATCGTACCTACCATAGGAAATTTTGCCTTCTCATGAATATAAATCCTGTATTTATTATTAAGAATTTTATTTAATTAAATTATTGATGGAGTTGATCTTAGCTTATCTTTTACGTCAGATACAGTCATGACGAGAACATCAGAAGGCCAATCTTAGTATTAAAATAAGGAATTCATTATAATATTAATTGTTATATTAAGTTACTAGTGTTATAAGCTCTCAACGCGATTCACCCAATGAGCTACAGAGTAACTCTTGAAGCTAAGGAAGTGAGGGGGTTTTGTCCAATTTATAAGAAGGGTGATAAAATAGTCCTAAATAGATTTTACATAGATGTGGCCAGCTCAAAGGACATCTGCATCCACATGTTCTCAGCTTTTCTTACAATTCTTTCAGCCTTTGCACATGGATCATCGGCCGTAGATCTTGGTATAGGGAGCCTTGAGGATGTAGGATACCTGCAGTGTCCGGATCCAGGTCCTCCATACACAAGAGGAGGAACAGTGGTGTTCGAGCTGAGGAGAGAGCTTATAAAATAAAACCTAATAAATTAAATAATGAATCTAATTTTTATAATACTACTTAAAAGAAGCTAGCGAACAGAGCATTTCGCTGAGGATATGCTTAAATTTTGTGCATACTATGTAGTTCTGATGCTGCTTGGCGAGCTTGTGAATATCTTGAACAAGGTGAGGAAAACACACTCCAGAGATGAGAAAGTGGTTATTGTGGCTGATTTCCTCAGAAATCTGGATGAAGATGACCTGAGAGATGTGATTAAGCTGATTTCCGGCAATATAGGCAAACTTAACATTTCTTGGGGAACTATAGCCAAAGCTGTTGGTCTATCCCATGGGGAGGACATAGGAGAGATGGTGGAGAGGTCCCTCTCCGGAAAGAAAAGACAACAGTCCCTTGTAGAAGAGGCTGTGACAGTGAAGGAGTTAATGAACCTTTTTGCCTACCTAAGAACCTTAAAAGGAAAGGGATCTGCTGAGAGGAAAATTGCGTTGATTCAGTCTCTTTTCAGAAGGCTATCCCCTGAGGAGGCAAATTTTGTTGCAAGGTGTATAACAGGGGAGATGAGGATGGGCCTGAGCACAGGGCTTTTAATAGAGGCTATAGCAAGAGCTTTCGGCAAAGGGGATCTTAGAAAGGCTTACACTGTTGTAGGAGACATATCAGAGCTTGCTTTAATGGCAAAGAGGGGAATTTTACAGGTCAGTCCAAGGTTATTCTTTCCCATAAGTCCAATGCTTGCAGAAAGTTGTTATTCTGTTGATGATGCCATAAAGGAGATGGGAATTGCCGCATTTGAGTATAAGCTGGACGGGGTAAGAGTTCAAGTTCACAAGGATGGAGGAAGAATTAAGATGTTCAGCAGGAGGCTTACTGATATAACAGATAGATTCAGAGTAGAGCTGGATCTAAAATGCGAATCATGTATAGCTGAGGGGGAGATAATAGGGCTGGGGCTTGATGGGAGACCTGTTCCTTTTCAAGTTCTGATGAGAAAAGCCGACATCAAAAAAGAGATCCTTTTCTTTGATATAATCTATCTGGATGGAAGAAACCTTCTTGATATACCTTATCAGGAGAGAAGAAAAATGCTAGAGGAGGTGTCGGACAAGTTAGTTCCCAGGATAATTACGGACGACCCAAGAAAAGCTGAGGAGTTCCTAAAAGAAGCTGTAGAAGAGGGGCATGAGGGCCTGATGGCGAAGAAGCTTAACAGCCCATATCAGGCTGGGATAAGAGGGAGATACTGGCTAAAGATAAAACCGGGACTTGAGAAACTGGACCTTGTAATAGTAGGAGCGGACTGGGGGTATGGAAGGAGGAACAGATGGCTATCAGATTACTATTTAGCTGCATATAATGAGGAAAAAGGAGATTTTGAGATAGTTGGCAAGACATTCAAGGGATTGACAGATGAGGAGTTCGAGAGAATGACAAGCTGGCTTAGCTCCATAGCTGTAAAAGAGGAGGGAAAAACTGTCTGGGTAAAGCCTGAAGTTGTAGTTGAGGTGGCATATGATGAGATACAGAGAAGCCCAAAGTATAAATCGGGATTTGCCTTGAGATTTGCAAGAATAACAGCGATAAGGGAGGACAAGAGCCCAAGAGATGCCGACACAATTTCGAAGATAAGGAGGATATATGAAGCTCAGTTCTCCAGAAAATCAGCTAAATGGTGATAAACAGTTTTATTAACGACCAGTTTTACCTGATCAGCAAGCTCAGGGCTATGTTCCCTTAGAGGATCTTATAAGAATGCTGGAATTATGAAAGCTTTCTGAAAAACCCGATTTTTTACTGGGACAAGTTTTTAAGCCCTTCAGAGAGGATGAAGTTATGTACGATGTGGAGAGAGTGAGGGAGCAATTCCCTGTTTTGAGAAATCGAAAAGTTATATACTTGGATAATGCTGCTACATCGCTGACTCCTGATAGCGTGATAAATGCTATTGTAAAGTATTATTCTATGCATAGAGCTAATGTTCACAGAGGGCTTCATAAGCTCTCGATGGAGGCATCTAGAGTCTACGATGATGCTCATGCAAAAGTAGCCTCCTTCATAGGGGCCAAACCTCAGGAGATTATATTTACGAGCGGAACTACAGAGGCATTGAATTTAATTGCCTCAGGCCTTAAGCTGAAGAGGGGAGATCCTGTTGTCGTGACAATGATGGAGCATCATGCAAATCTGCTTCCATGGTACAGGCTCAGGAAGGACAAAGGTGTCGAGATAAGGTTCGTCCCGGTCTCAGCTGATGGAAGGGTGGACATGGAGACATATCAGGAGATGGTTAAGGGGGCAAAGGTGGTGAGCGTTGCCTGGGTCTCCAATGTCCTTGGAACAATCTCTCCAGTGGAAGAGATGGTAAAAATAGCTAGAGAGAACAACGCGATATTTGGCTTGGATGGAGCTCAAGCAGTTCCTCACATGCCAGTGAATGTGAAGAAGCTGGATATAGATTTTCTGGCTTTTTCCGCTCATAAGATGTGTGGACCAACTGGAATAGGAGCTCTATACCTGAGAGAGGACCTAGCTGAGGAGATGGAGCCATTTAAACTCGGTGGGGACATGATATCGGATGTTACGCTGGACGGATATATGCCAGCAGAGCTTCCTAAAAAGTTTGAGGCAGGGACTCCGCCAATAGCAGAGGCCTTTGGTTTCTCCGAGGCGATTAGTTTTCTTGAGGAGCTGGGAGTTGAGAACATAATGAATCATGTTAGAAGGATAACTAAGGAGGCAGTAAAAGCTCTGAGCGAGATGAAGAAAGTGAGGATATATGGACCTGCTCCTGGAGAGGAAAGAGGTGGATTGATCAGCTTTACCGTAGATGGGATGAATCATCACGATGTTGCAGCTGCTCTGGATGAGCTCTCTGGAATTTGTGTCAGATCCGGGCACCATTGTGCTCTGCCTCTTCACAAGTATGTCCTAGGAGTAAATGGAACTGTCAGGGCCTCATTTTACCTCTACAATACAATGGAAGAGGTGGAAACGCTGATAAATACGCTGAACGATATAATAGGGTGATCCCTTGTCCTGGGCAGGGCTCCCAGGATACGATTGCTGGATCTGCGGAGCACCTTCATGCTCTACTGCTGCCAGGCTTATGGAAGCAGGAGAACTTTCTCCAGAGAGTTGCCCATTCTCAAGACCACTCCTAAAAAAACCATGGATAACAGAGCCCACTCCTAT
>JAGDWR010000082.1:19154-26794 GCA_023269865.1 Candidatus Methanodesulfokora sp.
CCATCAGAGCCTCAAACTACCGAGATATCCCTATCACTAGTGCAGAGAGGAGCAAAGTACAGGCCAATTGATATGGATCTTTCGATGGAGCTTCTAAATCTATTTGCAGTAAAAGCCAGGTCGATGGCGAAAGGACAGATAATATCAGCGGATCTAGGGGGATCGAAGGTACAAATATATGCCAGTGGAAGATTAATGCTAAGAAATGAATCAAGTTCTCAGGGGGCCCTCGAAGACCTGAAAAAATGCCTCTTCTACATAATGCCTGCTGTAGTATGCCAAAATGATGCTTATCTGTTTTTGGAGGAAATAATATACAAGAGGAGTATGTGTCAAGAACATCTAATGGAGATAGCAGGGATAAAATTGAATCCTGATGATGTGAAGTCAGTGATAAGAGGCATTGAACCCGAGAACTACGAAAACCTCCTGAAAGAGGGAGTAAACAGGATAAAAAAGTTTGACGAAACCGGATTGATCCTAATCTCTATTTCAATTGAGCTGAGAAGGGTGTTCAACCTCAATCCACCAAGGGAGATGGTTGATCTCCTGAGGGAATCTTTCTCCGGTAATCTACCAGAAAAAGCTATAGAAAGCAGTCATATATCCAGCAGAAGAATAATTAGGTTATCTGAAGCGGTAGCTTGGGTTATACGAGCTGATGCTTCGGTGTGAGCTATGACAAAGAGAACCTTAAATTGATTGATATATTTATATCGGCTTTTGAAAGAAGCATTGCCTAGCTCAAGGTTTATATTCTAGGCTGATGAGTTGATGTTGTGTCGTGAATGCTCTCGGAGGACCTGGTGAAAAAAGTTAAGGATATTTTGGACGGCATGAATGTCAGGTATGAGGAGGGAAAAGTGAAGGATGCCACTTTTCTCATCTCGTTGTGGAGAACTGATAAATGGGATGAGCTGGAGATAGATATAGTGATCTCCCCTGGAAATCTCGTGGTCCTGTTCTCCACATTACCTGTCTCATCTGAAGGAAGGGAGAATTGGCTCTTAAACAAGAACTGGGACTATAATTTCGCTCACTTTGCCACTGACATATCTGGAAATGTCATCGTTGTCTCAAACATAAGAGGAGAGGATGTCTCAGAAGAGCTGATGAGATTGTCCCTGGCATCTATAATAAGAGCTGCAGATGATCTAAAGGAGGCAATAGAGGAGGAAAGCGGTAATACCATTCGATGATGAAAATATCTACTCAAATTTCGGCAGGATATCACTGTAAAGCTCGTACAGAGATTTAACGCATTCTCTTACCCTATCTATAGTCTCCTTCATCGTCTTCTTCTTGGTCATCCTTGCTATCAAAGGCCATGGCCTGCCTTGAAGGTTCTTTGCTATTAATATCCTCTCGACATCCTCCGGCAGGCTTCCTGCTCTTGACATGAAGTAAGAGACTAAAATCTCCTTTATGGCATCGGATGCCATTTCATATGTGTTAAACTCCTTTATGTAATCCCTCAACCTTAGAAGTTGGGAGAACCTTAATCTAGGCCTCTCCTCATGAACTCCTGCTGATAAAACAAGCCTTATTACCTCTGGATCTGCATCGAAGTAGACATCATGCAAAGTTCCCAGTATCCTCCTCTTAAACTCAGCATTTATCTCCTCTATCGACCTTCTTGCTTTTTCGCTAACAGGTTTTACCACAAACACACTGTACTCACCAGATACATCGCTCCTCTGTGGGCTCATGTGAATTGGAAGAAATCCGTTTTTGAGCCAGAACCTTAGAAGCTGTGGTGAGGCGCCAAATCCTGCTCCTATCCAGTCAACTCCAGCATCTTTCGCTTCTTCATACATAAAGGATATCATTTTTGATCCTATCCCCTTCCCTTGAAGCTCAGGGTGCACAGCTATCCTCACTATCCTCCATCCCCATAGCTTGCAGAACTCCTTGTTTCCATAGTGAACTAGAATTCTCGAGGGAATCATGTGGCCGGGAGGGCTTTCCTTTCTCTCTATAATGGAATCTATTATCGGTTTATTCAGTCTGCCCTCCTCACATATCTGAGCAGCTGCAACAACGTTATTTCCCATTAAAATAGCTCTCATGTGATGATGAGGAGCATCAAGCATCATAGCAAGGTCATCAGGCCTGTTCCTATAATGAGCTAGCACATATATTCCGTAAAACTCCCTGAGCTTCTCCTCATCCAATTTCTCTGGTTCAAGCTTCTCATATCTAATATCACCTCCCCAAACAGAAGCTGGTTCCGCATCCAGCAGCAATAACTTATAAAGCCACAACTCCACGGGATCTCCCTCTGGATATCTTATGGGGGTCCTCATCTCAAGCTTCAGAAATCTAGTGCTCCTTGACTCCATGGTCTTCAGGAACTTCATCGTAAATCCTCTTCCAGATCCCTCATATCCGTGAACTGTCGTGGCAAAAATGCTCAATCTGCTCTTCCTAGCTATTTTGAAAAGAAGATGGACAGGAACCGTTGCTGCTTCATCGACAATTTTTATCCTTATGTCGAGCTCCGACATGGATATAGGAGATCTGTAAAAAGCTGTTCTTCTGCCAGATATCACTGCAACAGTCTTTCCATCCCTCTTCACCTCATTGTATCTCAACCCCTGTGCCTCCAAACCCTTTTTCAGGAAGGAAAAGAAGATCTGCACGCCATCCGGGGATGATGCTGTCACTCCTATTGACCTGGATATCCTTTTCCCCAGTATTAGAGATGCCGCCAAGCCTAAAGCTGCAGATTTTCCTCTGCCTCTGTTGGCAGTTATCGCTATTATCTGCTTTTTCTGGGACATTGCACTCGATATAATTGTCCTTATCACATTAAGTTGATCATTTGACATGGAGAGGTTCTCAACAGGATCATCTGATTGTGGTTTTTCTATCATTTTTCTCTCCACAAGCCTTTCAACTCCTATCAGCTTATCTTTATCAAGAAGCCACACTCCCTCCGATCCCAGACTTCCCAGAAATCTCCTCTTAAATGCCTGCCTCACGTCTTTATCCGTGTAGGGAGGAGATACAAGCTCCCTCTGGAATCTAGTTAATCTGCTCAGCCAGTCATCAGGAATTAGAAATACGATTATCCCTCCTCCTCTAACTGTCTCAACAAGTATTCCAAGATCATTTGGCCTTAGTTCATCTGATATGTCAGCAAAAAGGGCATCAAAAGTGCTTCCCAGAACAGAATCTGTTTCATCATAGCTTATTGACTTTGCATTCCCTATTTTCGGGATGCCGACACAGAGAACAGACTTCTCCCTCGAGATATCATCGATAACCCCTCTTATGGAGTCAAATCCATGTCCTCTTATCACAAGAACTCTTCTTTCACCGCTTCTCTCAGCTTCGCTTAGAACTCTCCTTATTGCTTCCCCTGGCTCTATGGAGATCACCTAGCTCTTTTCTTGGGATTAATTTAACTCTTCCCATATAAAGTGTTTAAATACTGAATACCTCATCTCGCATGCTTGACAGCAAGATAGATGAGCTCAGGAATTTCTCCATAAAGATCCTGTCGGATTTAATATCCTTCCCCACTGTTAATCCACCAGGAGAAAGCTACAGGGAGATATCAGAGTATCTTTCCAACTTGCTTAGTGAGATTGGATTTTATGTAGAGGTAGTTCAGGCTCCAGATTCGATCGTAAAAGACCCAGATCATCCGAGATATAATGTGATAGCGAGAATGGGCAGTGGAAGACCTGTTTTACACTTTAATGGTCATTATGATGTTGTTCCAGCTGGATCTGGTTGGAAAATGGATCCATTTAAGCCCTTTGTAGCAGGAGGACTTGTATATGGGAGAGGAGCAAGCGATATGAAGGGAGGCATGGCTGCCATAATAACAGCTGCTAAAGCTTTGGCAGACTCAAATGCAAGGTTTGGCGGCACATTAGAGCTTTCATTCACACCTGATGAAGAGACAGGAGGGGAGGCAGGGGTCGCCTATATTGTGGAAAAGGGAATGGTGAAGCCGGATTTTGCTGTTGTGGCAGAGCCAAGTGGAGTGGATAACATATGGATAGGAAACAAGGGAACTGCATGGCTCATGGTAGAAGTTTATGGCAAGCAGGCTCATGGCAGCACCCCTTGGAGAGGGGTTAATGCATTTGAGGCAATGGTTCATGTTGCTGATAGGATGCTGAGGGAGTTGAAGCCAATAGTTGAGGAAAAGAAGAGCAGATATGATTATGGGGATCCAAGAGGAGCAAGAGCCACTCTGATGCTTGGAGGAGAGGTAAGAGGAGGGGCTAAAGTAAACATAGTTCCTGGGTATTGTTCCTTCACAATAGACAGAAGGGTCTTGCCGGAGGAGAGTTCGGAGGAAGCTGCAAGAGAGATAGAGGACTTCGTGAACAGGATAAAGATTCCTGATGTTGATTTAAGAGTTAAGAGGCTAAGTGTTCAAGATGCGAGCGTTGTAGATCCGGAGCTGGAAATAGTGAAGGTAGCTGTAAGATCAGCTGAGGATGTTTTGGGGATAAAGCCAAGAAGGACAGTTTGTATGGGAGGTTTGGACACAAGATTCTTCCAGAGGAAAGGAATTCAGGCGATAACATATGGACCAGGAATATCGGAGGTAGCTCATATGGCTGATGAGTACGTGAGGGTGGATGACATATTATCAATGGCAAAAATCTACTGCAGAATGGCATCTAGCTTAATAGGGGTTTATCTTTGAGATCAGGTGGAGGGGAGGGCTATATATCTGTAGGCCTCCCTCCCCGTCTCAAAGGCATAGTGTATGTGCTTGAAGTTCCTTCTAAACTCCGAAACTTGTTTTGAGACTTTTTTCGGATCTTCTCCTGCTATAAGCACTTTTCTTATGAACTCAGCTATCTCCTCCATTTCTTTTTCCTTCATCCCTAATCTTGTCACTTCAGCTACGCCCATCCTTATTCCTCCTGGATCTAGGAAGCTTCTTCCTCTCTTCGGATCCCATGGAAGTAGATTTCTGTTCACTATTATGTTTGCTTCCTCTAGAAGCTTTTCTGCTTTTTTTCCACCGCCAAGCTCATCCACATCGAGAAGAACCTGATGGCTTTTAGTGAACCCATTTTTCTCGCCTGGAACCTTGAATCCCCTCTCATGAAGAGCTTCAGCAAAAGCTCTTGCATTCCTAACTATCTGCGATGCATATTCCCTTCCAAAAGCAAGGAATTCAGCAAGGGCTACAGCTAGAGCTGCAACTGCATTCAAATGGTGATTGCTGAGCAGACCGGGAAAGTTCGCCTTCTTTATCAACTCAAACTTCTCCTCATCATTTGTCACGACCATGCCATGTTGGGGCCCGGGCAAGGTCTTATGGGTGCTCATTGTCATGCAATCAGCTCCCTCTCTTAGCGGATCTTGAAACTCCCCTCCAGCTATAAGGCCCGCTACATGAGCAGCATCATAGTTTACAACTGCATTTATAGCTTTGGCTGCATCTGCTATCTCCTTAACGGGTTGTGGGAAGAGTATAACACTGCCTCCAAGCATTATCAACTTTGGCTTGTTCTGCTCCATCCTCTTCACAGTCTTATCGACATCTATGTTCAGGTTTTCATCATCAAAAGCTATGTACTTGACGTCTAATCCCCTTACAGCTCCAGCAGTCCCTCCTATGAAGTTCCCCTCAGAGCCATAAAGGGGGCCCATGCTTATGTGCCCTCCCTTTGTTATCGGAAGGGCCATCATAACATCTCCTGGCTTTGTGAAAGCTGCATAGACGGACATGTTAGCTACAACTCCGCTTATAGGTCTAACATCAGCAAATTTAACCTTGAAAAGTTCCTTCGCAAGCTCCATTGCAATTATCTCAACTTGATCTAGATATTTGGTCCCTGCGTAAACTCTCTCTCCCACCCATCCTTCTGCATATCTGTGGCCAAAGTCGCAGATCAAAGCTTCTCTTACAGCCCAGCTTGTCACATTTTCGCTTGCTATAAGTGGTATTGACGAATCAAACCACTTATGATGCTCCCTCATGAGGGAGAAAACTCTCTCATATGATTCCCTTGGATCCATCATGACACCTACTTTCTACAGGAAGCTTTTTGAATAAAATCATAACTGATGATCTTATGCACTGCTGGAGAAGGAGAAGAGGACCTGGAAGGCCGATGAAGCCCAGAAACATACTCTTCTGGAGAGGCTCCTTTGCTTTTATTCCATCGCTTCCAGATGGAAGAATTGTGGAGGGTCAGCCCATATATCTCACTCCAGATGAAGTGGAGTCATTCAGGCTCGTCTACCTGGAGGAATTAACCCAAGAGGAAGCTGCAAAAAGGATGGGCATATCCAGAGGGACTTTATGGAGATCACTTTACAGTGCCAGAAGGAAGATAGCAATGGCTCTTGCCGAGATGAGACCACTGATTATAGGGCCTTTAGATAGCACGTACTTTCTGCCTTCTGAGAGATCATAGTAGTGCAGCAGCGCTACTTCCTCTTGCGCCACAAAACCAGGCCTAGGATGAGGATTCCTGCTATAAATGCACCTATATATGTAATATAATTGTATGGAGTTATCTCCTTTTCAAATATAGCTTCTATCGTATGATTTGTAGTGATGTTCACAAAAGTGTAAGATGGGACAGGGCCTAGAGATCTGCTGTCCACAAGGACATCCTTGATGCGGTAGCCTGCGCTAGGAGTTATCGTAAATGTTTTATTTGTTTTATACTTAACAGTTATATTACCTGATGGAGAGATCTCCCCGCCTGGACCGGCTGAGGCAGTAATAACATAGATGGGCACTTTGACTCTCACCTCATTCGAGGGCTCCGAATAACTTGATGGAATTCGGTCATCAAATGCCCTCACATAATAATAGTAAGTAGTCCCAGAAGTTATGTTTGTATCAACATATGAGGTTATGCCTGCTGGAACTATGGCAATAGGCCTTGAAGACTCGCCCTTTGGCGATATCCCCCTGTAGATAGCATAGCCAGCTACTGGCATGTGCAAGGGCTCAGTCCAATTCAATACAATAGAGGAACCGGTAAATGTTGCCGAGAGATTCCGCGGAGGGAGGGGAGGGATTCTTATTGGCAACGGTCCTGCTCCTCCCTTCATTACTTTTGGAATGAAGAGCTCTATCCTCAGACTACTGAGAAGTATGCTTGCGTTTCCAGCAATAGCCTCACAGTAGGATATCTGCATTGGAAGCTTCTTCCCGCACGTTTCCCCAAAATAAATGAATTGGTTGTAAAAGACCCCGTGAATTAAGAACAGATTGCCGGGCATGAGCCATCCCTGCAAGGGTGTAATGTTGCCAATCTGCTCATACTGCATCTCCCTCCCACAAACGCTGACTTTTACGCGCGCTATGGATAACTCGCTCGAGTCGCTGCTCACATTTGCCATTATCATGACATAACTTCCATTGGAAGGCTCAAATGGAAGCTCCACCTCATAGCTGAGAGATCCACCGAGCCTCAGCAGGATAGTCCCATTTTTGAGGATATCAGCATTATTGCTCGATTTCAGGAACGTCTTTGCACCCAGTATTATCACTTTCCACTCGTATTGTACCTCCTCTCCCAGAACAGGGGGTGCCAGCAGCAAGAGAAGAATCAAACACGGGAATGCAGGCTTAGGACAGCATCCCATCTACCTAGTTCGGGTATCAATATTTTTAAAGTTTGTGGTTCGTATTGCTTCCT
>JAGDWR010000082.1:26894-28958 GCA_023269865.1 Candidatus Methanodesulfokora sp.
ATGCTGTTTTCCTCTTCTGTTGGGCCCTGTAACAAAGTATATATAGTAAATTTCCCAATAGTTGTGGAAGGGTGATCCCTTGTCGGTTGAGATAGTGGAGCTGTCCGAGGAGGAGGGGGATATCCTGCTTCTGGGCTTTCCGGGAAACGGCCTTGTTGGTGCGATATCATCGGATTACATGATAAGGCAGGCCAACATGAAGAGAGCTGCCAAGGTTGATTCGAGGAACTTCCCCCCAGTGGTGAAACTAATGGATGGAATGGCAATAGAGCCCATAAATATATATTACACTAAGGGGATCTATGTCATGATAGATGAAGTAGCGCTGCCTCCTCAGTCAATAGCTGAGCTGATAACATTCACTCTCGATTGGTTTTCAAAGAAGAAGGGGAAGCTTGTTCTCCTGATCGAGGGCCTTGCCGTGGAGAACAGGCTGGAGAAGGAGAAGCCCTCTGTTTACAAGGTATATAATAATGATAAAGCAAAGGAGCTAGCATCGAGCATAGAGGCGGATCCCCTTCCATCGGGCTACATATCGGGCCACATAGCCCATTTCCTGAAGGAGGCCAATTACAGAGGTATCCCTGCTATAGCTGTTCTAGTTGAATGCTTTCCATCATATCCAGATCCAGGCGCTGCTGCAGCAGTTATAAATGCGATAAAGCCCTTGATAAAAATAGAGATAGACACTCAACCTCTGATAAATGAATCAAATGCGATAAGATTGAAGATGAGGGAGCTCATGAGACAGGTTCAGGCTGCTCAAAGGCCTGCAGGCTATATAGGGTGATACTATGAGGTACTACCTCCCTGAGCATGAGGAAGTTGTTGAGCCTCTTGCTGATCTGAGAGTGATGGTTGATCAGATAAAGCTCAGCATGGACATCCCTGGAGTTGAAAAGAAGAATCTTGAGCTCAAAGTCAGCGAGAAGACTGTTATAGTCAGAGCCTCTGCTGTTATAGGAAAGAGAAATGTGCATTATTACAGGAGAATCGATCTCCCGGTTGAGATAGATCCAGATAGCGTCAAGGCAAGGCTCACAGCAGGAGTTTTGGAGATAACAGCTAGGATAAAGCCCAGAGGATTCAGGGAGGTGACTGTGGAATGAAGTTCATCAGGGTCGCTGAGTGCTACAGCAAGCTTGAGGAGTTATCAGGAAGACTTGAAATGATAGATGTCCTTAAGAGACTTTTTCTGGAGGCAAGACCCGATGAGGCTGAGAAAATAGCTTATCTCACGCTCGGAAAAATAGCTCCGGATTACGAGGGGTTGGAGCTAGGACTGGGAGAGAAGCTTGCATTAAGGGCTATATCCATAGCCTCGGGCGTGAGCGATCAGATAATATCAAAGGAGTACAAGAAAATAGGTGACATAGGGAAGCTTGCCGAATGGGCTGTCGGCAAAAGGCCCTCCCTTTTCGGGAAGGAGGAGCTCACGTTAGACAGAGTTTTTAACTCATTGATAAAAATAGCGAAAGCAACAGGTTCAGACTCCCAGGACATAAAGATAAGGACCTTTGCTGGTTTGCTGAGCGATTCCGAGCCAATAGAGGCGAGATATATAGCTAGAATAGTGATGGGAAGGTTAAGACTTGGAGTCCAAGATATGACACTGCTTGATGCCCTTGCTGAGGCTTATCTGGGCTCAAGAGAGAGAAGAAGCCTTTTGGAGGAGAAGTACAACATATACCCGGATATAGGAAGGATAGCAAGAGCTGTAGCTGAGAAAAAGGAGAAAGGTCTGGAGGAAATAGATGTAACGCTTGGAGTTCCAATAAGGCCTATGCTGGCTCAGAGAGTGAAATCTGCAGATGAAGTTATTGAGAGGATACCAAAGATGTATGCTGAGCACAAGTATGATGGGGAGAGAATGCAGATCCACATATGGAGGGATGGAAGAGTAAAGCTCTTCTCAAGGAGGCTTGAGGACATAACAGCTCCCTATCCAGATGTAAGAGATGCCTTGAAAGCATTTGTTGGCAGGGATATGATCCTCGATGCTGAGACTGTGGCAGTCAACCCAGATACAGGGGAGATACTTCCATTCCAAGAGCTAATGCACAG
>JAGDWR010000082.1:29058-30326 GCA_023269865.1 Candidatus Methanodesulfokora sp.
TTCGATGTACTCTATCTCGATGGAAAAAGCCTTATAAACCTCCCATTAAGGGAGAGGAGGAGGATACTGGAGGAAATAGTGCCGAAGGAGGGGAACATAAGGGAGGTTATATACAAGGAGATAGATGGCAACTTGCAGGAGCTTGAGGCATTCTTCGAGGAAGCTGTGGAGAAGGGGATGGAGGGACTTGTTATAAAGGATCCAAATTCAAGGTACCAGGCTGGGACAAGGGGATGGAACTGGATAAAGCTGAAGAGGAGCTATATAAGCAAGATGATAGAGCCTGTTGATCTAGTGGTAGTGGGAGCATTTATGGGAAGAGGAAAGAGAGCTGGAACTTATGGAGCTCTTCTCATGGCAGCATATGACCCGAAGGAGGACAAATATAAGACTGTGTGCAAGATGGGCTCCGGCTTCACGGATGAGGATTTAAGCAGGCTTCCGGAGATCTTCAAGCCCTACATAACTGAGGTCAGGGATCCAAGCGTCGAGAGCAAAATAGAGGCTGATGTTTGGTTCCAGCCTAAGATAGTGCTCGAGGTAATAGGGGATGAGATTACATTAAGCCCTGTGCACACCTGCGGCTTTAACTCGATAAGAAAGGGATCCGGGCTTGCAATAAGGTTCCCAAGATTCACTGGAAGGTGGAGGGATGACAAGGGACCCGAGGATGCGACAACAGAGGATGAGATAATACAGATGTACAAGTCCCAGCTGAAGGAGATAAAGGAGGAGGAAAAGATAAAGGAGGAGGCTGCATGAAAAAGGGGAGGGTGGAACTGAGGCTCCAGAGAAGAGTAGATGATAAAGCTCAGTGCCTTGCGTGCCCGAGAAAATGCATAATACCTGAGGGGTTCAAGGGTTTATGTAAGAGCAAGGTCAACATAGGTGGAAAAATATATGAGGTTAACTATGGATTTGTGAGCTCTGTAGCCCTAGATCCCATAGAAAAGAAACCATTTTTTAATTTTTGGCCTGGATCATGGGCATATAGCATTGGAACTGTTGGTTGTAATTTGAAATGTGAGCACTGCCAGAACTGGCAGATATCACAAGCCGACCCGGAGAAGTTCTCCTGGCTTATTCCCTTAAGCCCGGAGGAGGCTGTCAAGCAGGCGAAGGAAGTGGAGGCTAGAAGCATAGCTTATACTTATAACGAGCCCACTATAGTCAGCATAGAATGGGTTTTAGATACAGCGAAGCTGGCAAAGCAGGAGGGAATTCTCAATTTAAGTGTCACAAATGGATATTGGAGCGAGGAGGCATTT
>JAGDWR010000082.1:30426-31900 GCA_023269865.1 Candidatus Methanodesulfokora sp.
TTTTACAGAGATGTAGCAAAAGCTCCAAGCATAAAGCCAGTTCTGGATACTGTTGAAAGGTTGAAAGATGAGAAAAAGCATGTTGAGCTAACTTATCTGATAATACCTACGTTAAACGATGGTGAAGAGGAGATTAGAGCTTTTTCAAGGTGGGTTTTGGATAAGCTGGGCCCTGATACCCCGGTCCACTTCTCTAGGTACTATCCCGCTTACAGGATGAAAATTCACTCCACTCCAGTGGCCACAATAAGAAGAGCTAGGGATATAGCTGTTGAGGAGGGACTTCATTATGTTTACAGCGGAAATGTCCCAGGAGATCCTGGGGAGAACACATACTGCCCGAGTTGTGGGAAGCCCGTCATAAGGAGATATGGGTTTGATATAGAGGAGTGCAACCTAACGGAGGACAACAGATGCAGGTTCTGTGGTGAGAAGATAGCCATCGAGGGAAAATGCAGTAGTGGAAGGAGAAGATGGCCTTCTTTAGTCATCTAAAAATGATTCACTCCTTTATATAGGGTTTGCCGAGATCTCTGGGCATCCTCCCCTTCCTGAAGGCAATGGATGTTTTTATGAGTACAGATATGCAGGGAACAGTCCTAGAGATATAGGGTGGATATGGGATTCATCTTGCTGTCTTTGCCAAACCAGACCTTCTGTAAGACATGGATCACCTCATTCTTCCCGAGAGGTTTAAAATAAAAATGTATGCCCTTGCATTAAGTGGGATTATGCAAGCTCTTGTGCTTCATGGTCCAAGGAATCTGAGATTTGAGGATGTTCAGGATTCAAATCCACAGGCAGGATGGGTAAAGCTTAAAGTGAGATATGTTGGGATCTGTGGGACAGATAAAGCTGTTTACAACGGGTCATACAGACTCAGAAGGCTTCCAATAGTACTCGGACATGAGGTATCCGGTGAAGTTGTTGATATCGGAGAGGGAGTCTCCAGGGATCTCCTTGGAAGCGGGGTAACTACAGAGATAAATGTAAACTGCAGAAGTTGCTGGTACTGCAGAAACGGAATGCCGGAGCATTGCCCATACAGAGAGACAATAGGTCTCAGCATAAATGGAGGAATGGCGGAATATCTGCTCACAAGATCTGACCTTTTGCATAGAATAGATGGATTGTCATGGCAACAAGGAGCGTTTGTCGAGCCACTTGCAGCCGTGCTTAAAGCTGTTGTAATTAAGAAACCTGCTCCTCAATCCAATATAGCAATAATAGGCATTGGAACGATAGGCCTTCTCTCAATTCAGGTGATGAGACTGTTCGATCCAGCATGCATAGTGGCTGTTATAAGGGAGGGAAGTCCTAAGGCAGATCTTGCTAGATCGTTTGGGGCCCATGTCCTCACATATGAGGAGGCTTTTGAGTTTGCCAGAAGGGAGACTCCTGAAGGATTGGGCTTTGATTATGTTATAGAGGCAACAGGAAATCCTAATGGCCTTAACAGAGCAATTAGGCTGGT
>JAGDWR010000082.1:32000-43652 GCA_023269865.1 Candidatus Methanodesulfokora sp.
CTTCCACACAGATACATGGAAAGCTTTTTATCCCCCTAGTACTAAATCTTATATGCTCCCAATAGTCATGGAGATGAGCTCTTCATGCCCTACAAAAGAGAGGAAGTTTCGTGGAATGGAGAGGATATAGCTTTTGCGAGGAAGCTGATGGAAGCTCTTCCCAATAGGCTTGTGAGAGTTATAGCTCTTCCAAGCCCAGATGATGAGGTCTATGAGAGCAATGTGCTAGTTGTGCTGAAGGAGATAAGGCCTGAGGACTTTGAGCTTGTCTCCAGAGTGGCATCTGAAGTTGGGGAGAGAGTGAATCCCCTTCTGGCTGGAGAGGAGGAGAGGGATGCCCTAGAGCTCTTCATGGCCCATGGAGGTAGAGATGTTGGCAAGTAAGCTGGACAAAGCTGAAAAGCTTCTTGAGGAAGCAGAAGCTGACATAAGGATAGGGAGCTACAATAAAGCAGTCTCAGCTTCGTATTTCTTCGTCAGATTGACAATTGAGCATTATATTAAGGATCTGAAGACGATGAAAGATGATAAGATAGCTAATGCCCTTAAGAGAAGTCTTGCGAGGAAAAATGGGAGAGAAAGAAGCTGAGAAAATAAGAAGTGATTACATGGATTTATTTTCAAAGAGGAAGGCTGCTGACCACAGGCCGTATATGTTTTCGAGAGAGGAAGCAGAGCTCTCGCTCAAGAAGACAAAATTCCTGATTTTCGCTTATTAAGGAGAATCTCTTATCTAACCCATAGCTACTAGAGCTCGAAATTATTTAGAAATCTATACTTAAATTGAATATATCCATGAGATTGTCCAGGACATAATCAGGCTTTATCTCGGATTTTCTGAGATCATCTGGTTTTGTCACACCAGTTAGCACGAGAAGAGATTTAAGACCTGCTGATTTTGCCCCTTTTACGTCAGTATCAAGCCTGTCTCCTATCACTAAGGCATTAGAAGTTCCTGCTATCTCCATCGCCACGTCAAATATTATCCTGCTTGGCTTCCCAATGATAACATCTGGTCCCCTTCCCGCTCCTGTTGATATAGCAGCTGTCATGGCACCAGCCCCTGGGGCAAGACCTTTTTCCGTCGGAAACGTCGGATCGATATTTGTTGCGACATAGATAGCTCCATTCCTCACGGCTGTCATGGCGCTCCAGAGCTTCTCATAGCTGAACTTTCTGTCCATTCCGACGACAACAAAATCAACCTTTTTCCAGCAGTCCTCTGAGCTAGCTATCTCGAATCCCTGGGAAATAAGCTCCTCTATAAGCCCGCTCTCCCCCACAACATAAGCTTTTCCCTTTCCATAGTGCCTCCTCAGGTATAATGCAGTAGCATAGCCGCTGCTCACAACATGCTCCTCTGAAGCCCAGCTTATTCCCGCATTTAAAAGAGCTCTTACATAGCTTGATCTGCTCTTTGTTGAGTTGTTTGTGAGAAACAAGACTTTGCCCTTCTCATGAAGGATGTTTATAGCTTTTACAGCATCTCCTATTATTCTGTTGCCCACCCATATCACTCCATCCATGTCGATGAAGTAAGCATCGTATTTCATCCAGATATGCCCTGAAGAGCTTTTATAATCCTTTCATCTCTCTTCAACTATGAGATGCATTCACATCGGAGTGGCAGCCCACGGTTCTGGATCTGATCCAGAGAGAGCGAGAAGGTTTGTCAAAGCCCTTCCTAAAGACGTTAGAATACTCCTTGGAGGATACTGGGGGTTGATGAGGGATGTTGCAGATGCCGCAAGGGAGAAGGACATCCAAGTGATCTTCTTCCTCCCGCATGATCCTCCTGAGGAAGTGCCCTTTGATGAACACTTCATAAAGTTGGACACAGGTCTTGACTACAAAGGAAGAAGCGTGATCTTGGTGAGGAATTCAGATGTCCTGGCAGTTCTAGGAGGAGAAGCTGGCACTATTATCGAGGCATTTATGGCTTACTCCTATGGAAAACCTGTGTTCATCTTAAGAGGAACTGGAAGGACAACTGACAAACTTGAAAGAGTGTTTTTGGAGGCATTTGACGAGAGAAAATCGGCTCCAGTGCTCTATGTAGACACACCTGAGGAGCTGGCTGAGAGAATTATCCTCTGGAGAGCTACTGGGGAAATTAAGAGGAGATAAATTAGTTATTCCACTAGCTCCTCAAATTTAAATCTGAGGCCATATCTCGATCTAGCTCTCTCCACAAGAGAGCATGCTGCCTTCTCAGCTTCCTCAATGACCTTATCCTCATCATACACGAGCACTTTTTTCTCCCTCATCAGAACTTTTCCATCCACTATGACCGAGTCCACATTGTTGTAGGTAGCACAATATACCACGGTCCCAACGGGATCGTGAACTGGTGATGTGTTCGGCTGCCTGATATCCAACACAATTAGATCAGCTCTTCTTTCCCTCTCTAGCACACCAAAATTCCCGTTAAGTGCCTTAGCTCCATTTACTGTCGCCATTTCAAGGACATCCCATGCACTTATGGCGGTAGGGCTCTGCTTTGAGCTCTTGTGAAGCAGAGCTGCAACTTTCATGGATGTCATCATGTCCTGATTGTTGTTGCTAGCAGGTCCATCCGTGCCAAGCGCTATGTTCACTCCTTCCCTCAACATCTCAGGCACAGGAGCAGCTTTTGAGCCAAGATACATGTTGCTTATTGGGTTGTGCACCAGATTTGCCCTGCTGGCTGCCATAAGTTTTACCTCATTTTCGCTCATGTAAACACCGTGAACCGCATGATATCTGGGCCCAAGGATGCCGAGCTCGTACAATAGCTCCACATCCGTCTTTCCATGCACCTTCTTCACGAGCTCCTGGTCCTCCTTGCTCTCACTTGTGTGGGTGTGATATGGCACATTGTACCTTTCAGAGAGATCCTTTGCCATGAGCAAAAGCTCCTTTGATGCAAAGCATGGATGCATCGGTGCAACAGCCACAGTGAGCTTCCCTCTGTACTTCTTTATGAGCCTCTCTGTGTCGGATATTATCCTGTCCCTGTCCTCCAAGAGCTCCTCCCTTGCATTTATCTCGTAGCCGCCTCTTGCCAGCACTCCTCTTATCCCAGATGATATCAGCTCATCAGCTACCTCATCGTAGAATCTGCCACCATAATGGTTGTCTATTAGCGTTGTGGTTCCGGATCTTATTGCCTCCAAAATGCCAAGCCTGACAGCTTTTTTCATCTCATCGGAGTTAAATGATGAAAGCATTGGCCATATTGATGTCCTTAGCCAATCAAGAAGCACCATATCAACTGCTAAATTCCTTAGAATTGCCTGAAAAAGGTGATTATGGGCATTGATAAATCCGGGCATCACCACCTTCCCTTTTCCTCCTATTTTCTCCTCTGGCAGAAACCTCATTGCTTCATCCTCCTTTCCGACAAATACTATCTCTCCATTCTCCACAATAACTGCTCCATTTTTTATTATTCTCCTCTCCTTCATGGGAAGGACAAAATCTCCATATACCATCATCTTAGGTCCCTTCTGCATGTGCCAGAACATAATTTATCTTTTTCTTCAAATGAATATGGCCCATTTTGCACTTTAGCTGAGGTAAAAAGCTGATATGGGCAAAAGATTCAGCTAGGCAGAAGATCCGGAGCTGAAAGGAAATAGAAGGGTTTATAGATGGATATCTCCCGTTATTTCTTGATGCAGTTCAAGGTAAACTATGTGATAAAGAGGGATGGGAGAAAAGTCCCCTTTGACGTGGAGAGGATAAGGAGGGCAATAAGAGCAGCTATGCTCGATGTGGGATATTATGATGAGAAGGCATTGGAAAAGGCAGTTTCCTACGTGTTGAAGATAATAGAGGAGAGATACAGCGATGAGAACCCACCTCATGTGGAGGAGATACAGGATATCGTGGAGCTGAGCTTGGTGAAGTACGGCTTATATCAGGTTGCCAAAGGGTACATACTGTACAGGAAGGAGAGGGAGAACATAAGAAGGGAGAAGATGCTTCTTCTTGGAAAGGATTATGTAGATGATGTGGACAAAAGACTTTCTCTTAATGCAATAAGGCTTCTTGTAAACAGGTACCTTCAGAAAGGGCCTGATGGAAGGCTTTTGGAGGATCCAAAGGGACTGTTCACCAGAGTAGCAGCTCTTGTTGTGATACCTGACATCCTATATGACAGCAGAATTTTCAGCAGGGATGGAGGAGAAGTTGTGCATGAGAAAGAGGAGTTCAACCCGGATGAGTGGGATGGAAGAGTCGGTCTGGGAGATGAGTTCAAGTGGAACAAGTACCATCTGGAGAGGATGAAGAGCCTCTACGATGAGCTAAACTCTGCAGGGAAGATGAAGGTCAGCTGGTCAGCTTTCTGGAAGATGCTTTTATCGGGACAGTTTGATGACCACATAGAGGATTTCAGAAGATACTTCTCGCTGATGGCCGAATTAAAATTCCTTCCAAACTCTCCTACATTGTTTAACGCAGGAACTAGACTTTCTCAATTATCCGCATGCTTTGTTCTGGAGATGGAGGATAGCCTGGACTCTATAATGAAGGCAGCAGTTGAGGCCTCAAAGATCTTCCAGAGCGGGGGAGGAATAGGGATAAACTACTCAAAGCTTAGGCCTGAAGGAGATATTGTAATGTCGACAGGAGGAAAGTCAAGCGGTCCAGTGTCCTTCATGAGGATAATAGATGTAATAACAGATGTAGTGAAGCAGGGAGGGAGGAGAAGAGGAGCTAACATGGGAATACTCGAGATCTGGCATCCTGATATACTCAAATTCATAGAATGTAAGTCTAAACCTGGAAAGTATGAGAACTTCAATATATCTGTTATGATAACCGAGGACTTCTGGCACTATTATGAGAAAAATGAGCCCTATCCACTGATAAATCCAAGAAATGGGGAAGTTTGGGGGACCATAAATCCAAGAGAGCTCTTCAGAAGGATAGCAGAGATGGCATGGAAGACAGGTGATCCTGGTGTGCTTTTTGCTGACAACATAAACAGGAGAAACATATTAAGGGAGGCACTAGGCGAAATAAAATCCACCAACCCATGCGTTTCTGAGGACACTCTAGTATTAACTCCCGCTGGCTGGATGCGCGCAGATGAGGTATACCATAGAGCCAAACTCTCCGGATCAGTGAGAGCTGTTGCTATGGATGAAGATCTTCTCGGTGAGGGAGGCGAGCCTCAAGCTTACGAGACAGAATTGGTGGTGCTAGAGGATAATGAAATGATCTACAGAACTATACATGGAGATGAGCTTAGATTATCAATACCTAGAAAAGCTAAGGCATGGGTTTGGCGTGTTGGAAGAAAGCCAGGTCTGAGGATTATCACCAAGGAGGGGTATGAGCTGAGAGTAACTCATGAGCACAAACTACTTACTCCTGATGGATGGAAGGAGGCCAGAGATCTGAAAGAGGGTGATAAGATCCACATAGCTAGGCTTCATCCCTGGTTCTTGAACGAGGCCTACAGCGGGAGCCTGGACCTGGATGAGGATATCGCCTTCGCTCTTGGGTGGTTGGTGGGTGATGGAGAACTCAATAAGCACTATGTTGCCTGGTTCTTCAGCAATGATGATAGAGCTGCAGAGGAGAGGGTGAGAACGGGCATTGAGAAGCTTGGGGGCAACCCGCTATCCCACACATATGTCCTCAGCGAGAGCAAGCACAAGATACAATATAACAATGATACAACTGTCTACAGAAATGTAATAGAGCTCATGGGCTCACTAATGGAGAAAAGCAGGGAGAGAAGATTACCGAACTTAGCTTGGAAGCTGAGTCCTCGCTCGCTACAAGCTTTCCTAAGAGGACTTTTTACGTCTAACGGATATGTGAATGATGAGGTTATTGGATTCACTAGCTCGAGCATCGACCTCCTGAAGGAAGTGCAGATACTCTTGACAGTATTTGGGATCTACTCCACAATACATGACAGGTCTTATGAATCAGAATTCCACTATGCGACAGTAGATGAAGAGGAGAAGACCTATGAGGCTTCAGACCACTATGAATTGATAGTGGAGGGATATAGCAGAAGGATATTCAAGGATCTGATAGGTTTTGAGAGCATAGAAAAGTTGGAGAAGCTTTCCTTGAAGAAAACGGAGATAGATCAGGTATGGGCTACGGTAAAATCTGTTGAAGATGTTGGAATGATTGATTTCTATGACTTCACTGTTCCCAGATATCACAACTACATAGGGAATGGAATTAGCAACCACAACTGCGGAGAGGAGCCCCTGTATCCATATGAATCCTGTAATCTGGGAAGCATAAATCTCTATTCTTATGTGAACTATAAAGAGAACGGAGCTTATTTCGACTGGGATGAATTTTCCAAAGATGTGAAAATAGCTACTAAGTTTCTAGATAACATAATAGATGTGAATAAGTTTCCAGTAAAGGAGATAGAGGAGAAGACTAAGATGAGCAGGAAGATAGGATTGGGGATCATGGGACTAGCGGATACTCTTTATGCATTGGGCATACCATATAACAGTGAGGAGGGTTTCTCCTTCATGAGAAAAATTGCTGAGGCTTTGACCTACTATGCAATGGAGGAATCAGCAGAGCTAGCTCAGGAGAGAGGATCATTTCCTCTTTTCAATAAATCAGGATATGTGAAGGGAGATATGCCTGTGGAGGGCTTTTATCACAGGGAATGGTGGACTCTTGATTGGCAATCCCTGGCAGAAAAAGTAAAAAGAGGGATAAGAAATGCTGAGGTCACAACTATAGCACCAACAGGCTCTATATCAATGATAGCCGATGTCTCAAGCGGGATAGAGCCTCAATTTGCGCTTGTATATGAGAAAAGAGTTACAGCTGGAGAGTTCTTTTATGTCGATGAGGAGTTGAAAAGGCAGCTGAAGAGGAGAGGAATTTACAATGATCACATCATGAAGAAAATAGCTGATAATGGAGGCTCTCTGCAGGGGCTTGATCTTGACGAGGATTTAAAGAGAGTTTTTCTGGTGGCTTATGATATCCCCTGGTGGGATCATGTGAGAGCTGAAGCTGAGATAGCCAAGTGGATCTGCGCTGCTGTGAGCAAAACGATAAATATGCCCTCTTGGGTCACAGTTGAGGACGTTGAGAAGGCCTACCTTTTTGCTTACAAGCTTGGAGCAAAGGGTGTAACAATATACAGGGAGGGCTCAAAGGCCTCGCAGGTCCTAGTAACTCCATCTCAGAGAAAAGGGGAATATGTGATGTCCATAGAGAACAAAACTTTGGATATAATGAAGGAACTGGGAATAGAGATGCCCTCAATGGGGAGGCAGAAAAAAGAGGTGAAGATAGTTCTTCCCACTCCTGTTGTTAGGAACAATGTGGAGAGATGCCCCGAGTGTGGAAGCGAGAGGTTGATATACGAGGAGGACTGCGTGAAATGCCTTGATTGCGGATGGACTGCTTGTGTTGTGTCCTAGAGCTCTAATTCTGTTCCAACTCCTTTTTCCTGTTCCCAGGATATCTTGCTATCCACTTTATCCTGCTAAGTCCATTCTCTTCAGGTGAGCCTTTCCACGACTTAAATCAGAGCTTCCAGCGTTTAGCTAGCTTTACGCCTCATCTGCTGGTTCGAGGGGCTCACAGTTCCTCCATCTCATTAACGCATGGACTAAGCCTTTTCACTACTTTTTGGAACATCTAATTTAAGGTTGAATATTCTTTTTAATCTCTATATTTAAACTTCATTCATCCCAGAGCTCTAACTCTGGGTTTTCTGGGCACCCATTTTATAAGAAAAAAGAAGAGAAGGATAAAAATTTAGGGCCAGATGCCCCTTAGCTCCATGGCTCTTACGACTCTCTTCACTGCAAGAGCCAGGGCTGCTGTCCTCATGTCCACCTTGAGCTCCTTGTGCATGTTGTACACATCGTTAAAGGACTTTGCCATCCTAGCCCTGAGCTTTTTCCTCACTGTCTCTATGTCCCACCACTCCCTGGTCCTGGCCTGAATCCACTCATAGTAGCTTACTGTCACTCCACCTGCGTTTGATAGTATATCAGGCACTATTGTTACACCTCTCTCGTGGAGTATATCATCAGCTTCAGGTGTTGTCGGACCATTTGCAGCCTCTACTATAAGTCTTGCCTTTATGTTGTCAGCATTCTTGTCAGTTATCACATTTTCCACAGCTGCAGGTATCAGAACATCCACATCAAGTTCCAAAAGCTTTTCATTGGCCTTTACTGGATCTTTATCAAGAAGAGTAGAGCCCGGGAAGCCAGCAACGGATCCCGTCTTCTGCTTATGCTCCAATACCTTGTCAGGATCTAGACCATCCGGATTGTATATTGCTCCCTTTGTATCGCTCACAGCGACTACTTTCATTCCAAGCTCGTGCATGAACTTAGCTGAGAAGTATCCAGCATTCCCATATCCCTGTATGGCTGCTTTTGACTTCTTCGGATCTATTTTCATCACTCTAATTGCCTCCTCTGTCACATACTGAAGCCCTCTTGCTGTGGCTTCTTCTCTTCCCTCGCTTCCTCCAAGCTCAAGAGGCTTTCCTGTTATCACACCAGGCTCAGGATACCCTTTTATCATGCTATATGTGTCCATTATCCAGGCCATAGTCTGTGGATTTGTGTAAACATCTGGTGCTGGTATGTCGATATCAACTCCTATTATTGGAGCTATTTCATACGCATACCTTCTCGTTAGCCTCTCGAGCTCAGCCTTGCTGAGCTTAGTTGGATCAACTCTTACTCCTCCCTTAGCTCCTCCATAGGGTAAATCCACAACGGCTGTCTTCCAGGTCATCCACATAGCTAGTGCCTTTACCTCATCCACATCTGTGTTTGGATGATATCTTATACCTCCCTTGCACGGGCCTCTTGCATCATTGTGCTGTACTCTCCATCCAACGAACACTTTTATTGAGCCATCATCCATCCTGACAGGAAGTTCCACCTCCAGAACTCTTTTTGGATGTGCTAGAATCTGGTGATAGCCTGGATCCAGGTTTATGGCCTTTGCAGCTTTATCCAACTGTTTCAGGGCATTCAACCAAGGATTTAACTTTTCCGCCATAACAATCCCCTCTTAGGGCCAAGAAACTAGTACCCTATAACTTAAAAATTTTTCCTTAGATGGGCTTACCAAATTTATTTTTTCACTAAAGTCTTTTTACATTTTTCTCAGAATAGGACAAATCTATGATAGATACCGTAAAATACAGGCTCCCCTTTCTGGATGATCATGCTGTCCGAGTACTTGTTGATGCTGCTGGCGACATCAGCATCATACTTAGCTTACAGAAAATGGAACATAAGAAATATGGTGCCATATCCCGTTGTTGGAGCTGCGTATTCACTTGGAAAACCTATTTTCGGTGCTATTTTCCTGCTATCATTCCTTTTCTCCCTTGCAATTGGAGAAATAGTTTTCAGAAAATTCCTCATGTATGGCATGAGAGTGTTTCACATGCAAGTTGTCCTGTCAGCCACGTTTATGCTCCCTTACTCGATAGCGACATCGGATCCTATCTCCCTGTTTCTGGGCATGCTTTCTGGACAGATGGCATATGATGCCCATTCCAGCAGGGATCAAGTTAAAACAACAATTCTTTTCATGGCAACTTTCCTCTTGCTCTACTTTCTATACTTTCTAGCGAGGATGTTTCCATGAGAATATCAGTATCTGGGACAAGGGGCAAAACAACAACAGTTAACATGCTGCATGATGTGATAAAATCCAGAGGATTGAAAGTTTTATCGAAAACCACTGGAGAGAAAGCTGTTATAAGGGACGATATCGAAAGGGAGATATTGAAGAGACCCAGGTCTGTTTTATACGAAAATTTGGATATTATTAAATCAAACTACGATGTCATAATAATAGAGAATCAGGCAATAACTCCTTATACAATGAAAGCGTTCAACATGATGGTAAAGCCTGAGGTTATCATTATAACAAATGTGAGGCTGGATCACACCGAGTTCCTAGGGGAAAGCAGAGAGGAAATAGCTAAATCTTTCTGTTCCTCCTTTGTTAAATCAGTAAAAACTGTGATAAGTGGGGAGAGAAAGCCGGAGATAGAGGAAATACTGATGAAGGGGGCTGGGAAAGTGGGGGCTGACTATATAAAAGCTGAGAATTATGAAATTCCTGGTTCTGAAGCTGTTGGAATAACAGAAGCTGTTTTATATCATTTCTTTGGCGAGAAAATGGATTACAACGAGAGAAATAATTTGTTGAGGAAACTTGACGATATTTTCAGCGCTAAGAGAAGTGGGGATCTTTTTTGGTACAACGGAGCTAAGATAAACGATCCTGATAGCGCTGAGATCGTCCTGAACTACCTAAGAAAAAAATATAACATGGATGTGGTAATATCTGCTAACTTAAGAGGGGACAGGAGGGATAGAACTGCTGTTTTCTCCTCTTTCTTCAGGAACTTATCAAAACTGGATTGGATAAGAAGGATATTTGTGAGTGGTCCGGGATCAGGTTCGATAACTAAGCTAATAGGAGAGAAAGGCGTTAAGGTCAAGGAGGATCCCGCATCGGCTCATGAGATGATAAACTTTGCCACAAGAGATGGACTTATGCTTGTTCTTCTTGTTAATAGAAGGACTAAAATGGCGGATATTCTCATAGAAAAGCTTTCAAGAGGCTGGGAATCAAGCTTGGGAACTTAAACATAACCCATTTTATGAAATCCTTGAACTGGATTTTTCCAGCAGAAGCCCAGGTGAACCTCTCAGCTATTTCCTCCTTGTCCACCATGATCAGGAAGAACTTCTTCATCCTGGGGAGAACTATGGATGCAACTTTTCTCCTGAGGGATAAATCCTCTATGACGGGTTTCATCAGATATTCATAGCTTTTTCCCTCAGTTAGTGCTCTTGCAACCTCCACTGCACTTCTCATTCCATAGTATATACCCTCTCCAGTCATGGGGTCAGCTAAACCTGCTATATCTCCAACTAGAAAAGCACCTTCTGCCTCCAACTTTCTATTTCCTGCTATCGGTATTATGCCAGCAGAGATTCCATCAGAGCCGAACATCTCCTGAAATCTTCTCTTTATCACAGCTGGATGTGATAGCCCTCCAACTCCAACACTAGCGCTTCCATTCCTTGGAAAGACCCATCCATATCCCATATCCACGGCATCCATCCTGAACTCTATGTCCTTAAAATCTCCCTTTCTCTCAGCCTCTAACGCAAATATAACCTCATTCTTTGGCCAGAAATCCCTTATACCGAGCTTTCTTGACACAAAAGGAATGGCACCCTCTGCTATCACGAGCTTCTCAGCTTCAATTCTCGACCCTGCTATGATCTCAAAAGCTCCCTCCCTTCTCCTCACCTCTGTTATTGAAATTCCATCTATGAAATGAGCTCCAGAGGAGACAGCAATATCCGCTAAGCTTTTATCAAACGAGCTCCTGTTTGTAGTTGATATGACCCATGGATCCATTTCCACCTCTATTTCTCTACCGTAGCCCATCACTTTTACCCTCTCGAACACCCTCTCGATCGGAAGCTCGCTGATCTCTATTCCTATGTATTTAAGCAAGCCCTCAACTTTGTACGTAAGGCCTCCTGCACACGTTTTTTTCCTGGGAAATTTTTTCCTGTCCAAGAGCACTGTCTTATATCCCTTTTCAGCAAGAATATAAGCTGCTACTGAGCCTGATGGTCCTGCTCCTATCAC
>JAGDWR010000024.1:0-6784 GCA_023269865.1 Candidatus Methanodesulfokora sp.
TAGAAAACTCCACACTCAGAGAAGCGAAGGAGCTTCTTGATGTTACTACAAGAGCTATTCATTGGGATAAAGAGGATAAAATTTTTCAAAACAAGGCGATAGGATACTGAGAGCGAGATTAAACACATATTGGTTGGAGGAAGAGAGTTGTAGCAGGAATTCTGAGGAAAGAGCTTATAGAGAAATCCAGCAGCTGATATTAGCTGAGTTAAACAAGAAAGAAGAATGATTTGTTTTTACTGGAAAACCTTGCTGCATTAATTAGCATAAATATGATAAAGTTGTTCAGGTATCGAGTTGCTCCGGATGTGGGATGATTAATGCCCCGAAGGGAGTGAAATGTACGAGGATGTAAGGCAGCTCAATGCTGCTGTGAATCTGTGCCTTCAGATGGAGGGTCTTTCTTCAAGCTTGAAGCTCTTTGAAGCTTATGAGGGCTTGGAGTGGGTTCACCCTGACAGGGGAAGAGGCTGATGAGGGTCCTGATGAACTCGAGAGCTCTAGGCTGGTGAATCCCAAGGGCTATGTAGTCTTAAAGACTATGTAGCTCAGAACCCGAATAAGGACAATAATCATCAAACTGCTTTTAAAAGACTTTTACTGAAGGGGTTAAATTTCCTGGAGGAAATGGCTAGAACTCTGTCTTTCCGCAATTCTCACCAAATCCTCCGGCCCAATTAATTGAAAAGCTCCCTCTATCTCTGGAGGTTTTTCTTTTAGGCTTATTAGCCCAGCTCTAGGTATTCCGAGTTCATGTACTCTTTCAACTGCCTTTCTAGCTTCTCTCCTTTCGATAATACCCATCTTAACTTCATAACCAAAGATGGCTTTTCCTCCCCTGAATATGATCACATCTACATCCCCCTCGGGGGATACGTGAAAACCAGGAATTCCACCCAGCTCATTAGCAAGCATTTCTGCTATACAGTACTCAACTTCCCTTCCAAAAACAGATCTCACAACAGATCCCTCTTTTACTCTATATCCATCGCTTATACCAAACTTTTGATCTAAGTAGTACGCTATTGATAGAAGAGGAGATGAATGTCTGTAATAAACCCTCGATCTTCTGGTCTTCCAGAGCTTTATCTTATCCACAAGTCCCATTTTTACCAGTTTATCGAGAACTCCAGTCACAGCAGGAGCTCCTCCCTCCAGCATTCCTCTTGATGACAGGATCCCAGCAATCTCAGAGGGATTCCAGATTCCTTCTGCTAAAAGCCTCAACACTGTCTCATAAAGCGATGTCAGGGCCCTATCCTCCTCTGTAAATACCTCTCCTACAAGTCCAGAGCACGATATAACAAGCTGTTCCGCGTTGTCTGCTAGGAATAGAACTGGGTCGCTCTCTACTGTAGAGAATGGAATTATCCATGGATCCCTTATCAGTACACCCCATAGAAGAGCTTTTTCAGCATTTACCCTGCTGGAAAGAGCGGATACAGCATCTGAATAGCTTATAATTCCCATTTTGATCGGATTAACCAGTCCTAGAAGGGGGCTTCTTCTATCCAGAACTTTCCTAACTATTCCATGGCTGGATCCAGCTAGAATGAGCCTACCGGATGGATGCAGGAGAGCTATCTCATCCCAAAGAAACTCTGGAAGGCGTTGAAATTCATCTATTACGACAGTCTTGTCCTCTTTCAAGCAGTTTACTGCTCTTTTTATTCCCTCAGTTAGCTCAACCCTAAGCAAATTTCCCTCTTCTTCTAAAATCGCATCTCTTGATCTAGTCACTGTGATGTATAAGTCCCATTTTACCGCTCTTTTTATAAGAAATGATTTTCCCACTTTCCTTCTTCCATAAACTAGGATCCATCCCTTGGAATCTCTTAGCCTTTTCTCTTCTCTCCTTTTCACCACAAGCATATTCTGGTGGGAATATTCCCATCAGAATATAAACTTAACTTCATATATTTATAATGTTAAAATTTAAATACTTTTGCTAGCTCCATTAGCTTTTCCCTTGGGTTCTTGCTCTTCGTCACGGCTGTTGCTAGAAGAACTCCATCAACTCCGAGCTCTATTGCTCTTTTTACATCATCAGCAGTTGTTATTCCAGCCCCACATAGCACTTTTATATCACCAATCCTCTTTATGGGGTCAACTGCTCCTTTTATAACCTCAGGCTTTGCCTTTGAAACAGATATGCCTGTTCCTATGAGCTCAGGAGGCTCGACAGCTATGGCAGTTGGATTAAGAATGGCCAGGGCAACTGATTCTATGTTATCTGAGCTACATACAATTGATACTAAACCAAGATCGTTCATCCTGCTCACTATATTCCTTATCTCATCTATTCTCAGCCTTTTCTCGCTGTGATTCACAAGAGAGCCCTTAAATCCGTATAGAGGAAGCGAATCAACTGGGATATGGCCTGTATAAGCCCCAAAGCTCACTGGATCGACATGCTGAAGGAACACAGGTATATCGAAATTTTTTACTATATAATATGCATCTATATGATTAGGAGCAACTCCTATGCTAACCCCTGTCTCCCTACTTATCTCTTCAGCAGCTCTTGCTATCTCAAACGCACCTGAATGCATGGATTCCCTGAATGCTTTGAAGTTCACCAATATGTTTGGCGTTGACATGATCCCACCTAGTGATGAGCAAGCTTTTTATATTAACTACTTTCCTTCACAGCCATAAAATAAGGGGGTGCAGGAATGCTTCCTTGGGAGCCTGTAATAGCAGTCTCAGTAGTGCTTGGAATATTGATAGCCCTCCTTCTGAGGTACATGATATCCAAGATGAACCCCGGGACCGAAAGGATGGTGAAAATAAGCAATGCTATAAGGAAGGGCTCGCTTGCATACCTGAACAGGCAGTATAAGGTCATAATGCTGGTTCTTGTAGTTCTGGCAGTATTAATATATGGATTGGATGTAGTTATGAATAAAGGAGTTCCTTTCATCTCCATGTCCTTCATGCTGGGCACGATTTCCTCGCTTCTGGCTGGATATGTATCGATGGACGCAGCCACTCTGACAAACACAAGAGCTGCACAAGCTGCTAGAGAGAGCAAGACAAGGCCTCTAACTGTATCGTTTATGGGAGGGCTTGTCCTAGGCTTAATGGTGGTCTCGATGAGCCTTGCAGGCGTAGCTGGAATGTTCTACCTTTACTGGATGCTGAACGGATGGAGCAATGTGGAGAAAGTCCCCACATTGGTGATGGGATTTGGGTTTGGGGCAAGTCTAGCTGCTTTATTCGCACAACTTGGAGGAGGAATTTACACAAAGGCAGCTGATGTAGGAGCAGATCTTGTGGGAAAGGTTGAAGCAGGAATACCAGAAGATGATCCGAGAAATCCGGCTGTTATAGCTGATAATGTTGGAGATAATGTCGGAGATTGTGCCGGCAGAGGAGCTGACCTTTTTGAATCAATATCAGCTGAGAACATAGGGTCAATGATAATAGGAGCATCCCTTTATATCATAACAAAAAATATATACTTCATATTCTTCCCTCTTGTCGCAAGGGCCTCAGGCTTAATAGGGACCCTGATAGGATCCGTCTTCGTGAGGCCAAGGGAGGGAGAGATGCCGGTAGCATCAATGAGAAGGGCTCTTATAGCATCTGTCCTGGCAACAGCGATCATATTTTACTTCGTGACCTCATGGTTTGGAAAAGGACATATCTATCTTTATGTATCATCTTTGCTGGGCATGCTCGCAGCTCTGGCAATAGAAGTAGCGATAGAGTACTACACTGAGATCCACAACCCCGTGAAGGAGATAGTGAAGTCCACTGAGACAGGACCAGCAACAACCATATTATCTGGTTTAGCTGTTGGAATGGAGGCTCCAGTCATACCGACAATAGCTGTTTTAATAGCTCTGGGTGCATCATACCACCTTGGATGTCTTTTCGGAATTGAAAACGGAATAGAACCACATTACGCTGGGATATACGGAACAGTTGCTGCCACAATAGGGATGTTGTCCTTAACTGGGATAATTCTTGCAATGGATGGATATGGGCCCATAGCTGATAATGCAAGCGGGATAATAGAGATGGGAGGGATAGAAGAGGAAGTTGGAAGTGAGGTCAAGGATGTACTGGATGCAGCAGGCAACACGACAAAATCCCTTGCAAAGGGATTTGCAATGGGAAGCGCTGTTATGGCCTCTCTCCTCCTGTTCCAGGCATATGTCGATGTCGTTGGGATAAAACAATTCAACTTGATGGAGCCGAGAACTCTGATAGGCCTGATAACAGGAGCAGCTCTCCCATTCTTCTTCTCCAGCAGGGCTATAAGAGCTGTTGGAAGGACCGCATTTGAGATGATAAAGGAAGTGAGAAGGCAGTTCAGGGAGATACCTGGAATACTAGAGGGGAAGAATGAACCTGATTACGCTAAATGCGTTGATATAAGCACAAGAGCAGCTCAGAAGGAGATGATAGTTCCAGGCCTGGCTTCATTGGCTGCTCCTATTATAGTTGGCTTTCTTCTAGGTCCTGTAGCAGCAGGTGCATTCCTTGTGGGAGTAACAGCCTCGGGTATAATGCTAGCATTCCTGATGAACACAGGAGGGGCCGCATGGGACAACGCAAAGAAGTTCATTGAGAGAAGCGGAAGGAAGGGGACGGATGAACATAAAGCAGCAGTTATAGGGGACACTGTTGGAGATCCCCTGAAGGACACTGCAGGACCAAGCCTTCACGTCCTACTGAAGCTGGTCAACAATGTCGCCATAGTGATGGGAGCTGCTTTTCTCATGTACTCCCTCAATCTTCTTGGCTGAAACTTTTTCCCTCACTGCTCTTTCTATCTCATTGCTTATCAGCATTGATGCCTCTCTGAGCAGGTTTGATGTGTGCCTATCGAGCATTATGCCCGTGCCATCCACTACTATAACTCTACTTGGAAACCTGAACTCCGTCCTCCCTATGTGAACGGGTCCTATCTCATCGCCGTCAAGTAGAAGGGGTGCAAGATGACCTCCAGCTGATATATTTGTCACTATTATGCCCTCAGAACTGCTCCTTCTGACCTGAACACCGGCCATTTTCCCATTGAGGGCATAAGCTCTGATGTCAAATGGGTATATCTTGCCATCCTCAAATCTGATGGGATACGTCCTTATCTTCTCCTGAATGATCCATGGTCTGGTGAAATTAATGCTATTTTTCAACATTTTTAAGTCAGTAGGATTTCTTATAACTGTAACTCCTCTTCCTCCAAACTCGCTGGATGGTTTTATCACGACCTCCTTCCCCTTGTTCATTATCGATAAGGAGGCCTCCTCCAACTCATCAAAGTTCTTAGCAAGATGAGTTTCCGGTTGCTTTAGCTCTGGAATAATTTTTGTCACCTCTTTTACAGCTTTATATGTCCTCCACTTGCTTCCCGTCACAATCCCAGCCTCGCTTGGATTTATCACAGGTTGCTTTATCCCAACTGGAAACTTGAAGGTTCTCCTCACAACTAGATCCGGTATAACTCCGCTTCCCTCCTCAAATGACACAAGAGTAGATCCTATTATTGCAGAACTTTTCTTCCTCACGAAAACAGCTTTGAACCCCATCTTTTCAGCAGTTCTCTTTAGCTCCACTCTTTCTATCCCAAGATAGCTCTTCCAACTGTCTGGAACTGATATTCCCAGTATTCTCATTCTTCTTCCCTTTAGCCAAGAGTAATAGTTAGAGCAAAGCCTTATGAAGTCCTCCATTATGGTCAAACCTAATAGGTTTTCCTTTAGATTAGGTCTTCTCATCAAAACATGTCTAGCCAACATCTCCGTGTAGTAAAGCCCTGCTGAGACAGCATTTGCCTCTATGAAGTACAATCCATCATCTCCAAGAAGGAAATCAAAGCTCGCATAAGGGTAGTAGTAGAGCATCAGGCCTCACCCAGCCTCTCTATCACCTTAGCCATATGTCCAACTGGCGTGATGGCCTTTATCACATCATCCGACTCCACAAGAGGAATGTATCCCTCCTTTGAGAGCAACCAATACCTCTTCTCTATCCTATCGAACTTCCTCACAATGCCGTTTTCCTCCCTGAACTTAAGGGAGTACTCAGGAAAGAGGAGGCCTTTTGCCTCCCCTGATGCACGGAACTTGCTTCCAGTAAAGCTGACTCCATTTCTTTCTCCGGAGAGGCGAACTTTGACCACTATTCTATTTCTCTCCTCTAGCTTTGAAAATTTCTCCTGATCAACTATTTCTGGTACTCCAATCTTTATTATCTCAGGAATACCCTCCTTCAGGCCTGAGCTCATTGATCCTATGAGATCTATGTATTCTCCTATCCTATCCATCATCAGGATGAATGAATCCCTTGCCTTCACTCTCTCTCCTCCATCCAGGATGAACTCCGCCTCTGCTCCATGCTTTATGGCCCTGTTCCTGTTCTTTTGTAGATTCCTCCTCTCTCTTATCTTTACCCCTCTTCCAACTAGGACAGACGCCTCATAAGCAAGGCCTGCTATTATCAAAGCTGTATCTAGGAGATACTCCTCAGTTGCTTGATTATCTATCCCCCTGACCTCAACTCTGCTTGACCTCTTTGCTGTGTGTATGTCCTCTGGTATGTTTGTGCTGGGCCCCCTTATTGCTATCTCCTTAAGCCTGTCTCCAGCTGGATCAAACACTAATTCGGATTTAAAAAGCCTCATTTTCCTAAATATAACTCCATACCTGGTCTTGCTTCTCTCCCTCCATGGAATGAAGCTCACAGGTCTTCTTCTCATTATAACAGGACCTGATGGCTTTAAAACCCTGCTATAAATCATTCTTGCACTTCCAAATCCATGAACGCGTCCGTT
>JAGDWR010000024.1:6884-9422 GCA_023269865.1 Candidatus Methanodesulfokora sp.
GGAGAATTTGCAGTCATCGCTATTATCTCAGGAAGATGGTTTCTGATGTGCATATAGATAGCAGCCAGAAGCTTGTTCGAGGGCACTCCATTTGAGGAAACTGACACGTTCACATGAGTTCCGTTCAGAGGAAGAGGGTTGCTCTCAACTGGGTGCACGCTGCCCACGTATATCAACTGGTTTGTCCTGATGGCAGCTCTTGCTATTAGTCTTCTTGAGAATCCAACGGCTTCCCTTAGCTCCGAGAACTCCATCGGTCTTGTGACATACTCTATCTGGCTTGGATTTGGCTCCCACTGAATGCCCATCAGGTAGCTTCTTGCTTTCTCCAGCCTGTCCCTATCCCTGCTGAGATCTCTCACCAATCTATGCAAGAGGAACTCTGAGAATCTTGATAGAAAGCCCATTTTGTTCAGGAGGAAGAGCTCCTCCTCCAGTCCTATGAGCACCTGCATTTTAGAGCCTCTCCACAAAATTAGTCAATGCCTTTACAATTCTATTTTTCCTAGCATTGGTGGAGATCTCGATCTGAATTCCCCAGACATCAGGCAGGATTGAGTGAAACCACACGATGTCCCCTCCAAATCTGCCTTCTTTAGTGTATTTCACATTATTTCTCCTTAAGCATTCCTCTAATATCTTAAGAACTGACTTTGGGACTGTTTGTCCTGAAAAACAGCCTATCTCCACGTCATGCTCCAGCATGTTGGATGAATGCAGATCTATCACCCCCTTTATCCCCCTCTCCACTATTATCCTCTCAAGAAACACTCTGCCAGGGTATATCCTGGAACTACATCTATTGTAATCGACAAAAACCCTGGAGATCTTTGAGAGGAAAAGGTGAGCCCCTGAGCTCTTGGCTATTTCTCTTGCTATTCCTGTTATCCCCTTGTCTTGAAATGGAGGGGATGAATGAGGTACTGTGAGGACAACAGGCCTCATCCCCTCTATAAACTCAAATGCCTTGACTGCTTCCTCCACAGGATAGGTCATGATGTAATGCATTGGTTTGTTCAATCCTATCTTCGACCTTATTCCCCTGAACTTTGACATTATTATTGTCCTTTCTATTGCTCTTCTCATCTCCTTCAGGGCAACATCATTCCTCACGTCCTCCAGAAGAAATGAAAGGGGCATGGAGGAGGTGAGCAAAAGAGACATGTTTTCATCCTTTCTGATTTTTCTAATCCTTTTAATTGTCCTCTTAAGAATCCTCCTGTCAGGAGCTCTTCCATCTGCCAGATCATCTTCTATAACTGAGAGCAAGCCATGCAATCTTATGAGATCAGGGAAGGTCTCTATGTTGCTCATCGGCACCGTCAGCCCGCATACCCTAAACTTATAAGCTTTTCCAAGCAAAGGTTAAAAATAAGAACTGAGATCCGGGCTGTGCAGAGCAGAAGAGGAGGGCTGTTGAGGCTTTCTCTGACAGCTATGATCTTCAACATAAGCTTCTATCTGGCTACATCCCTCATAATCCTCTACTTTAAGGACATAGGGATGTCAGCATCTCTAATAGGCCTCTCGATGATGATAGCCCGCCTGGGATACGGCATATCATCAATGGGATCTGGAGCCATGGCTGATAGAGTTGGAAGAGCAACTCCCATGCTTATAGGCTTCTCCTTGGGGGCTCTATCATCCCTTTTGCTTTCCCTAACTAAGGATCAGATTTTAGCAACTTTCCTCGTGCTCCTAATATGGGTCGGATCTGCTATATACAGCCCTGCAGCTCTGGCTCTTGTCTCGGATATATCCCACAGTGGAGGGGCAACGCCATTCAGCTTATACTACTTCTTCATCACAATTGGACAGATAATTGGCCAAGCAGCTGCTGGAGTCCTTATAGAAAGCTATGGATATAGAGCAACCTTCCTTCTGGGCTCTTTACTCTCCCTAATAGCTGCTTTTATGGTGAAATTGTGGTTCTGGGATGACAAAGTAGGGAGAGGAAGAGCAGATGTGATAGGCGATCTTTCGAGAGGAATTAGGGTTATAGCAAGGAACAGATATCTAAGATGCCTGGCAGTTGCACTTTCCCTTCACGGAATAGGTTTCACAATGTCTTATACTTTCATTCCTCTTGTTGCAAGATCAGATCAGGGGCTGAACGACTCTCAGATAGGGTTCATATTATCGGTTTGGAGCATCGGAAACTTGGTGAGCATAGTTCCTCTCGGCAGGGTAACTGATGCGATAGGAGGGAAGCGGATGCTGGTATACCACTTAGCAGCATCAAGCGCTGTCTGGTGGGCATACCCATTTATGAGAGATGCAAGTGTCATAACAGCTCTCATGGCAGTTCAGGGATTCATTGGAGCGATGGATCTTCCAGCCAGGAGGATGATCCTTGTTGGAATATCGGAAAGGGAGTTAGCAACAGCAATAGGCTCTCTTGACTCCATCACATTCCTTCTCAGCTCAGTCGGAAATCTTCTCGCTGGATTAACTTGGAGCATGGGTCACTGGGTCCCGTTTGTCCTGGGGAGCCTTATAAATCTTCTTGGACTTTTCGTCCTCCTCAGAACTCCCGAG
>JAGDWR010000052.1 GCA_023269865.1 Candidatus Methanodesulfokora sp.
ACAAGAGAGTTGACATCAGGCCCACCTATCAATATGAGGTTTGCGTTTCTAAGGGATGGATCTAGAACCCCGTTTTTGAATACCTGGGAGTCCCTGTATATGGGCACTGGTATCGACATGGATTTTGTCACATTGCTGTACAACTTGACAGGTCCTCCGCAAGCACCAGTGAACAAATATTCACTCCTCTCAACCCTGTATACTCCTGCCATATCTTCACAGCCCTGGTAGCACTCCTCCAAGGTCCTTTGACCGACAAGAGGGCATTGAGGTGCAGAATACGTCCTTCCGATGCATGTCATCAGGTAGATATGGCAGCCTATCTGCCTGGCTTCATTGAAGCTCCATGTGCCTGAGCTGTTGAATATGTAGAGCTTCTGAGACCGTATTAGATAACCAAGTGCTTTGAAAGGTATATAATATGAGTAATTATCAGCTCTTGAGAAGAAAACAGCATATTCTTTGTGAGGCTTATCGGCTAGGAAGATAGTGGCATTATCCGCTGAGGGCCAGAGATTAGTTATATTTCTCATGAGAGCTAATCCCGGTATTCTCAGGGATGTTATGTTTACATAAACTACATTGAACCCTGGAATTGGAAGAAAGTGAGAGGGATCGTTCTCTATCTTAAAGTAAGGTGTCCCCCTCAGGCCCTCTCCCTCTATGCTCGGCTTCTCTATCATTATTACATTTCCTGACCCAGGAAACTGAAAGCCCTGGGCCATTGTGCTTGGATTTATTGTCACAAGAGCATATAATCCATCTCCTCTTATTTTCATCCTTATCTCATAGTTTGTTGTGCTCTTCACAACAACGCTGACAACTGATATGTTGTATCCAAGCCATGGGATGAAGTAATTGCTCCCGTTCCTCAGCTCAAGCATCCCGGTATAGAAAACCAATCTGTCCCCTGAAATATACCTTGACTCATTTGCCTTTCCCAGAATATAGGAGAACCTAGCTGGATACATTGTCATATTAGTTAGGGGCACTAAAATGTAGTCCTCCTTTACGCAGCTCTCATTTAGCTCATATATCCTCCCAACTATGTCCTTTGTGGAGATAAGGGGAACCCCATCTGTTGAGTTCAGAATGGAGTACACAGTTTTGACTAGAACATAGCCTGGAGTGGGGACCTCAAAGCTCAAATTCACCTCTTGCTTGAGGGCATCAGCTATTATGTTTGCAGTGTGAAGATCAAGTGGATCTGCCCTGGATCCTATTATTATCGCAGTTTTGGGGACAATATATTCCTTATACGAACCCCAATACCCTAGAAATGGGGTGGGAAACTCGGATATAGGAGGATATGCTAGTACGCCTGCTGTTTGAATGAGAAGCAGGAGAAGGATTATGGACCATCTGGGCATCGAGGAAATAGGACCTCAGACGTATATAAATAATCTTATGCAAACTGCTATAAAGAGATAAGCGATAGCTTAATTCTTTAGCTTCCTTACTCTGCTCAAAAACTTCTCCTTGTTAACTATAAACCTCTCATGATAGCCCTCTCCTATCTTCTCTTCTCCCCAGAAGGCCTCGACTCTGAACTTAAGCCTTCTTCCATCCACTTCTATGAGCTCTGCTATCACCTCTACATCAGCTCCAACAGGAGCTGGTTTCAGGTGGCTTACGTCAACCTTGGTCCCCACTGTAGTATCTCCTTCCTCAAGAAATCCCTCGACCATCCTCCTGCATGTCTCCTCCATGAAGGTTATCATCGATGGAGTGGATAAAACCGAGACATCTCCGCTCCCAAGAAACCTAGCTGAGTGTTGATCTGTTACCCTAAATACCCTCTTCTCTTTTAACCCCGGTTTCAGCATACTGCCTGATGAGAGGCTTATTTTTTAACTCTTTCTGCGATATTATCAATTTAGGTGGTTGAATTTATGTAATGGGTTCACCATGTCAAGCATTGAATATAAGGTAAGATATAAATCTTACTTCTGTCTTACTTACCTTATGTGGAGATCTAGGCTCTCAAGCAAGGGACAGATCGTGATACCAGCTGAGATAAGGACTTTCTTGGGTTTGAAGAAGGGTTCTCTTCTCTTGATAAAGCTAGAGGGCAGGAAAATCATAATAGAGCCTGCTGAAGACCTATCTTCAGATGTTCTTATAGAAGCTGAGGAGGAGATCATAGAGAGAGCTTTGGCGGAGGCAAAAGAATCCTCTGACAAGGCAGCACAACTCCTGAGGGATCTTGGTGTTGAGAGCTAGAGCTGTCCTAGACACAAGTGTGATAATAGAGTATGTGAACAGAGCTGGAAAGCTACACAAGCAGGCCTCCTTGATCTTTAAAGCCATAAACGCGGGAAAGTTGAGAGCAGTTATACCGAATCCAGTTATAGCAGAAACATTTTATGTAGCTTCTAGAGTTTACTTGGAGCTAAAGCTCTCTGATCCAATAAAAAGGGCTGAAAAACTTGTTCACTGGATTTACAGACATCCAGGAATGGAGATAATGAGGAGCTTCGATCTTGATGTCGAGGCGGGAAGGATAAAGCTCGAGCACGGGCTTTCCCTCACAGATTGCTATGTTTTAGCTGCCTCAAAGATTCTTGGAATTCAAGCCGTCTTCAGGAAGAGGGAGAAAGAAATGAAAGATGCTGAGGTGCTGAAGGAGGAGTTTAAGCTGATATTTCTGGAGGATTATGTCTGAAACACGGATGTCAACTTAATTAATATGCAATACCTTTGAAGTAGAGGACAAGAGGTTGAATTCCTCTCAGCTATGTGAGGAGGATTTCTGGAAGCTAGAAGTTTCTTCTAGAGAGATTTGCAGAGTAATGAAAGAAATTGACAGGAGAAAACGAATAAAGAGTTGCTATTTGGGGATCTTTACCTCTTCAGCCAGCTGTTCGGTTATTGCTCCAAGGGCCGAACCTCTTTATGACGATTTTTAAGGTGCTACTGACGAAGCCATGGATCTCCTTTTAACCTCCTTTGTTCGTCTATAGACGAAAATATTTTCGCTGAAAAACAAACTTTATATGTTCTGCTCTGCTCTCACCAGCCCAAATCACCGATCGCATCTTTTTCATCTATTTAAACAAACGGGGGTGATAATAAATGAAGGTAAAAATGGAATATGAGGAAGTTATGCTCCTCTCCGGAAATGAGGCTATAGCCAGGGGGATATATGAAGCTGGAGCTTCTATAGCCACGGGATATCCAGGAACTCCAAGCTCTGAGGTCATTCAGGAATTAATAAAGCTTGGAGTGAATGCAGAGTGGTCCGTCAACGAGAAAGTAGCCTTTGAGATAGCGTATGCAGCAGCTTTGTCCGGGCTAAGGGCTGCTGCTGTGATGAAGCACCTCGGCACCCACTGGATAATTGACCCCCTGGCTGTATCGGCAGTTACAGGAGTTGAAGGAGGGCTCCTCGTCGTCTCAGCAGATGATCCATATCCATATAGCTCGCAGAGCTCAACCGATACGAGAAACCATGCAAGAACAGTCCATATACCTGTATTTGAGCCATCTGACCCTCCTGAGGCAAAGGAGATGGTGAAATTAGCATTTGAAATATCTGAGCTGATAAAGCTCCCTATAATGATGAGATACACCGCAAGATTAGCGCATGGATCAGCTCCTGTTCGCATAGGAAGCAGAGAGGAGCTGGGGAGAAATGCTGAGTTCAAAAAGGACCCATCTAGACTTGTCTCAACAGCGCCAAATGCAAGAAAGAACATACCATTGATATTTGAGAAATTGGAGAGGGCTAAAAAGTTGTTTGAGGGAGAGCCCTGGATAAGCTTGAGGGATGGATCTGGAGACACTGGAATAATAGCATCAGGAGTTCCCTACTTAGCCGCGATGGAGATAGCAGAGGAGATGGATCTTCCTCTAATGAAGATCTCTGTCTCTCATCCTCTTCCAGAGGGGCCTTTACTTGAGTTCATATCAGGGTTGAAAAAGGTTGTAGTGCTGGAGGATCTCGACCCGATAATAGAGGATCAAGTGATTATATTAGCATACAGTAATGGGCTAAAGCTTGATGTTATAGGCAAGAGATCCGGTCATCTGAGACCATATGGGGAGATAGGACCCGATGAGATAAGAGGGATCTTCCACCAGAGAGAAGCCATAAAGGAGGAGATACCGAGGAGAGTCCCACAACTCTGTCCTGGATGCCCCCACAGAGGATCTTTTCTGGCCATAAAGAGGGCTTTATCCGGGAAAGGGATTGTGCTTGGAGACAGAGGTTGTTACAATCAAGGAGGGAATCCTCCACTGAGAGCCATAGATACAGCTATAGCAATGGGATCCAGCATAGCCATGGCAGTTGGCCTCTCTAGATCAGGGATAAAGGAGCCGATAATTGCCGTTATAGGGGATTCCACTTTCTTCCACGCAGGAATTCCTCCAACAATAGAGGCTGTTATATCGAGATCCCCCATAGTTATAGCGATTCTCGATAACTCCTGGACTGCGATGACCGGACATCAACCAAGCCCATCAACGGGCCTTGATTCCCTCGGAAGGCCGAGACCTCAGCTGAGCGTGGAAAATTTACTATCAGCTATTGGAATCTATAATATAAAAGTTGTTGATCCTTATAATATAGATGAAGGAGAGAATGCAATAAGAGAAGCCATAATAAAGGCTAGGGAAAGCTCTATGCCATCCGCTGTCATATTCAGGAGGGAATGCGCGCTTCAGGCAATGAGATTTGGAAGATGGAGGAAAATTATTGCAAAAGTGGATCCGGAGAAGTGCAGCGCATGCAAGCTCTGCTTGACCACAGGGTGTCCCGCTATACACATTTCTCAGGAGTCTAAAAAAGCTGAGATAGACCCGATGGACTGCATTGGTTGCTCCATATGCTCGCAGATATGTCCAAATAGGGCAATAGAGGTGATATAATGGTAAACTTAGTTGTTTGTGGTGTTGGAGGCCAGGGAATTGTCCTTATATCGAGGGTGTTGGCAAGAGCAGCTATTATTTCAGGCCTACATGTGACAGTCAGCGAGGTAAGAGGCCTAGCTCAAAGAGAGGGATCTGTATCCAGTCACATAAGAATAGGGGATCGTGGCTCCCTCACGATAGCTGAGGGAAAAGCTGATGCTATAGTTTCAATGGAGCTTGTTGAGGCTGCTAGAAACCTTAGATACCTGAAGAAAGAAGGAGTTATCATATCAAACGATTACGTAAGATATCACATACCCCATTATCTGGGACTCTCAAGGTTTCCTGAGAGAGAGGACCTTATCAAAATGATAGGAAAACATAAAGCCTACCTGGTGAATGCTAGAAAGATAGCCGAATCCCTGGGAAACATAAGAGTGATGAACTCTGTGATGTTGGGCGCAGTTTACTCGACAGGAATTCTTCCATTTAGCTTGAAGGAGATAATTGATGCCATATCGGAATCCGTTCCAGAAAAATACATAGATATAAACATATCTGCATTTAAACTAGGCATGGAGGCTGTGAGACAATGAAAGCGATGATAAAAGGCGTTGGCTTGACAAAAATAGACCAGCATTGGTCGAAATCAATAGGAGAACTGGCTGCTGAAGCCTGCTTCAAGGCATTAAAAGACGCAGGAAACCCAAAGATAGATGCTATAGTGGTGGGGAACATGATGTCGGGCCTTCTAAACGGACAGGAGAATTTAGGAGCACATGTGGCAGAGTCAATAGGGATGTCAGGTATTCCAGCAGTAAAAGTGGAAGCAGCATGTGGTTCTGGAGGAGCAGCAGTCATGTGGGGAGCAATAGGTGTGATTTCAGGCGTTTTCAGAAATGTCCTTGTTGTAGGAGTGGAGAAGATGACTGATGCAACAAATACAGAGGATCAGTCGTCAGCTTTAGCAACAGCATCTGATGCTGAGACAGAGCTGAGCATGGGCGCTACTTTTGCAGCGCTAAATGCGATAATAATGAGAAGATATATGTATGAACATGGGCTGAGCGAGGAGGACTTCTCTTATCTTCCAATATTAATGCACAAGAATGCAATTGATGTGGAGCATGCCCAGCTCAGATATAAGATATCTCTGAAGGACTACCTTGAATCCCCCTACGTGTGCGAGCCCCTGAGACTCTTAGATGCATCCCCAACAGGGGATGGAGCTGCAGCGGTTGTAATAGGAGAGGAAGGAGAGGTGGAGATAGCTGGGTTTGGCTCCTCAACTGATCTAGTTGAGACATTTTCCAGGGATTTGACGGAGCTAAGAGCTGTCAGAAGTGCTGTGAGGGAAGCGATGAAAATGGCTTCTATTGAGCTCAATGATCTTGACATCATCCAGATACATGATGCATTTAGTGTGATAGGATATCTTTGCGTTGAGGCCATTGGGGTAGCTGAGAGAGGAAAAGCCCATAAATTCTTTGAATCAGGAGATGCTGAAAGAAATGGGGCTCTTCCAATAAATCCTGAGGGTGGGTTAAAGGCAAGAGGACACCCAGTTGGAGCTACTGGAGTGTATCAAGTGGCTGAGATAGCCCTGCAACTGATGGAAAGAGCTGGATCATCTCAAGTAGAAGGGGCTAGGACAGGGCTTTCCGTGAACATAGGGGGAACAGGATCTAATGTCACAGCCATAGTGCTGAGGAGGTGATATCATGTGGTCGTTTGTGTCGCCTGTCCCTCTCTACTGGAGAAGAAGGGGATTTCTTCTTAGGATGGAGAAAGGAGAGTGCGAGGAGTGCAGCTTCACATTTGTTCCATACAAATCCATATGCCCAAGATGCGGCTCCACCAAGGTAAAAGCTAGGAAGCTCCCCAGAAGAGGAAGAATAGTAAGCTTCACTTTAGTTGAAAGTCCACCGAGAGGATTTGAGTACTACACGCCATATATCCTAGCTGTGATTGAGCTGGAGGATGGAACTAGGGTTTTCGGTCAAGTGTCAGATGCTGAGAACTTGAAGATAGGAGATGAGGTGGAGGCTACTTTGAGAATTGTGAGAGTTTTTGGAGAATCGGGGCAGATATTCTACGGATTCAAGTTTGTTCCGCTATCTTCTTCTCATTATCCTGTAGAGAGGATGCCTTCTGGGACCAGTAACTATCAAGATGATAAGAGCTAAAGCTGAGAGAAGACCTGCTATGGATTCTATATACATGCCTGCGCTTGGACTCCACCTGACCCATGTCGACTCGTTAACAACTATCTCATTCGTCATGGGTATATCCATCACGGCAATTCCTAGTACGAAGAACAGAATTCCCAAGAATATTAAGGCTGTGGAGATCTGAAGCCTGCTCCTGCTTGAAACTATTCCTCCCCAGAGCATCATTAATAGCCCTCCAAAGTGGGCTATTGAGGATAGCAGGAAGAAGGATTTTGAGATGCCTATTTTCTGTCTGGATGATGTCGGCAACATTCCATTTCTGCTCATCCAGTCTATGATGCCATATCCTCTGGAGAGGGAGGATTTCTGATCATGCGTCGTCCACCAGAGGAGTGATGATGGATCTGCCTCCATTTTCACATATCCATCGCTCTCTGGAGTCTGTCCCTCAAGTGTGAACCACGATGTTATGGATGAGATGAGCAGAAGCAAGAGCGATATCAAAGCAAGCTTGTTCATGACGGATCAGGCTATCTGTTAGATGCTATTTAAAGCGTTGTGCCTCAAATCAATTAATTTGAAATAAGATATTAATTATAAATAAGGAGAGTTAGCAGTGAGCTGGCTGTAAAAAACGACCTTTGGAAGTATTGACACAAAAATTTTAATAATATCGCTCACATGTCTCCTTATGGGCTATAAGGAGGCCGCAAAGGCCATAGAGGGATTTATAAGGGGAATGGTTGAAGGAGCTGGGGCAAACGGGGTTGTCATAGGAATAAGCGGCGGCTTAGATTCCTCAACTGTTGCAATACTCTCAGTTAGAGCTTTGGGAAAGGAGAGAGTTATTGGTCTAATAATGCCGATGCCCGGTATAACAAGCGAGAGCGATCTGAGGCTAGCGAGAGAATTATCAAGAGATCTTGGAATAAATTTCTATGAAATAGACATAGGGGATATATATTCATCGTATGAAAGAAGGAACCCTCTTCACGATAGAACAAACCGGGTGGCAAATGGGAATTTACAGGCCAGAATAAGGATGTCCCTCCTTTACTATGCCGCCAATTCTAAAAACATGCTTGTAGCAGGAACATCAGATAGAAGCGAGATATTACTTGGGTATTTCACCAAATATGGGGATGGCGCATCTGATATGATACCAATAGGAGATCTTTACAAGACCCAGGTGAGATCTTTGGCGATGGAGATAGGAGTTCCAGAGGAGATAGTGAGGAAGCCAAGCAGTCCCGGTCTTTGGGTCGGGCAGACAGCGGAGGGAGAGATAGGTCTAAGTTATGATGTGATAGACAGAATACTGGAGGCTTATTTCGATCTCAGAATGCCAGAGTCGGAGATACCTGAGAAGCTGGGAGTGGATAAGGCTGCTGTGAAAAAGGTTATAGAGATGAGCAGAAAATCTGCTCATAAGAGAGCAATGCCCCCCAAACCATCTGTCAGGATGATATTGAGGTGATCTCTTGATAGAGGACTTGGATTCAATAGCGGAGGAAATAAGAAATTGTAAAAAATGTCCACTGCATAAAAACAGGAGGAATGCTGTCCCAGGAGAAGGGGATAAGAGGGCGGAGATAATGTTGATAGGGGAGGCTCCAGGGAGAAATGAAGATGAACAAGGAAGACCTTTTGTAGGTGCAGCAGGAGCATTTCTAAATGAGCTTTTGTCAACAGCTGGTTTATCTAGGGAGAAGGTCTTTATAACAAATGTCGTGAAGTGCAGGCCTCCGGGAAACAGAGATCCAACGCAGGAGGAGATAGATTCATGCTCTCCCTATTTGAACAGGCAGATAGTTGTAATAAGACCTAAAACCATAATAACACTCGGAAGACACAGCACATCCTATATATTCAGGTTAGCAGGAAGGGAGTTCAGATCTATAATGGCTGTCAGAGGGGAGTTCATAAGAGCCAACATTCTGGGCCTTGATGTTTGTATCATGCCCACGCTTCATCCAGCAGCAAGCCTGTACAATCCTGCTATGAGGAAATTCCTTATAGAGGATTTCTCAAAGCTTAAAAGAGAGGAGGGCTTGGCTGGCTTCCTTTGAGGCGATTTTATGATGAAATTCTTCGTGGAATATCTGATATGCTTGGTTGAGCGGGGATCATATCCCCTTGTTTTCATTCTAATGACTATGGAGAGCGCGTTGGTACCAATTCCAAGTGAAGTAGTTATGCCCTTTTCCGGTTTCCTCGTGAGCAGGGGTT
>JAGDWR010000020.1:0-1285 GCA_023269865.1 Candidatus Methanodesulfokora sp.
TGCAAGGGCAGATACAGCGAAGCCAAGGAGGAGGAAGGAAAGCCCCCTCACCACTCTTCTAATGTATACATGTCCTATCCCCATTATTCCAAGAAGACCGAACAGAGCAGCCAGTATTGCGGCTAGTCTTGGATCCTTTCTTGAATCAGAGGCTTTTTGGTGGGCAAGGCCTATGATCTCACCTCCTAGGTCATCCAGAGACCTTTATCTTTGTTGCTGGATGGTCATAATAATTCTGTGACATGTAATATATATAGACTGTGTAACCTCTATCGGCCCATATAGTGTAGTGTATTGCTGTTCCCATGCAGCTCTGTCTGTCGTTGTATATCTCCAAATCTGGTATGAGCTCTGATGGTATCTTTCCTGATATATCAGCTATGAAGCTCAGAGGAACTGGAATGCTGAAGCTCTCAGTATCCACAACATCTGTGAGAAATCCTATGTCATATGACGGGTTCCATGAACTGGTTCCCTGTCCAACAAAGTAATCATAGTACTTGTAGCTGTAGTGGCTAGATATGAAGGGATCATCCCCCTTGACCCCTCTCAGCCCGCTGAAGTCAACTCCGCCCACATAGAATTTTTCCTTATACCTGTCAAGACCGCAGTAGTTCCACTCATGCCACTTCTCGTAGACGAGCTTGAATGGCATCGACACATAGCCCTCCGAGTTGTAGTATATATTGGAACCTGCTGTGTTCTGGTATGAGGCACTCCATGAGAACAGACCTCCTACCTCCCAGCCTGCTCCGAAGGACCAAATAACCCTGACTCCCCAGCTTCCTGACCAGCTTTGTTTCACTGTCGCAGCTATATGACCAGTACTATGCTGAGATGTCATTAAATCAGCTATGTTTATTCTCCTCCACTCCACATTCCTGTATACCAGGTCTGAGTGTATTGTACATGACTCTCCCATTGGCTGAACCTCTCCATTCAGTGTTTTCTCTGCGATTTCTGAAAAAGCCCTCAATTTAACGGAGATTGTAAATATGAGAGGGCCCTTAGCATCAACCGGTATCTCAATATACTTCACATCTGTTGCATATGTCCTGATGTCAATTACTTCAATCTCAACGGGAAATCTGATGAGAAGGCTGCCATTTGCCTTTGTTTTCTCATTATTCTCCCTCCAGCTGGATGTGATCTGGGATATGGAAATCCTTATCGTGTTCCTGTATATTCCGGAGTAAATCACCTTGGGACCATCTGGCAAGAAGGCAGTTATTATCACCTGATTTCCATAAACAGGTCTTCCCTCAGGATCCTCAATGGTAAGATA
>JAGDWR010000020.1:1385-7898 GCA_023269865.1 Candidatus Methanodesulfokora sp.
TTTTTTAATTATGAAATAAAGTGAGACGAAGCTTTGATAAGCTTTTATATGCCTAGGCATATGTGTCATATGCCTAGGCGCACAACGCTGGTTCTAGATGATGAGGTATACGAAAAGCTAGTGCAGGAGAGCATCAGGAGATATGGGACTGCTAGGGCGATATCCAGGGTTGTGAGCGATTTGCTCAAGGAGAGATTTAGAAGCGATTTAATCAAGCTTATCTATTCAGAGAAAATCGCTAGAATATCCCAGAAGGAGTTTGAGGAGTTTCGTGCACAACTTAGTAGGAGGATTGAGGAAAGATGATCTTAGATACAACGTATCTCCTCCCTCTTGCACGAATAGATGTGAAAACAGATTTTTTAAAAGCAGTAGCAGATGGAAAGATAAAAGTGAACTTTTCAGACCTGAGGATAAGCCTTATATCAATATTTGAGATACAAGCAAAGGCATTTAGCTTAAATGTACCTCCGACATACGTAATAGAGGCCATCGATGTCATCCAGAAATCTTTTGATATAATACCATTTTATAAAATAGGTATAGTAGAGAGAGCCCATGAGCTGCGCGATCTCCTGAGAGATTACATAAACTGCATAATAGTTGCGACAGCGATAGAGGAGAAGGAGGCTTTGATAACAGAGGACTCCTCCATTTTATCAGCGAGAGAGGAGATCAAGAAAAAGTATAAGATCGACGTAATGAGCTACCGAGACTTCAATATATAAACTGGATCAAATATTATAACTTCCATTCTAATGACTATGATCTCATTTCACTCGGAGCTGGCAACTCCCTCCCAGATCTCCCTGAACGCTCTGGGGAGATCCTTCCACTTCACATAGCTTATGCGCTCTCTCACCCAGAGGGGGAGAAAATCAATTACATCAGACCTCTTGTATCTGTCATCAGCAAATGCCACTGTCACCTTCTTTCTGTGCCCCCTGGTTGATCTAGCTGCTGCTTGAACTGCCATCCTCACAGCAGGAAGTGTAAACACCACCTTATATCCCATTCCAGGGAATTTCTCATTGATTTTAGCAGCCCTCAATCTCATCAGATCGTTCGGCTTCCTGTAGGGAAGTCCTATAACAACAGCAGATGACATCTCTTTCCCAACAAAATCCTCCCCCTCGCTGTTTCTTCCTCCTGAGACGCCGAAGAGGACAGCCCCACCCGCATCTGCCATTTTCTTGAAGTTGTTTATCATCTCTCTGTTCTCTCTCGCAGTTCTCTCCCTGCTCTCAAGAAAGACCGGTTTATCCATGCTTTCCACCTCCTCGTAAACTCTCTCCATAAACTGGTATGATGGGAAGAATATCCCGACATTTCCCTTTACAATTCCGACTATCTCAGATAAGACATCAGCAATCTCCTTGTAAAGCTCTTTTTTCCTCTTTTTGTACCTTGTAGTTATCCCCTCTGCCACAAATACATGTAGATCCTCCTCCCTCCCTGGATTTATCTCTATGTAATCCAGTTCAATGCCTAATTCTGCTGATATAGCCTCCTTTCCGCCAAAAGTCCCTGACATCATGACAATCCCGCTGAACTTATCGCCTAATACTGTGTTGTAGAGATCCCCAGGGAGAACGGGCTCCATCGCTAGATATCTTCCTCCCTCCCTGCAGAACACGATGTTCTCCATATTGTTCACTGCAATCTCCAGCTTTCTCAGGAACTTAACAGCATCCATGAAGCTGCTGTCCATGAGATCTCTCTCCTCAGATCTCTCAAGAACTTCATTCAGAAAGTTCCTCAGCTTACTTATCTCCTCCCTGCTCACGAGCCTGAGGACCTCACCTGAAATCAGTTTGGAGTTGCTCTCACAGATCTTATCCAGGAGCTTGATTGTCCCGTTGAAACCTGTATCAGAGGAATATCTGGATAGAATATCATAAAGCCTATCTATCCTCGCTTTTGCTCTCAGAAAATCTAATATTCTATCCGAGACGTTGTGAGCTTCATCTATTATGAGAAGGGGCCTGTTCAGCTGAAGCTTTTCAAATAAATAAGTTGAATAGAACATATCAAATACATATATATAATTTGCTATTATCAAAGTTGAATCCCTTGCAAGCTTTAAGGAGAAGGCATAGGGGCACTGCCCCCTCCTCAAGGCCTCCAATATGACAACTTCTGTGAAGAGGGGCCTTATATCACCCACTTCATCTATGCTCCTCGTGTAATTGCACATCCTCTTCTTCACTATAAAACTGCAGAAAACTCCCTCCCTGAAAAGGCCTGTGTTGAATGGGCAAAGGCTTGCCATCCCTCTTATCGGTGCATATTTTACCTCAGTTTTTTCGGATATCCTCTCCACCTCTTCAACCACCCTATCCGTCTGGGAGTGAGTTCTTGTCAGATAGAGAACTCTTCTTCCGCTCTTCTCTGACGCAAGAAGAGCTGCTGAAAGGACTGCTGAGGTCTTTCCAATTCCATTAGGGGCTTCTACAACAAGAGTTTCCCCCTTTATTAGTGCCTTATATGCTCTTTCTGCTAGCTCGATCTGTCCCTCCCTCGGGTTGTCATAAGGAAAATACTTGAGTATGTCCTGCAGCAATCGAGGAAAAGGGAGTAGTGTTCATGCTTCAGCACAAATGGAAAACTTTCAGGCAGGACGCAACAATTTTATACTGAAGCAGAGCATGACAAAAGGGATCCATGTTGAGCGAAAGAATACAACCAGAGATGAACATCGGAACTGCAGGTCATGTTGATCACGGCAAATCAACCCTTGTTCAGGCTTTAACTGGAGTCTGGCCTGAGAAGCACAGCGAGGAGCTAAAGAGAGGGATAACAATAAAGCTGGGCTATGCAAATGCAGAGCTGAGGAAATGCCCTAATTGTGATGAGCCAAAATGCTATACTACAAGCAGAAAATGTCCATTTGATGGAAGTGATACGATCCTCCTGAGGAAGATATCAATTGTGGATTGTCCTGGACACGACACACTGATGGCGACGATGCTATCTGGCGCAACCCTGATGGATGCAGCCCTTCTAGTTATAGCATCAAATGAGCCCGTTCCTCAGCCTCAGACAAGGGAACACCTAGCTGCATTAAAGATAATGGAGGTAAAAAACATAATAGTAGTTCAGACAAAAATAGAGCTCGTCAGCAGGGAGGAGGCCATAAAGAATTACGAAAGCATAGTGGGATTTCTGGAGGAGAACCTGGGCTATGTGCCGCCTATAATTCCTGTATCAGCCCTCCATGGTGTGAACATAAACTACCTCATAAGGGAGATGGTGAGAAGATTTGTCCCTCCGGAAAGGGACTTGAGCAAACCTCCTAGGATGCTCGTAGCAAGATCCTTTGACGTGAACAGGCCTGGAACTAAGCCGAATAATTTGAAAGGAGGGGTGATAGGAGGGGCTATATCTCAAGGAAAGTTCAAAATTGGGGATGAGATAGAGATAAGGCCTGGTGTTCACATAAGAGATAAGTATGTGCCTCTAACAACTGTTATAGTCAGTTTGAAGAGCGAGGATATAGAGCTGGAGGAAGCAAAGCCAGGAGGGCTCATAGGAGTCGGAACGAAGCTTGATCCATCCCTAACCAAGGCAGATAACATGAAGGGAAATGTAGTAGGCCTTATAAACGAGCTTCCGCCGGTTTTTTCAAGCATAGATGTGGAAGCTAGCTTCTTCGAGAAGATAGTGGGGTTTAAAGAGGAGATAAAAGTTGAGCAGCCAAAAGTGGGAGACCTTTTGCAGATAAGCATAGGAACTGCAACAGTGCCCGCAATATTAGAGGGAAAAAGAGGAGATATGATGTCATTAACGCTGAGAATACCTGTCTGCACAGAACTTGAGCAGAGATTGGCTATATCCACAAGAGTAAGTGGGAGATGGAGGCTAGTGGGTCATGGATTAGTCAAGGGAGGAAAGGAGTACAGACAATGATTCTAGACTTGGCTCACATTTTGTACAATATTTCTCAATTCTTAATTTATTATATTTAAAAATAATTATAGAAAAGTCTGAACTTTAGCTGGATAAATAGACAAAGTTTAAATAATGAGGATCTAAGACATCAGGGCGGTAAGCCTGATGAGCCCCCGACTTCAGCTGTGGGGTTCTGGCGAGGCGAAATCCATGCGGCCGTAGTCTAGCCTGGAGAGGATGGAGGCCCTCCATGGCGCCGAGGAAAGCCTCAGACCCGGGTTCAAATCCCGGCGGCCGCATCAACTTATTCTTCTTAAGATTGTCCTGAAGTGGAAATCCGTGAACCTGTATTTCATGAGGACTTTCTCTAGAGAATCGGAAAATGCACAAGGATGCCTGCACACAGGAACCCTCTTTGCCCTGAAGGCTATGCTCATCCATTCATCTACATCCGCTATCTTTCCATCAGTCAGACTTCTTATGAAGGCTATGACGAGATCTGAAAGCAGATTTTTAGACTTTTCATCATTAAAACCTTTTTTCTCAGCAATTTTTCTTATCACTTCTGAAAGCTCCTTCTCGAGTTCATCCAGCTCGTCCATAGCTTTTCTCAGCAGCCAGCTTTTATAAAGGTGGTGCCGGAAAACCCGGAGCTCTAGGATGAATTGATAAGTTTTGATATAAGATCTCGTGACATGGCGTAAGCCTTAAATCGGATGTCCCGAGTGGAGGATGGCTGAAAAGCCTTTAGCCCCATGGATGACAAGTCCATGGGGATGGGAGAGCCGTGACATCCTCGAACTGGCAGATGAGGTTGGAGGCGTAAAGCTCCAGCTAAACGCCAGAACCTCGCACCGAGAGGTGTGCTTTCAGCAAAACAGGCTGTATAGCGACAGATGAAGCTTAGCTTGAAGGAGAAGCTGAAGCCAGAAGCTTCAGCCGGAGAAAGAGCGTCACATATTTTGCATGGAACTTTCAAGCTGAGACCTCAGGTAATCCCTGAATGCGATAGATGCTCTCAGGGACAGCTCCTTTAGATCCTCAATGCTCAAACTTTCCCTGTAATCTATTCTTTCACCTCCGGTCAACGCCATTATCTCATTAGTCAGATCGATTATCCTTCTTGTAATGTCTCCTTTCGCTCCAGATTGCTTCAGAGCTCCTCTTATCTCAGCCTTCTGCTTTCTCAGTTTATAAGCTATGACTCTCAGTTTCTCCTCATTCATGCGAGATCACCTTTTTTAATACAACTGGACATACTGCCTCGATGGCCATGGAGTTGGATGTACTGGTGGAAAAGGTGGGAAAGGATCCCCTCTTTAATCTGGATATCGTTGAGCTGAAGTCAGGCAACACAACCATAATTCTCGACTTCCCAAGGGAGATAGGAGCTATAAGACAGAAGGAAAGAGGGAAACTAGTGATAAGTAAAGAAGCTCCAAAGGAGAAAAAAGGATATATATTTAATGGAATAGTTTATAAATCATCTAAAAATGAGCTTCAAGTGTCATTTTATGGCCTCTGGATGAGGATAAATGGGGAAAACTTGGAGGAATTTGCGCAGGGGGATAAGGTTTATGTGCAGTTGACTCTATCGGAATAGTTTTCCCCATCTCTCCCTATTACCTAAATTAAGTTTCCAATTATTCTTTCATAAGGAAAACTTTTTATTACAAGGACTCAGATTGCCTTATGAAGTGTGAGTTCTGTGGATCCGAGCTCCTCAGAGGGGAGGAAGGGCTCATCTGCAGCTCATGCGGTGCTGTATTTCAGGATTTCCAGGAGGGCTACGAGATTACAGGAGGGCCTCTTGCAAGAAGAGAATCCGAGACCATAGATTATTTATCCTCTTACTTCAATGTGCCGATGACTATTGCTGAGGAGGCCAAAAAAGTGGCAAATATCGTTAAAAAGGAGCTGGGAATAGAAAAAGCACCAGCATCCCTCGAGGTAGCGGCCTTTATATACGCATGCAGGAGAGAGGGAAGGCTTATACCGCTGAGCGAGATAGATAAGCTGGCGAAAAAGGAGAGGATGAGGATAAGCACATCCACAGTGGCTCTATACATAGCCAAGATAAGCAGCATTCTAGGGAGGAGCAGGGAGGATCTGATGGTCCCCTACTTGAATTATGTTAGGGTAAAGATAATGGAAAATGAAAGCATAATGAAAAGAATGGGCAAGAGGGGAAGATATCTAGTGGAAGTGGCTGAACAGCTTGCATACAAGAACCTAATCTATTCATTTGAAATTAACAGGGGAAAAATAGCTGGGAGGAACCCGATTCTCCTAGCAGCTACAGCTTACTACAATGCACTAAAGCTCCTAGGTGCTAACATAACCCAGAGGGAGGTGGCATCATGTGTGGGGATTGGGAAAAGCGCGATAGCAAAGGGGAGGAGAGTGGTAATAGGCCCAGTGGTGATGAGAAGGGAGGAGATCTGACTGAGATCAGGATGGAGCTGGAGATGTTGAAGAGCTCCGTAAGAATAATACTGATGGAGATAGAGGAGATAAAAAGCGAGATTAGAAGAGCTAAGGTGTGCTGCCATGAAGAAGAGCAGGGATAAAGAGGTCAACTTCCTCATAATAACTCTAATAGTTGTATTTGTGCTAATAAAA
>JAGDWR010000020.1:7998-9162 GCA_023269865.1 Candidatus Methanodesulfokora sp.
GCAAGTCTTGGAGGCAGGGTGCTTGAGCCAGAGGACTTCTCGATAAACGTCCTCAAGGGAATAGCGGGGATGGAGAGGGAGGAGCTCTACAATCTAGTGGAGTCCTTCAGGGTGATATTTGACCTGACTCCTCCCCAGGAGTTCATGCTGCTGGAGGCCCTTGGGAGGATCAAGATGAAGGCTAGTGCGATGAGAAGCGAGCCAACCTTGGAGGAACTCCTGGATGAGGTCAGCCAGATAGAGGTAAGATCACAGCCCGAGTATGAGACGAAGGCAGCCCTCCTGAGGAAGCTGTACCTGATATCGGAGTCATCCTCCGTCCTGTCGAACGAAAAGCTCAGCTTGTCAAGCATAGACTCGCCCGTTGCAATAGAGCTTGGGAATCTGAAGACCGATCTCGGGAGAAATCTTTATGTCCACTTCTTTTTGAAGAGAGTATACGATGAGTTCAGGTTGTTGAAGCAGTACAACATGCCGGAGCTTGTGATAGTGCTTGAGGAGGCGGAGAGAACCATACCAAACATGGGCCAGGAGAGGATGACGATAGCGGAGAGGGTGATAGCAGAGATGAGAAAGTTCGGCATATCGGTCATAGTAGTGGCACAATCACCGAGGAATATATCCCAATATATAATCCAAAATACTGGAACTAAGATAGTGCATCAGCTCGGCGGAAGCGACGACATAAATCCGATAAAAAGCTTCCTGGGAGCTGATCAGAAGACTGTGCAGGAGGTCTCAAACAAAATAGGCAGGCTTAGAAGAGGTGAGTTCATAGCGATAACAGAGAGGAAATCACTTTATGGTAGGACTGCTCCTACGGATTTTGAGCTCGATCTTGGTGCTGATGAAACCGCACAAGTTGTTATATCAGCTCTCAAGTAGCCTTAGATCTGCTCTCTTCAAATTGCCTCACTTCTCCCTCCATTGAGCATGCCTCATAGCTAGTCAGAGGAAGAACACTAAGTAGGCTAGAAGAATGAGAATATATCCATAAATGGGAATTCCGGGAACTCCATCCTCTAGGCCTATAGCTCTTCTCATTAGTACAGCTGCGGAAGTTGTGGGTGAGATAAGTAGCACAATTCTCCAGGGCATTGGGACAATGCTAGCAGGAAAGAAAACAGGAGAGAAAAATGTGAGCAGAAGTCCTAGGATTTCAGA
>JAGDWR010000069.1:0-6817 GCA_023269865.1 Candidatus Methanodesulfokora sp.
GCATGCTTCATTGCCTCCTCAAGGCTTCCAGGAAGGGTATCAGCATCTCTGCTGTGATACAAGTTGTCCCCCCTTGGCTCCCCTGGGTCTATTCTTCTCCTTATTCCATCTAAACCAGCAGCTAGGACTACGGAGAAAAGAAGATAGGGGTTGCTTGTTGGATCTGGTGCTCTATACTCAATTCTGCATGAGTTCTGTCCGTTATATGATGGTATTCTAACAAGAGCAGATCTGTTCTTATATCCCCAGGATATGTAAACAGGCGCTTCAAAGCCTGGAACTATCCTCTTATATGAGTTAATAGTGGGCGAGGCGAAGAAAGAAAGCCCCTTTGCATGAGCCAATATTCCTCCTATGAACCACTTTGCATAATCCGAAATGTCACTATCATGGTAGAATAGGTTTCTACCGCCTGAGAAAAGGCTCATGTGAATGTGCATCCCTGATCCGTTCACCCCCTCGAACGGCTTCGGCATGAAGGTAGCCCTTAAACCTATAGTTCTTGCAGCTTTTTTCACAGCCATCTTATATACTAATATGTTATCAGCAGTCCTCACGGCATCATCAAACCTGAAGTTTATCTCATTCTGGCCTGGCGCCACCTCATGATGCATGAGCTCAACTTTCAGGCCCATTCTCTCCAGCTCCTCTGAAAGCATGAGCCTAGTGCTCATCATATCATCCACGCTGTCAAAGTAAATGGATTCATCTGCAGGCCTATCTCCCTTCAGGAGGAAGAATTCAACCTCAGCTCCGACCATGAACCTCATATCCATCTTAGCTATCTCGCTCAACTTTCTCCTCAGGATATATCTGGGATCAAGGTCAGCTTGATCGGCTATCTCAGCCATTATAAAGCCCATCTCCCTTCCATCTAAGTTCACAAGCCTGAATGTGCTTTCATCTCCTTTTAGCACAATATCAGATCTCTCTATATCTGTTATGCCGACAGATGAGCCATCTACATCTATTCCGCTTGTCACAAGATCTTCAATGAGATCTCCTGATATGACAAAGCTTCTTAACTTTCCCTGTATATCAGAAAAACTCACTATGCATCTCTTTACTTTTTTTAATTCCTGCATAAAGCTCAGCCAAACAGGAAGATATATATCTCGCTGAAAAATGAGGAGAAGGGGCAAATAAATTCCTCTCCCGGAAAAGAAAGGAAATGGCATCATTACTAAAACATAAGTTTTTCCAGTAAAAGTTATATTTTCTAGCTTTTCCTCTTAGTATGCACGTCCTCAACTCAAAGGGGGAGATCTACAGAACTGTATTTATCCCTCTTGGATCAATTAGGGCTATAAGCAGCGATCTAGCTGAGAAGATACTAATAGAGCTATCAAAAGGCCCAAAATGCGCTGCAGATATAGCTAGATCTCTTGGGGAAGCTGAGCAAAAAGTTCATTATCACATGAGGAAACTGAGGGATGCAGGTCTAATAAAAATATCTAGAACTGAGGAGAGAGGAGGGGGAACTGCTAAGCTCTACGAGCTAGTTTCCGGAGTTATATCGGTAAAGCTCTCAGATGAGGAGCCGATAAAGATTGGAAGAGTGAAGGATCCAGGGAACCTGAGGCCGTTTGTAGAGGAGGGCAAGTTGAACTCAATAATAGTTGTCGGAAGCCCAGAACCTCATGGGAGGTATAGAGCACCTGCTTCCGACGGCTATGCTGCAATAAGCCTTGCTTTATACCTTGGAAGCTTTCTGGAGGAACAGAAAATTCCAGCATACAAGCTGGACACGCAGCTCAGGGAGTCAGATCTGAAGGAGAATCTCATACTTGTCGGGGGACCAAAAGCAAACACAATATCAGATGAGGTAAATGGAAAGATGAAAGCGTGGTTCGAGTACTCCGATGAGAGGAAGGAATGGATAATAAGATCTCCTTGGAACTCTTACTTCGGGAAGGGCATAGGAGTCATAGCAAGAGGGAAAAACCCATTTAATGAGGAGAAGGAAGTGCTTCTTCTTGCCGGAACAGGCTTCAGGGGGAGTAGTGCTGCCATAATAGGGCTGAAGAAGTTCTCAGAGCTTGTGAAGAGGGATTCCGCCCTTATAGTAAGAGGAATAGATGTAGATGGAGATGGAATAATGGATGATTGTGAACTTCTGGAGACAATATAATAAAATTATAATATCCCTCAAATTTTTTGATTCAATGTCATTTAATCGGAAGATTTTTATACTTTCGCTTTCAGCTAACTCTGGTGAAGTTCATGAAAAGAGTCCTCACCTTTGAGGAAGGGGATTACGAGGATGTGAAGCTGTTGGGAGGTAAGGGCGCCGGTCTCGCAATGATGACCCAGATGGGTTTGCCAGTGCCTCCTGGCTTTATCATAACAACTGAAGTTTGCAAGGAATTCTATAAAAATGGAGAAAAGCTTCCAGATGGCCTCATGGATGAGGTGAGGGAGGGCATCAAGTACATAGAGAGAAAAACTGGAAAGAAATTTGGAGACAAGGAAAACCCACTTTTGGTTTCTGTTAGAAGCGGAGCAGCTGTTTCAATGCCTGGAATGATGGATACAGTGCTAAACCTCGGGATAAATGATGAGATAGTTGAGGGATTGGCCAAACAAGCGGATGACCTGAGGTTTGCATACGATGCCTACAGGAGGTTCATACAGATGTTCGGACAGATAGTGCTTGGAATAGAGCATGAGAAGTTCGAGAAGATAATGGATGAGATAAAGGAGAAGTACAAGGCAAAAAGCGATGCAGAACTGGGAGTGGAGGCATTAAAGGAAGTTGTTGAGAAGTTCAAGGAGGTTGTAAAAAATGAGAGAGGAGGATTTCCTGAGGACCCATGGAAACAACTGGAGATGGCAATAGCAGCTGTTTTCAGGTCATGGAACTCACCTAGAGCTGTATACTACAGGAAGGCTAACAAGATAACTCCGGATATAGCTGATGGAACTGCTGTGAACATTGTGGCAATGGTATTTGGGAACATGGGAGAGAAATCAGCTACAGGAGTGCTTTTCACCAGAAATCCGGCTACAGGGGAGAATGAGCTGTACGGAGAGTACTTACCAAAGGCACAAGGAGAGGATGTTGTTGCCGGGATAAGAACTCCAAAGGGAATAGAGGAGATGAAGAAGGAGTGGCCAGATGTATATGAACAGCTCTATGACATGGCTAAGAAGCTGGAGAGACTTAAGAAAGAGGTTCAGGACATAGAGTTCACCGTGGAGAACGGGAAAGTATACCTGCTTCAGACCAGAAATGGGAAGATGAATGCTCTTGCAAGAGTTAGGACTGCTGTGGATATGTACAAAGAGGGTCTCCTTTCAAAGGAGGAGGCTCTAGTCAGAGTAAAGCCAGAACACATACAACAACTTCTTTACCCAAGAATAGACGAGAAATCCAGGCCAAAGCCTATAGCAAAAGGACTTGCCTCATCTCCAGGAGCTGTAAGCGGTCATGTTGTCTTCGATGCGGATACAGCTGTCAAGTGGGCTGAGGAGGGAAAGGATGTAATTCTTGTCAGAGTGGAGACAAAGCCCGATGATGTCCATGGGTTTTATGCATCGAAAGGAATATTGACAAGCAGAGGAGGCATGACAAGCCATGCATCTGTTGTAGCTAGGGCAATAGGAAAGCCATGTGTTGTAGGGGCTGAAAGCATAAAAGTGGATTATGATAGGAGATTATTTGAGGTGAATGGAGTTGTAGTCAAAGAAGGTGATATAATAACAATAGATGGGTTTTCAGGCGAGGTCTACCTCGGGAGAGTCAAGACCGTTGAACCTGAGCTTCCAAGGGAGTTCTTTGAGGTGCTAGAGCTGGCTGATTCGGTGAGAAGGCTCGGAGTAAGGGCTAATGCGGATACTCCTGAGGATGCAAGAATAGCCAGAAGGTTCGGTGCAGAGGGAATAGGCTTGCTTAGAACTGAGAGGATGTTCAGAGCTCCTGAGAGGCTGGAGATATTCAGAAGTGTGATAATGGCTTCAAGCAGCGAGGAGAGGGAGAAAGCTCTTGAGAAATTAGTGCCTCTGTTGAAGAAGGACTTCTTGGAGATGTTTGAAATAATGGAAGGTCTTCCTGTTACCGTTAGATTGTTTGATCCTCCTCTTCACGAGTTTCTCCCAAGTATAGAAGAGCTCCTCACGGAGATATATGAGTTAAAAATGAGAGGGGAGAATGAGAAAGCAAAGGAAAAGGAGAAGATGCTCAACTTAGTGAAGAAGCTTGTTGAAGCCAACCCGATGATGGGTCATAGAGGAGTGAGAGTCGGAATAACTCATCCGGAGATCTATAGAGCTCAGGCTAAAGCGATACTTGAGGCAGCTGCGGAACTAATAAAGAGAGGAAAGGACATAAAAGTTCAGATAATGATACCCCAGGTGGCTGACGTCAATGAGATAAAATACGTGAAGGAACACTGCATAGAACCTGCTAGAGAGGATGTTGAAAAGAGATATGGGATAAAAGTACCGTTCAAGGTTGGAACTATGATAGAAGTTGTCAGAGCATGTCTGACAGCAGATAAAATAGCTCAGGAAGCAGAGTTCTTCAGCTTCGGCACAAACGACCTCACTCAGGGAGTCTTCACTTTCTCAAGGGATGATGTCGAGGTCAAGTTCATGGCCGACTACCTTGAGAAAGGGATACTAAAGTTTGATGTTTTCGAGAGAATAGATGAAGAGGGAGTTGGCAAACTCATGGAGATTGCTGTTAAGATGGGGAGGTCAACTAGGCCGGATCTAGAGATAGGGATATGCGGTGAACATGGAGGAGATCCAAGCTCAATACACTTCTGCCACAAGATCGGGCTTACGTATGTAAGCGCATCCCCAATGAGGGTTCCAGTGGCCAGGCTTGCAGCAGCTCATGCAGCAGCATATGAGAAGGGCATACTGCCATCGGTGTATTGAATGAGACAGATAGAGGGAGTTCCTCCACGCAGAACGGATAAAGGCTTCCTCTGGATACCTTTCTTTGAGCTAAAAGGAAAGAGGAAGATATGGTTTGATGCCTATTTCTCCTCTTTTTTGGATAAGAACATCAGAAGAGCTGTCCTGATTAAAAAACCGGAGCGCACATCGATTGTTATAATCTCTGAGAGGGACATCCTGCTAAATCCACTCACAAAGGATGCCGAAAAACTGATTCAAGAGTGCTATTCTGAGGCTGTTGAGCTGATAAGATCGGAAAGAAGGAAGTTGAGAGAGAGCTTTGGAATAACAAGAGCTTTGGAATCAATAGTAATGCCAGGAAGAAGGATAATAGAGCAGAGCAGGGATTTAGCAGAAGCCAACTGGTCAAAAGCCATAGTAGAAGAGGTTTTTGGGCCGGACATTCACTTTTCTGTGGAGAAGATTATCTGGGCTCCATTCTCATTGGAAAAGGAAAGAGTAATGAGAGGAAGCGATGAAACAGAGGACAAAGCTTACACCAGCCTATTTGAATTAGACAAGACTTTCAGAGGAGAGATGACTAGATTAATGGGGATGGTGACAAAAAGAGTTTAAGACGAGATTGTGCGGATTATTCTACAGCAAAGTTAAAAATATTCCTTTTGATGGGCTGAATGTGAGCGTAGGGGATCTTCTCAGAAGGGCATCTGAAGCTCTGGGTCCAGGAATACATGATGTGCTCAAGTTTCATCTCAGGAAACACCTTGGAGAAGATCCCTTCATCGTGGTGGAGAAAAATCCCAGAAAATTTCTTGAGGCATTAATGTCAACTACAGGCAGCGAAAATGCTGTAGTTTATCTGAAGCTTCTCTACATACAGCTGGCCAAGAGAGGTGTATATGCAAGTGAGACAGAGTTCATAAATGCATTTAAGGAGAGGAGGCCGGATAAGCTCAAAAAAGCACTTGGGTTGGCTTAAAGGTGTAAAAAATGCTCTATTTCCTGTTGACCACAGGAAGATGTAACCTTAAGTGCTCTTACTGCGGTGGAAGCTTTCCTGACAGTGTTGTCCCGTGGAAAGAACGCTTTTCCCTGGAGGATCTTGAGAAATTCATAGAACCCGGCTCGACAATAGCCTTTTATGGAGGCGAGCCTCTTCTCAATTCAGCTCTCATCAGAAAAGTGATGGACAGAATAGAAGCCAGATACATAATCCAGACGAATGGAATGCTGGTGAGAAAGCTGGATCCTGATTACTGGAGGAGGATGGACACAGTTCTACTATCTGTGGATGGAAGAGAGGAAGTTACTGATCTGTACAGAGGAAATGGGGTGTACAAAGCTGTTATCAGGGCAGCAGAATTCATAAGGAAGTCTGGATTTTCAGGGGATCTAATAGCTAGAATGACGGCATCTGAGGCAACAGACATTTACAGAGACGTGATTCATCTCCTCTCCCTTGGAATGTTCGACCACGTCCACTGGCAGCTGGATGTGATCTGGAGCGATAGATGGAAGAACTTCAAGAAGTGGTCTCAAAGCTATTTAAGAGGTCTGGAACGGCTCATGAATGTCTGGATGGCCAGCATGAGGAGGGGCAGAGTGCTGGGAATAGTTCCATTTCTGGGCATACTAAGAGGAATGCTGGATGAAGGGCTTGAAGCTCCGCCGTGTGGAGCAGGCAGGAGCGCGCTTACTATATCAACTGATGGAAGAATACTTGCATGCCCAATAGCTGTCGATGCAGAATGGGCCTGCCTAGGAGATATAAAGTCGGGTGTTGTGAGAAAATCCCCTGAAATAGGAGATCCATGCACAAAGTGCGAGTACTTCAGATACTGCGGTGGAAGGTGTCTCTACGCTCATGTGGAGAGATTGTGGGGAGATGAGGGGTTTAGGGATGTGTGTAGAATCACAAAATACACTATAGAGCTTGTTAGGAGAAATTTTG
>JAGDWR010000069.1:6917-8746 GCA_023269865.1 Candidatus Methanodesulfokora sp.
GCTTGTGTCGAGAGGAATTGTGAAAAAGGAGGATTTAATATATCCAAAGTACAATAACACAACTGAGATAATACCCTAAGTTTATTAGCTGTTCCTGCTGAGCAGGATGATGGGCTACGAGCTGGCGAAGAAGAAGTTCTATATTGAGCTCTGCAATTCAATGGAACAGGCTTTAAAGAGCAGAGGCTGGAGAACAAAGGTGTTTGATAGGCCAGAGGATGCAAGAGATGCAATTCTAATGGAGATACCCGAGGGCGCATCTGTTGGAATACCTGGAAGCGTGACAGCAAGGCAGCTGGGCTTAATAGATGCCCTGAAGAAGAGAGCAAAGCTGTTTGAGCACTGGACAAATCCAGAAACAGCAGAGGAGATGAGGATTATGGAGACGAAGGCAGATGTGTTCATATCAAGTGCAAATGCAGCATCCCTAACGGGAGAGATAGTGGTGCTGGATGCCACTGGAAACAGGATAGTTGGCTCCACCCTAGGGCCCAAAAAGATAATATTCCTCCTCAGTGCAAATAAGATAGAGAGGGATTTGAACTCAGCCCTTCAGAGGGCTTGGTGGAAAGCCGTTGAGATAAATGCCATCAGGCTCGGAGTGAATCCTAAAAGCATACTGAACTTCACTTTAATACTCCACGGCCCTCCGAGAAAAGCTGAGAGCTTGGTTGTGCTCATAGCAGATGAGATGGGATATTGATCATATTCCAGGATTCTCAGACATGGTCAGTGCTAATACTGCTGCTTTTGAGTAAAGGTTGTTCTCTGCCTGCTCGTATATGACTGAGTTGGGCCCATCCATGACCTCATCTGTTGCCTCCTCTCCCCTGAACACCGGAAGAACATGGGTCACTATGGCTCCTCTTTCCATCAGATCATCCACAAGCTGTTGAGTGAGCATCCAGTCCCTGTACTTATTGTGTATTTCTAGCTCCCTCTCCCTGCTGAATGCAGAGGCTCCAACCTGCATTAAGCCCCATGTGACCCAGCTCCTGGGGAACACCACATTGGCTCCTCTGAGCCCTTCCTTATAGTCATTGACAACTTCAAAGCTTCCACCGCTTTCTCTAGCATTTTCTCTAGCCCATTCCAGTATTTTAGGATCTATCTCAAACCCCGGTGGATGAGCTAGCACGACATCCATTCCGAGCCTAGTTGCTATGAGTATCTCCTCCTGTATGCTACATGGACCCCTGAGCCTACTAGAATAAGCCCACATAACGGTGAACTTCTTTCCCTTAAGCTCGCCAAGCTTCTCCTGTACTGTCATTATATCTCCAATTCCCTGGGTTGGATGAAACATGTCATCAGCCATGTTTATCACGGGTTTCTTCGACGCTTCTGCATACTCTCTTACCACTTTGTTTCCCTCACCGTACTTGAAGTCTATTATCTCATCCAGTATTCTGACGCCTATTCCATCCCCATAGGCCTCATACATCTTTGCAACATCCTTTGTTGCTTCTCCTGCTTTCAACCTCGTGGTGCTCACATCTATGTAAGCTGCATGACCTCCTAGATATGTCATTGCTGATTCAAAAGCAGCTCTAGTCCTCGTCGAAGATGCATAAAAAACCATGAAGAAGGTCTTCTTCCTGAGTATGTCCGGCCAGGGCTTCCCCATTCTGCTCAGCTTTTTAAGCTCCTTAGCTATCCTAAGGGCCTCATGAATCTCCTCCAAAGACCAATCCTGGGTTGTTATCAGATCCCTGCCATACAACTTCACCACTTACACCCCTTCTGGGAAGGGAGCAATAGGATAAAAACATCTAGATGTCGGTTATTTGAATTAATGTGTAATAATGAAAGTAAGATATAAAGGTCTA
>JAGDWR010000009.1:0-3619 GCA_023269865.1 Candidatus Methanodesulfokora sp.
TCAGATGGAAACCTCACGTATATTGATGGATCCTGAAGATCCCTGTACTCGCTCACCTCATAATCAGCCAGGACTGTCTCGCACCTTGGGCACCAGTGCACGACGACAAGCCCCTTTTTCAGCCTCCCCTTCTCCCATATTTTGCTGAAGCCCCACCATGCTGAGTTTATGTAGCTCCTCTCAAAAGTTATATAGGGATTTTCCCAGTTCAAAGAGACTCCAAGGGCCTCAAAAGCTGAGGTCATCTCCCTCAAGTTCTCCATTGCGAGCTCCTTGCACCTCTCCACGAACTTATCTATTCCATAGTTCTCTATATCTTTTTTTGTGCTGAATCCCAGCTCCTTCTCTGTTGCAACCTCTATTGGAAGGCCGTGGGTATCCCATCCAGGCTGATCCCTCACATCATATCCTCTGCTCCTCCAGTACCTGACAACAGAGTCCTTTATGAACTTGTTCCAGCAAGTTCCAGGGTGAGGCTCCTTGCTGCTCGGATATGGAGGCCCATCCAGAAAATAGAACTTCTCCTTTCCCTTCAGCATCTCCCTTACCTTTCTGTATGTGTTGTTCCTCCTCCAGAACTCCAGCACCTCAGCCTCATACTTCACTGGGTTGAACTCCTTGCTCAGAGGTCTCATTGAAGCACCTCCAGATTGGCACTGTTCTCTAAATTATCAATAAAAAGTTTGCAGTTCAAAGCGCCTTACAAAACAATTTGTATTAATGAATAACAGGAGATTAATTTAGTAGTATAATAAAAAAGGATTATTAAATTTGCTTTCTAAGCCATTAAATCATAGTAGATTCTTGACAGCATTCGCCACTTCGACAACTGCAGTGGCCCTTGACCCGGGCCACTCTATTGTGTCCGAGGATATAACCTCATCAGCTAATGCTAATATCTTATCTATTGCACCTGGAACCAGAACTGGGTGGACAAATGCCGCTATTGCCCTTCTTGCTCCCATTTTCCTCACTCCTGCTAGCGCATTTGCCATGGTGCCTCCTGTTGAAACCATGTCATCCGCCACTATTGCATCCCTCCCCCTTAGATCCATCTCCACCAAGTGAGTCCTTATCTCCCCTGTGCTTAAGTCTCTTTCCTTTCTAAATGCCCCATATTCCCTTATTCCCATTAAATCAGCCAGCTCTTTTGCCCAGATAATTCCCTCACCATCAGGTGCTATCACAACGGGATCTCTGAGCTCCTTGTCCCTCAGAACTCTGGCTATTCCATGAAATCCTGATACATTGACAGCTTTTGCCCTGCTGAATATATCTGAGAAGGACTTTATCCTGTGAAGATGGACTGTGACACTTACAACAGCATCTGCTCCAGCTCTTTCCAGCATATCAGCAACATATTTTGAGCTAAAGGGTTCTCCTGGTCTGAATATCTCATCCTGTCTTGCGTATGGGAAGTATGGGATTACTGCTATGACCTTCTCTGCTTTCAGCTCCTCCTTTAAATTTTTTATTGTGAAAATTATCTCGGAGAGATATGTATTTGGATTTCCCCCATTTTTCATCCTCATCGACAGCACTACATCTGATCCACTTATCTTGTCTGTCTCCATTATCCTAGGGCATATCTCACCATCAGGAAAGATTCTTCTCTCGACATCCACTATCTCAGCCTTTAATATCCCGGAAAGAGCCTTGTTGAAGCTGTCAATAGGGCCGACTATTCGCATGAGATCACCTCAGATACATTTATTACCAACTCAAAAAGCTTAGCCCCGATGAGGTCAGGTGGCCTTATAGCGCTTGAGGGGATAGATGGCTCAGGGACCACAACTCACTCCAAGATCCTTTATGAGAGGATATCGGGAATGGGATTCAAGGCATTCCTCACTCACGAGCCGACAGATGGCCCAATAGGGATGATAATAAGGGATGTCCTCTCTGGAAGGCTTAAGGCTGAGCATGACGTCTTGGCTCTTCTGTTTGCAGCTGACAGGCTTTCCCATGTTCACGAGATATCTGATTTGATGAAAAATTGTTTTGTCATAACAGATAGATATCTATTCTCATCGATAGCATATCAGGGCCTCTTCCTCCCGGAGAGCTGGGTTAGATCGATAAATTCTAGAGCTCCTCTGCCAGATCTTGCAATACTACTCGATATTGATGCAGATACTGCTATAAACAGGATAAAGAACAGGAAGAAGAGGGAGATATTTGAGGAGAAGGAGAAGCTTGAGAAGATAAGGGAGAGATTCCTGAGGCTAAAGGACGAGTTCAACATGTTTGTTGTGGATTCCAGAAGGCCTGTTGAGGTGGTTGCAGATGAGATATGGGATATATTCAGGAGATGGGCTGGAATTTAAAAGTGCTGAGGAGCCAGAGCTCCCTGGAGGAGTTCAGTATCATGTGAGGGTATCCCCAGGGGAGACAAAGAGATATGTTCTGCTTCCAGGCGATCCGGAGAGGATAGAGAAGATAGCAAAAAGCTGGGATGAGCACAAGGAGGTATCAAGGCACAGGCAGTACTATGTAATATCCGGCAGATATAAGGGTGTTGAGCTGATGGCTGTCTCAACTGGAATAGGCGGACCAGCAGCAGCAATAGCTGTAGAAGAGCTTGCTAGAACTGGAGCTGATACATTCATAAGAGTTGGGAGCTCAGGGGCAATACAGGAGGGAATAGAGATAGGCGACCTGATAATATCAGCAGGGGCTGTTAGGATGGAAGGGACGAGCAGACAGTATGTGAGCATAGAGTATCCTGCTATTGCAAGCTATGAGGTGACAATTGCCCTGATAGAGGCAGCTGAGCAGCTTGGATACAGGTACCATGTTGGAATAACTGCAACAACTGACAGCTTCTACACAGGGCAGGGAAGGCCTGGAATGGGAGGATATGAGCAGAGCTGGATGAAAAACATAGTTGGAGATCTGAGGAAAGCTAAAGTGCTGAACTTTGAGATGGAGGCTGCTTCCATATTCACAGTTGCTGGTGTTTATGGGCTCAGAGCTGGAGCTGTATGCACAGTTTATGCCCAGAGGGTAACTGGTGAGTTCGGGATAAAGGGAGAAAAAGAGGCAATAGATGTGGCAAATGAGGCTGTGAAAATACTAAGCGAGTGGGATGAGCTCAAGAAATCCAAAGGAAAGAGATATTTCTTCCCCTCCCTGGTGAGAAGATGAGGGTGACGGCAATAGGAAATGCGAACATAGATATCACGCTCTTCCTAGATGAGATGCCTGGCTATGATGAGGACGTCCTTGCGGAGGAGATAATTTTTGGACCTGGTGGCTCTGCATCAAATTTTGCTGCTGCATCAAGCCATCTTGGGGCAGAAAGCTTTCTTATAGCCTGTGTTGGGGATGATCTTTTCGGAGAGATCTTTCTGAATGGGATGAAGAGGCATAATGTGTCCACTGAATGGATAAAAAGAGTATATGGGGAGAGAACTGGAACTGTCGTTGTTATACAGGAGAGAGGAAAGCAGAGAAGGATGATAACAATGAGAGGGGCAAATTCAATGCTTGGAATGTTGGATTTCTCCAAATTTCTCCCACTGCTAAAATCAAGCGATGTGGTTCATGTCTCAAGCGTTGGTAAGGAGGTTGTCTCAAGGGTTATCCAAACATATGAGGGGATCTCATGGGATCCCGG
>JAGDWR010000009.1:3719-4985 GCA_023269865.1 Candidatus Methanodesulfokora sp.
AGGAGGTTGTCTCAAGGGTTATCCAAACATATGAGGGGATCTCATGGGATCCCGGCATAAAAATAGTTAAGAAGATCGGAAAGGAAGTAAAAAATTACCTTCCTGGTGTTAAAAGGCTTTTTATGAACATAAGAGAGGCAAGATTTGTTTTTGAGGAGGATGAGATGAAGAGGATATCAAAGGATGTTGAGATAGTTCTGAAGATGGGGGAAAAGGGGGCAAGAGCTTATATAATGGGGGAGCTTTATGAGCAGAGGGCAGTGGAGGCTAGAGCTGTTGACACAACCGGGGCTGGGGATGTCTTCGATGCTGCATACACTATTGCAATACTTAAAGGAATGGATGTTGACTCCGCCCTTAAGATAGCAAATGCAGCTGCATCGATAAAAATAACAAAGAAGGGAACTCAATCAGGTCTTCCATCGTGGGAGGAGGCTCTTAACACAGCAATAAAATTCTACGGGGGAGTTTAATGGTAAAGAAGGGCACATTAATCCTCACATTGCTTGGAATAATCTTATTCCTGCTTCTATTTCCTGCCTTAGATCTCAAGAAGGTGCCAGCTTATGTGGAAAGAATAGGCCTTCTTCCAGTTGTAATATCATTTTTGCTGATAAACATCGGCGTCTTTTTCTACTCCTTGGGCTGGTATTTCATCTCCGGAAGAAAGATATCTGTTTTGGACTCATTTCTAATAAGCTACTCAGCTCTATTCATGAACCTTCTCATACCAACTGGCTCCACATCAGGAGAGGCGTTAAGAGTGTATCTAGCTGGGAAAACTGGAAAGATGGGAAATTCGGAGGCTTTATCAACAGTTATAGCCCATAGAATAGTTATGACTGTTCCATTCCTTGTCTGCATAGCTCTTGGTATATCCAGTTTATCTAAACTAGCTGGCAACCTCTTCATCCCATCCCTGATGGCCATCACATTGATATCCATTGGAACCCTGCTCATAGTTAAGATAAGCACGACAGAAAAGTATTTAATGAGCATCCTCTCTTTAATAGAGAGGATAACAAAAAAGAACATGGATAGAATGAGAAATGAGATAAAGGAGTATGCTGAGACTTTTAGCAATCTCATGAAGGACAGAAGAAGGCTTGTTGAGTCAACTTTATGCTCATTCGCAAACTGGCTTCTGGACATGGCACCCATATTCATATACCTCTGGTCCCTCGGCATACAGATAGATCTCTTTTCAGGGGCCTTCATATACTCCTTCTCCATATTGATGGTCTTGATCCCGCTTGGAATACCTGG
>JAGDWR010000009.1:5085-6731 GCA_023269865.1 Candidatus Methanodesulfokora sp.
GGGGTGAGGGAATGGGCGATGGCAAGCCTTCTTATTGCAATGGGAGTGGAGAAAAGCGCGGCTATATTTATCACCATAATATCCTCCACTGTCACAGTTTTCCTGAACGAACTCTTATTTGGCTTCATATGTTATATCATTATCTTAAAGAAAGTTGGGAAATAGAAAAATTTTTGAATTTAACTGCTGAAGTGCGCTGGTGAGCTGATGCCTAGGCTCTCGAGGTCGATGGAGAAGCTCGAGGTGGAGAGCGCATTTATAGTTCTGGATAAAGCTAGAGAGTTGGAGAGGCAGGGGAAGGAGATAGTCCATTTTGAGATAGGTCAACCTGATTTTCCAACGCCAAAACACATAATAGAAGCTGCAAAGAAAGCTCTTGATGAGGGAAAAACTGGATATACACCGGCTGCTGGCATATATGAGCTGAGGGAGGCTGTTGCTGAGTACATAACTGAGAGCAGGGGCGTTGATGTTAAGCCAAAGGAGGTTGTGATAACAGTTGGGGCTAAGATGGGCATATTTGCCTCTTTGATAGCCTTCTTGGATCCAGGAGATGAAGTTGTTATACCGAGCCCCACATATCCTGCATATGAGGGAGTCACTAAGTTCGTTGGAGGAATTCCAGTTACAGTCAAGCTCAGGGAGGAGAGAGGATTTTCCCCAAGCGGGGAGGAAATAGCATCTGCTGTTACTGAAAAAACGAAGGCCATAGTGATAAACACTCCTGGAAACCCGACTGGAGGGGTTTACTCAAAGGAGGACATCGAGGCTATATACGATGTTGCCAAAAAGAGGGATATAGTTGTTATATCAGACGAGATATACGAACATATAATATTTGATGGAAAGAAACATATTAGCGCCCTCTCAGTGGGAGGAAAGGAGAACACAGTGCTTCTAGGGGGGTTCAGCAAATCGTGGTCCATGACAGGATGGAGGCTTGGATGGGTTGTTGCACCTGAAAAAATCGCAGATAAGATAGCAAAAGTCCAGCTAAATTCTGCTTCATGTCCTGCAAGCTTCGCACAGTATGCTGCGATTGCTGCATTAAAGGGACCATGGGATGATGTCTGGAGGATGGTGAAGGAATATGAGGCCAGAAGAGATCTCATATACGAGGAGATAAACTCAATTCCAGGATTTAGCATGATAAAACCTGCTGCGACATTCTATGCATTTCCAAATGTGAGCAAGCTTGGTGTAAAATCATCAAAGCTTGCTGATATGCTCCTTAATGAGGCTGGAGTTGCTCTTCTTCCAGGAACCTCCTTTGGAGCTGAGGGAGAGGGCTACTTAAGGATCTCCTTCGCTACATCAAGGGAGAACATAAGGAAGGGAATGAAGAGGATAAGGGACTTCGTGAAGGAGAAGCTCTCCTAATTTTTCTTTTTAAAGTCACTTTTTTGCTACTCCTGTATTTCTCTGAATGGGATAGTGGAACCTCATCCAATTATGAAGAGTTGTTTCACAATCCAAGTCTAAAAATCAAAGCCCCGGGCGGGATTTGAACCCGCGACCTGCCGCTTACAAGGCGGCCGCTCTGACCGCTGAGCTACCGGGGCACTGTTAATATCATTGGCCCTTTAAAACTTTTTCTCATCCATCCCTAGGACCTTCATTAGATACTTTCTTCCCTCTTCTGATGA
>JAGDWR010000009.1:6831-8491 GCA_023269865.1 Candidatus Methanodesulfokora sp.
TTTTCTCATCCATCCCTAGGACCTTCATTAGATACTTTCTTCCCTCTTCTGATGAGAATATAGGGGGATTCCAGTCCTGAAAAACTCTTCTTCTCTTTACTACAACCTCCTTTCCCTCCTTTGGGTCAAATCCCTTCTTCTCAAACTCCTCCCATCTTATCAAAATGCCCCTCCTTTGCCACGCAGGTGTCTCAGCAAGGTTTATTCCAAGCTTTTTGAATACAAGCTCGTGCTTTTCATGTGATTTCATTCCCCTGAGCATCTCATCAGCTTTCCTCCCAGTTATCCCCTCTTTTTCCAAGGCGTAGAGCGCATAGGAATTTACATGATTCCTCCAAGCTTCTTCCTGTCTCCAGGAAAGATAATCTATTGCATCAGAGGCGCCTGTGATGAGCACCACTCTGGAGTCAAAGGCTATATCCCTTCTCCCCAGCTCAACTGAGATGAAGGAGGAAAGAAGAGAAGGTATCACTGAGTTCATCTTTTCTATTCTTCCTCTCCAAGGCAGAGGAGGATTTAATATTAGTGAGACTTCATCAGAAAACGTGTAAGCAAGGATGATCGGTATCCCGAGCTCGAATAGCTTTGAGGCAGCTTTCGCCATTGTTTCAGCAAACCTCCTGTCATATGGTTTATCAAGCTTAAGAGAAGCAGCAAGATCACTAAATCTCCATCCATCAAGCCTAAGAATTGTCATTGAATCCTCAGGGACTCTTAGATTTGAGAATATCTCTCTAGACTTCCAGTCTACTAGCATACTTCTCAGCGAGTTGGAAGAATAAAAATCATCCCTCCCTCAACCTGGATACCTTCTCAGCAAACTCTATTATAGCTCCAACTATGTCAGTGTTCCTCGTTTCATGAGCTATTAGGCCCATTGACTCCATTGCCTCCTTTACATCCTTGCTGAACTCTTTTGATATGACTACCTCGCAGTCCCTGAGTATCTCAAGAGCTGATGAGGGATCCTCTGCGCTTATCCTCGTATTCACCCTGAGTTCCACCTTTGTTGGGCTTTTTCCTGAGACATCGTATATGGCAAAGTACTTTGCCTTGTTAAACTCCCCTTCCTTAACGTGTTTTCCATCCTCTGTGGCAACAGCAACCCTTATCGGCAAGACCCTTCATCTCCCTCCTCATCACATCCTCCGACCTTTAACCTAAAAAATTTCACCCTCCCAGCCTCTCGATGAACTTGTTAATCTGGCTGGATCTCATTGTTATCTCGGCATGATCGATTCCACCACAGATTGAGTGCTCAATTCCGGATAACTTCTCCCTCATCTCGCTTAGAAGATCTTTAGTGGAATTCCTTCTTGCGGATATGAATGCAACAGGTCCCTCCGTTGCATATGAGAGCACAAGATCATCCGATATTCTGGACTCAAAATAAGCTATTGTCCTCCTCTTCCTGGCCTCATTGGCCTCCCAAACGCGAAGACCATCTTTGGAGAATCTAAGAGTTCCTGATGAATTTATCAGGTCCATCAAAGATCCATCCATCCCCTCATGTCTAAGAAGAGATGCAAGCATATCCGATCCATCAAAGAAGGAGGCAGGATCCTCCATGTTCTCATCCAAGGAGACGAACGCTATAGAAGGGCCAATTGGATGAAGAAGAGATGCTTTTATCAGCATTTCATTCCCCTTTTTGAAGTTC
>JAGDWR010000010.1 GCA_023269865.1 Candidatus Methanodesulfokora sp.
AGTGGCGGTTGTATGGAGTTTATAGCTGATGAGATGCTGGGAAAGCTTGCTAAATGGCTCAGAATTCTTGGGGTGAGTGTGATAACAGATCTTGGCGAGGGGAATTTTGATGACCTAGCTCTCAAGGTGGCAGAGGAGAGGAAGTGCGTGATATTAACTAGGGATGAAAGTCTGTTCAAAAGAGCTGTAAAGAGGAACATAAGAGTTGAGTTTGTCCCCGAGGATCCTATAAAAGCCCTGGTTGAAATTTCAGCTAAGTATGGGATACAGCTTGAGATAGATTTAGATAAAACTAGATGTCCCCTCTGTAACACACCTCTTAGGAAGGTGGGGCATGAGGAAGCGGCTGGAAAGGTTCCTGATGCTGTCATAAGGTCAGAGAAACAGATACTCTTCTGCAGTAATTGTAATAAGTACTACTGGACTGGGACCCATTATGAGAACATGCTCTCCGAGCTTGAGATAGCCAGGAGCCTAAAAGAGGCCGATGATGAAAGGCGACGAGAGTGAGGAGTGATCTCACTGACCTGCTCTGAGGCCTCTATTCCTTTATCCACCAGATGGTTTCCCCATTTCTATCTTCAACCATAACCCCCATATCCATGAGCTTCTTCCTTATTCTATCAGCTATGTCGTACATCTTAATCTCTCTCAGCTGCTTTCTTACCTCTATCAAAGCCTCTATGTATCCCCTCTCATCTACCCTTCTTTTAGCCATGAGGTCTATCCCTAAAATTGATAGGATCTCAGCTAGATCGAAGAATGCTTCTGATGCGAGATTGTGAGATAAACTCTCAGATACTATCCTTGAGGCAGCTGCTGATATCAGATCGATTGATGAATATGCTAGTGGAGTGTTGAAATCATCGCTCATCGCCAAGAAGAACCTTCTCATCTCGTCATCAATAATAAGTTTTAGTTTCCTCTCATCTTCATTCAGCTCACCCTTCCTTCCCTCCTCTGAATATCTCAAAGCTCTCATTGCGGAATCCTTCCAAGATCTCACCCTCTCTCTTGCTCCATTCATCGAATCAAGGGAGAATTCCAAGGGCTTTCTGTAGTGAGCTGATGTTAAAAATATCCTAATTGCATCTGCATCGTAATCCTCCAGGGCAGATCTGACGGAAAAATAGTTCTTCAGAGATTTTGCCATTTTTTCTCCTCTCACCTGAAGAAGGCCGACGTGCATCCAGTATTTGACAAACCTCCTTCCAGTTAAGGCCTCCATCTGTGCTATTTCATTCTCATGATGTGGAAATATTAGGTCGCTTCCGCCTCCATGTATATCTATAGATGGTCCCATGAGCTCATATATCATTGTGCTGCACTCTATATGCCATCCTGGCCTTCCATCTCCCCATGGAGCTTTCCATCTAGGCTCATTTGGCTTTGCAAATTTCCAAAGAGCAAAATCAGCCGGATTCCTTTTGTTAATTCCTTTCTCAATCCTGGGATCCCTTATTAGATCTTCCATTCTTATCTTGGACAGGAGACCATATTTTTCAAAACTTTCAACACTAAAATAAACTCCATCTGGTGTTATGTAGGCCTTTCCACTTGACAAGAGACCTGATATGAATTCGATCATCCTGGATATGAAGTTTGTTGCTCTCGGATTCACAGTAGCTGGAAGGATCTTGAGCGAGTCCATTGCCCTGAAATACTCCTCCTCATACCTTTTGGCCACCTCCTCCCAGCTAACTCCCTCCTCGAGAGCTCTATTTATTATCTTATCATCTATATCTGTAATGTTTGCCACATAGAAAACACTGTAGCCGAGTCTGCCCAGATACCTCCTGACAATATCGAAGAAGATGGCAGTCTTCGCATGCCCTAAATGAGGCTCGTCGTACACAGTTGGACCACATACATACATTTTGACCTGTGGGGGATCTATAGGTACAAATCTACTTTTCTCGCCAGTCAGGGTATCGCTCAGCATCAGCTCAGGCAAGGCCATCAAGGTGCTAAAGAGGAGGAGGTCATAAACATTTATCCAAAAGATTTAATATGTGCATGCCACATATCCACCTGATGCAGATGGATAGGCTCTCTCTTGTCCTGAGAGGTGTTGCTGAGCCCTTAGAGGAGAACGTAATGACCATGGATGAGCTTAGAGAGCTTCTTTCTTCCGGGAGAAAGCTGACTACATACGTGGGATATGAGCCATCAGGACCGATACACCTCGGAGCTGTCTCTACCATAATAAAACTGGCTGAGATGATAGAAGCTGGAATAGATGCTATAGCATTGATGGCAGATGTTCATGCGGTTTTGAATAGAAAGGGCCCGGAAGATGTGATGAGAAGACTCTGTGAGACGTACTATAAGGAGGTGTTCCACTTAATAGGATCTCCTCAGATAAGGATAGTTATCGGAAGTGATTATCAGCTCTCTCAAGACTATGTGATGGATCTCCTCTACATTTCCACGAAGGTGACCTCTAGAAGGTCCTGGAGAGCAATGTCGATTATAGCAAGGGAGAGCAGGAATCCATACGTATCGCAGATGATATACCCTCTAATGCAGGCACTCGACATACTATACCTGGGGGTGGATATAGCTATAGGAGGGACTGATCAAAGAAAAATACACGCTTTAGCTAGAGAGATTTTCTCAAGGAACTTAGATCTCAGAGTAAAGAGATACGTGCCTGTGGCAATACATACAGAACTATCTCCAGGATTGCTAGAAGGGGAGAAGATGAGTAAATCAAAGCCTCAAACCCATATAGCTGTGCATGATCCCCCTGATATAATAAGGGAGAAGATAAAGGCTGCTTTCTGTCCTCCAGGGAGGGATCAATACGATGAAGAGGGAAATCTGATAAACCCAGTTCTCTCAATATACAGGGATATAATACTAAGAAAGGGAGAAAAAGTGGAGTTGAAGCTGTCGAGAAAGGCTGGAGGTGGAACCATAGAGGTATCATCCTACAGGGAACTGGAGAAACTTTACATAGATGGAATGGTTCATCCAGCTGATCTCAAGGAATTTGCCTCCGATTTCCTGATAGAATTCCTAAAGCCTATCAGGGATAGATTTGAGAGCGATCCGGAGCTGATAAAGCCCCTTTATGAGCTGCAAAAATGGCAGAGAAAGGAGGGGTTATTTGGAGACCAGGAATGGAAAATGGTCTTAAATTCTCTAAAGCCCTATTTAGGTGATAAGCTTTCGGAATAGCCTTTTAATCTCTTATTTTCTCAAGCAAGCCTACTATAAGCAGTATCTCAGATCTTATGGGAAAAGGCATGTTTATATCATTCATTATCTCATTTAATATTGCTATGGCTTTGCTTGACCTCATGCCGTAGGAGATCTCCTCATTTCTGAGTATCTCCATCGCATCAGTGGTGGCCTTTCTTATGTTCTTCGGTGCGCTTCTGTTCTGGGATATTCTATCCAATCTCTGTATCGCTTCCTGGAGTATCCTATCATACTCCTCCTTAACAACAGATTTCTTGCGGGGCAAGATACCACCTCCACAGACAACAGAGCTAGTTCAGTTAACAAGGAGCTTGGATATAAGCTTTCTGTGATATATTTTAATAAATTCCATGATAGTCGTTAAATACATGGCTTGGGAGAAATCAAGATGCCTGACGAGATTATAGATGAGGGAGCTAGAGCAAAGAAGATGGCTGATGCCTTGAAAAGAGGATTTAAAATGTTAGAGGACACATGTCCAAGATGTGGAACTCCTCTATTTCAGAAGCCAAATGGAGAAGTTGTCTGCGTCTACTGCGGAATACCTATAATACTTGTATCATCGGAGGAGGAAGCAGAGGAACAAAAGGTGAGGATGAGGCTCATCGGAATAAGAGATATCCTCTCATTGAAGCTTGAGGAGATGCTCAGGGATTTCTACCCAAGGGAGTCCTCTGTGACAATGTCGGCATCCATAAGGGAGATATCAGAGGCATTGCTAACAGTACAAAAGGTGATAGAAAGACTCAGCAGAAAGAAGAAGGAGGAAAAAGCATATAGGCACTGATCATATTAGCTCAAGCCTCACGTCCTCCCCCAGCTTTAATCTTATCCCCTCTATCAACATGCTTGCTAGGACATTTGGAGGAGTTCTATACATTGTCTTAATACCCTCTATCTCCATCATCACACCTCTCTTCTCTGGGGCGAGCTCCAAGTTGTATTTGTCATACTTCAGATTAATTCTCCTTCCCGTTGATGGATCTATATAAAAATATTTCACTACTAGATAAAATGATAAAGGCTCCTCTCCTCTGTTCATTATCCTCAACGCTATGTTTCTGGCCTCGCTCTGAGAAAGGGGAACAAATTTACTCTTTTTCACAAAAACAGAGAACTCTCTTGTCCCTTTTCTCCCACTGGATTTTATTTCAAGCTCATCTCTTGATCCATTCATCTCAGCCAGCACTAGGACAGCTCCTGAGAGGACTTTTCTCTTGCTCCTATGGACTATCAGAAACCTCTCCTTTCTCGCCTCTACCATCTGATTATACCCTCCCTTGCAACTCTGATCAATGTATTCACAGTATCCTCAGGATTTCTCGTCCTTAAAAGATGGATTCCTAGGGAGGATGTCAGCTCAAATATCCTATCATCTTGGACATCTCCCTCTAGCAATATGACGGGAGAAGGATACTTTCTTCTCAATTCCTTAAGATAAAGGTCTATATCTTTTATCAGCATTATCTCCCCTTGCGTCAACCTGCTTACGAAAATTCTGTCGTTTATCACATAATCAACATCGTTAATTTTCATCAGCTCGATTGAAACATCCTCTCTAGATATTAAAAGCCTTGCAACAGGTCCACTTATCTCTCTGAAGTCTATCTTTATCGAAATCTTTTCCTTTTTCCTTTCTTCTAGAGGAAGCTGGGAAGCCTTGCTCATAGAAAGAGCCCTTTTAAGCATCCTTTCCATCTCCCTCTCTCTTCTTGATGCCATTTTGAAGAAACCAACCTCTTTTCCCTTACTAAGAAGTGCTATCACTTTTCCTGGACGGATTCTTCCAACCCTTCCTTTCCTCTGTATGTGCCTTATTCCAGAGGGGGTTGCGTCATAAAGAAGGACGATGTCCATATCGGGGAGGTCCAATCCCTCCTCGCCAACGCTTGTTGAGATCAATATATTATACGCACCTGATATGAACTCTTCCAAAATTTTCCTCTGCTCCTCCTGACTCATCCCATGTTCTTCTTTTTTCTGCTGTCCTATGAGAACAGAAGGTCTCACCCCATCTATTTTTGAGAGGAGATCATATATATCATAAGCTGTCTTCCTATAGTTCGTGAATATCATCATTTTTCTCCCTCTATGCTTCATCACAATTTCCCTGAGAACATCCATCTTCGGATGTGGTCTCTTTAACAGCTCCTCCAGCATCGGAATGAGCTTTCTTACAAAAGAATCATCCATTAGAATCCTGTCGGTGGCTTTTCCTCTTTTCATTAGCTTCTTCAGGTAGTCATAAGCTATAGAAGCACCCTCGGTCTCCATGAGGTCTATGATATGCTGAATTTTTATAATAGAACTCACTATTGATAACTCTTTTCCTCTTCCCTCTGCTGCTAGGACCTTCTGAATCTCAAGTAGATTTTTCATGCCAAATTTTTGCCCGAGATCCATCCCCATTCTTCTTAGCTCATCAACTTTCGATCTAACCGCACTTCTAAGAAGCTCAATAGCTTCCCCATATTCTTTGCTAAGGGGGACATCTACTATCTCTATCTCAAGGTCAGAGAGATATGGAGCAACATCCTTGCTCTCCCTCGTCCTGACCTCAACATTCTCTATGTACAAGTTCCTCAGGACTTCAGATATGCTCTCCTCATCTCCCCCCGGAGAGGCTGTGAGCGCAAGAATTCTGGGATTTTTTGCTATCTTTATGTAAAAATTAGCTATATCGACATAGGGATATGAGCCAACAGCTCTATGAGCTTCGTCAAATACAAGCAATGTGAAGTCCTCCAGCGAAAGAAGTCCTCTCCTTACATCGTTCTCCACTACTTGTGGTGTTGCCACAAATATCCTCCCGGAGCTCCATATCTCTTTCCTCCTCTCAGGATTTATCCTTCCTGTCACCAACACTATATCATCTATTTTCAGAACATTCTTCAAGCTCTTCCAGTGCTGTATTGCGAGTGGTCTTGTTGGAGACATCATCAGCGCCTTTCCACCGTATTTGTGAAGCCTATATGCGATTACCATTATCGCTATTGCGGTCTTTCCCAATCCTGTTGGAAGGACAACCATAGTATTTCTCTCAGAAGCTCTTGCTGCTATTATCTGCTGATACAATCTAGCCTCTATCTTTCCTGGTTTTATCAAAGGATGCTCTATGTACTTGCTTGGTTCTCTCACTGCTGGATTAAAGAGGATCTAATTTAAAACTGCTAGTATGACACCCTGTAATAAAATGAGCTTCTACCTTTAAATACCTCCTCAGATGCTTTTTTCACTTTCTCCACATTCTCCTTCCTTGTATAAACTCTTAGAGTGCTCATAACAGTTCTCCTCAGCTGATATATTATGGGCGATATCTCATCAGCGTTCACTCTTTTGATGCCTTCTCCTTCTGATGAAAAGAAGATAATCTCTGAGGAGATGTCCTCAACGGGAAGAGTGCGAAGCAATGGCGTGTCTATATATATCTCCTCCCTTGGAACACCGGATCTATCAGCTATCTCATCCCTTATGCTTTCTACAATGCTTTTCTTCTCCAGAAGAGCTAAATCTCCCTCTCTTCTATATAAAACATCTTCATATGCGACTTTCAGCAGTCTTCTGTTTGCTAGATCTTCAAATATGTTTCTTGTCCTTGGATCGCTTCTTATCACATTCCAAACAGTGTAATCATCAAGCTGGAGGTATTTCTCCACATCCTTTGTTGCTTCCTCAACCTCAAGTTTATCAGAGACTATCTTCATTGCTCTTGTGAGCATCACCTGTGCAGCTCTCGATGTCTTATGGAAGTATATCGATCTGAAGGATAGAAGTCTCGATATAAGCAGGGATTCGAGAGTAGGCAGGGCCTTTATGTTCAGTCCCAGCGAATTATCAATAATTCCCAAATTGTATGCTATTCTATATGCATCTACATAATAACCAGCTCCTGTGTGATATGAATCTCTCATCGTGAAGTCCAGTTTATCAGCATCGAATGGGGATCTTATTATCTGGTTTTGATACCTTGTTTTACCCCTTCCTATTGAGTAATCTGCGACCTCAGCTGGATCAAAACCATTTTTGCTCAGAATATCTGCTATCTCTGTTTCTTTCACTATTTTCTGGGTCATATCCTCATGGCTTAGTCCGCATATCTCCTCAAGAACAGGTTCAAAAGTGTGAGAGAAGGGCCCATGTCCAACATCATGAAGAAGGCCCTGAAGCCTTGACAGCTGTACTACATCAACTCCTAGGTCCTTAAGAGTCTCCGCCATGAGACCAGCCATGTGCATAGTGCCTATAGAATGCTCAAATCTCGTGTGTATGGCCCCTGGATAGACGTATTCTGATCCTGCGAGCTGTTTTATTCTCCTCAGCCTCTGAAGCGGCCTTGTCTCTATTATGCTGAGCTCAAAATTATTTATTTTTATATAACCATGGATTGGATCCTTTATATACTTCGTGCTATCTCCTCCCTTAACGTAGACCTGCAAGCATGGCATAGCTCAGGATATGAGTCGTCAAGGCATGAAAGCTCGTTCATAACACAATTCCTGTTTTTACAGTGACTCAATCCAAACATATGGCCTATCTCATGAAGTATTGCTCTTGACAGCCTGTATTTTCCATCCAACTCCACCACATATGCTGTTTTTCTGGGGATATCAAATAGACCAGATGCTCCCTTCAAAGGCTCCTCCTTTCCCACAACTAGTTCATACTCCGAATTTATATCTGAGAAGAAAAAACAAAGTTCTGGAACTACCTCTGAGGCTATTTTCAGTGCTGATATAAGCTTCTCAGAGCAGTTTCCCTTTATTCTAACCCTTAAGCATCTTCTCATATTCCTCAGCCTTTAGTAAATTCTTCAGCTCCTCAGGATTATCTGCTTCTATTTCAGCTATCCATCCGCTTTCATATGGGTCATCTGCTATCTTCTCAAGCTCTCCAGCTCCGAACTCCCCAGACCCCTCTTCAACAACACCTGCTTCCTTATTTCTCTCAACTATAACCCCACTGACTGGAGCATATATTTTCTCAGTGGCCTTGTTGCTCTCTATCGTTCCAATTGGTTCTCCAGCTTTGATCCTTGTCCCTATAGGCTTGATCTCAACATAGGTTATATCCCCAAGTTCCTCGACAGCGTGCTTGGTTATCCCAACCCTAATTCTCCTCCCGCCTAAAAGAAGGGCCCATTCATGGGTTTTGGTGTAATATCTGTCCGCTGGCACGCTCATGAAGGTCACATGTCATCGGATGTGTTAGATATTTAA
>JAGDWR010000105.1:0-3403 GCA_023269865.1 Candidatus Methanodesulfokora sp.
GCACTGCTTGGCCCTAACGGATCCGGAAAGTCCACGCTGCTTAGATCTGCCGCTGGAGTCATACCTCCCTTCAAGGGAAGAATTCTACTTGATGGAATTGACATATTCAGGAACCCTCACATTAAGAGGAGAATAGGATATATGCCGGAGGGAGAGGCTATTTTCAGGGGATTTACTGTCGAGAGATTGATTAAAGTAATGTGCCGGCTATATGAAGCCAAAATTAATGAGAGAGTTTTTGAGGAAACTAGAATAAAGGAGATAATGAATAAAACTATAGGCTCTCTCAGCATGGGTCAGAAGCGAAGAGTTCTCCTCTCCTTAGCTCTAGTTCACGATCCTGATGTCCTTATACTGGATGAGCCCACTGCAAATCTAGACTTCACGACGGCAGATGAGATGAGAAGACTTATAAAACAGCTTGCTAAGGAGGGAAGGGCTATCTTCATGGCATCTCATAACATACCGGAGGTGCAGGAACTTGCATCTCATGTTGAGGTGATATTCAGGGGATCTATTGTGTTTCAAGATCTTATATCTAATGTGGAGAAGCACATAAAGAGCATGGTCTCTGTTAGAATTAGGTGCACGGGAGATCCATCTGCTTGCCTGAGAGAGCTCGGCTATGGCGTAATACAGGAGGGAGATAGCTATATAATAGCGGTGAGGAATTTTGATGAGGAGATGCCTAAAATAACTGCCTACCTTGGATCTAAAGGATTAAACATAAAAGAGGTAGCGAAAGCAGGAAACCCTCTAGGTGAACTTCTCAGGGAGAAGCTGGAGGAGGGATCCTGATGAGGAAGATCATAGCAGTTGCAATGCTTTATCTCAACAAGGTGGTGGGGAGCAGGAGCACAATCGTGATGAGCGTGATAGGAATCTTGATGGCTGGGCTCTTTCCTTTTATTCCATTTCTCGGAGTTCCATTCACCCCAATAACAGAGTCCGCTTTGATGAGCCAGATCAGACTTATCGGGATAAATGCAACACGTGAGATACCAAAAAATGTGCTGCTCGGAGTTGTTTTTGTCTACACGCAAGCACCTGCTCTTGTCACCTTATTCTCGAGCTTAGCTGCCCTCTCTTATATCTCTTACTCTGTAGGAGAGGACAGGTTGACAAGGGCATTTGAGCTCCTGCTTGCAGCTCCAGTAAGCGACCTTGAGATATTGTATGGCATTCTCCTAGCTGGATTGTCTTACAGCATGATTATCTGGATGATCTCTGCTTCTATTTTTGTGATGGGATCCTCCTTTGCCATCATGTACTATCTGGGCTCTATTCCATCACCTCCATGGTCCTATCAAGTCCAACTTTACGTTTTATCGCCCCTGATGGTGTTTCTTGTATGCGTTCTGTCGATCAGCATTGCTATATTCATGCCTAAGATTGTTAGAGGTCCATCAATACAGCTCGGCACAACAAACCCCTTCACGCTGATTTCCCTCCTTCCTCTTTTAATCTATGTAATGCTAATGAGCACACCCGGTATAGATATGGGAGCCCTTGCTACATATGCTGCATTCGCCTGTGCTATCTGCTTGTCCGCACTTACTTTATTATGCCATAAACTCTTCGACAGAAGGCGCCTTATATCTGTATAACAAAATAATGAGGAGAGTTAAATTTTCGGGCCTCTCATCTAGGCATCATTCTGATATCCTCTTTCTCATCAGATAACCGTTTTTACCAGGACCGTAGTAGGAGGGAAGGAAGAAAACCGTGGTGTATCCAAGGCTTTCGTACATTTTTATCGCCCTCTTGTTATCAGCCCTGACCTCAAGTTCCATGATCTTTGCTCCAGCATTCCTCATTATTGTCTCTATTTCCTTCATTAGGGCCTTTCCTATTCCCTTCCCCTGATGTTCAGGGTGGACATTTATCGTATATACATACCCCTTTAGACCTCTTGCCTCAGCCGCCACAAAGCCCACTATCCTATCATCTATCTCTGCCACCACAAATGCGATATCCCTCCTCAACAGAAGAGATCTATAGGTCTCCCTGCTAAATCTCTCTGAGGGCCTAAAGCAGAGCTCCTCTATCCTCATTATCTCATCTAAATCCTCCAGTTTTGCCCTCCTGAAGTTCACCTTGTAGAAAGACAGTCCAAATTATATAAAAATTTCCTAAGCTTATTTGGAATCTCCCTCAAAATAAGGGCTGGAAGAACCGAACCCCCTTTAGATATACTTCAAATCCCTCAAAACTCTGAGAAATCTTCTAAGAGCAAGTCCCCTATGTGAGAATAAATCCTTTCTCTCACCAAGTTCCCCGAAAGTTAGGCCTCCAGCCCCATCAGGCTCAAATATTGGATCAAAACCCCATCCACCTCCTCTCTCCCCCTCGGCTATTCTTCCCCTCACAGTTCCCTCCACTAATATCTCCTTTCCGTCTATAAACGCAGCAATAACTGAGGTGAAGTACGCCCTCCTGTCCTCAATATCCTCCATCAGCTTAAGTATTCCTTTACAACCTATTTTTTTAAAAGTATAGGAGGAATAAGGCCCTGGAAAACCGTTAAGGGCATCTATGTACAGACCAGAGTCCTCTAGGAAAAACGGATCCTTCACCATCCCTTTAAGCTCTCTTAGAGATTGAATGGCAACCTCCCTATTTGTATCAGCTTGTACTTCCCTATATTCCATTCTCTCCCATACTAAATCCACCCCATTGAGTATTCTTTTGGCTTCCTCAAACTTACCCCTATTGCTTGTGACAAACCTGATCATGATATCACCCGCTTTCAACCCTATATCTTCCTCTTTTTTCTATCTCCTTCACCCTCCCCAAGACGTTCTCATAATCAGGCAGGATAGAATACCCTGAGAAGAAATCCTTTACGATGCCCTCTTTTTCAGGTACAGAAGCCCTTAAGGACTTTAACAACACGAATATGTCCACAGCTCTGTCCTCTAAACTTCTTGAGAACTCCCCTAGGCCGAAATCTATTATGTACACCTTTTTTCCGACTATTATGTTCACAACTGTGAGGTCATTATGAACAACACCAGAGATGTGCATTTTTGCAACTTGTTCTCCAAGCTCCTTCATTACTCTTTTCTCTTCTCCTTCATTCTCCTTTAGAAAGACATCCAGTCTTTTGCCCTCAACAAACTCCATTACCAGCTGATCTTCATGTACATCTATCACAGCGGGCGCATTAACCCCTCCCATTCTTGCTGTATGAATCAGTCTTGCTTCCTTCCTAGTTCTGCTTCTTCTCAGCTTTTCATCAAGCTCGCTTACTCTGTATCCTTTTCTCGGTCTGATCTTTCTTATTAGTTTTCTTCCCATTAGCTCCTCTATGTATATCACTGCTTCAGCTCCTGATGAGAGAAGCATGAGAAAAATGCCCAGGATATAAAAATCAACATCTTCTAGAATTTACCATCAACAA
>JAGDWR010000105.1:3503-4671 GCA_023269865.1 Candidatus Methanodesulfokora sp.
GAGCTAATCATCTCCTGTCAAATCCCCACTCTCCTCTCAGAGGAACAAATGCAACGTCGGTCACATATCTCCTGGCGATTTCTCCATTTCTTTTTTCCACAACGAGAAGCTTCTGCGGAAAAACTCCGACTGGTATGACCATCTTCCCTCCATCTTTAAGGAGCTCTAAGAGGGGATGTGGAACATCTGGTGCTGCTGCAGTAACTAATATCCTGTCTGGCTTCTCTCTAAGCCTCAGTTTCACCCCATCGCACGCTATCACAGCAACTCTATCTGAATATCCAGCTTTATTTAGATTTTTCCAAGCAAAAAAAGCTAGATCTCTCACTATCTCCGTTGTTATAACCTTTCCTTCTCCCATTATCTCAGCTATTGTTGCAGCATGATATCCGCTTCCAGTTCCAACTTCATAAACAAGCATCCCCTCCCTCAGGTCCAAGAGCTCGTCCATGAGAAACACCATATGAGGCGCGCTTATCGTCTGCCCATACCCTATTGATAGGGGCATATCCTCGTATGCATATTTCCTCTCGCTTTCTGGGACGAAATCTTCTCTCCTAACTTTTAAAGCTGCTCTTTTCACTTTCTCACTTCTTATTATTCCCTCCGCAACAAGTAGCTCTACAAGTCTCCTTCTTGCCTCCTCTAGGTCCATCATATTTTTCTTCTATCTGAGAAGTTAAAACCTTATGGAGTTCGTTGTGAGGTTCACAGGACATGAAAATATAACTGCAAGACATAAGACAACATTAGAGATAACCAAAGATGAGAATATAACAAGAAGAGCAGATTGTATCATAGGAGTTAGGGCTGATAAGGCTGTATCTGATATTCCAGACTGGCTTAAGTCCCATCTTTTATCAGGAGGGATGATAGAGATAGAGCTTGTCGTGGGAGGTTTCTCCCTTGAGATACATGGGCTTGGCTCCCCAGATCTAATCTTAAGTAGCAGGAGAGAGATAGTTGTGAGAAAAAGCAGTTATATAGATGATAGAACTATTGCGATAATGGCTGATAAGGCTGCTGCTGATCTGCCGAGGGAGATTGTGGACCTTCTGAGAGAAGATAAGTTTTATGAAGCAAGAATAGTTCCTGTGTAGAGCTGAAACAGTGGAAATAATGCTGTGTCATCTCCGTTTCGTCTATGAGAACAGAGAATGATGAAATC
>JAGDWR010000105.1:4771-8156 GCA_023269865.1 Candidatus Methanodesulfokora sp.
CCCCTTTTCCGAAAATATTGGGGATTAGACTTGGAATACATGCACATAAGGGAGGCAGGGCATAGGCTGATAAAGGACAGAAGGATACTTCATGATTCATTTGTCCCAAGAAAACTTCCTGGAAGGGAGGAAGAGATAAAGAAGTTTTCATCTCTTTTATCTCCTCTTATAGGAAATGAACCATCAGTTAATGTTGTTTTTCTCGGGAAACCGGGAACTGGAAAAACTGCTGTGGCAAAGAGGGTTATACAGGACTTCTCCGAGCTTTATCCCTCTGCTCCCATAAGATACATATATATAAACTGTTCTAGAGCTAACACCTCCTACAGAGTCCTCTACAACCTGAACAAGGAGTTCGGCATGTTGATACCGCCGAGCGGCTACCCATATGATGAGCTCTACAACAACTTTCTGGATGCTTTTAACAGGATGAGGAGCTGGCTTGTCTTAATACTAGATGAGGTCGATCTTCTTGTGAAGAGAGATGGAGATAGGCTTTTGTACTCACTTTCGAGACTTGAGGGAGGAGAAAAGGGTATAATGATAGTTGGCATATCAAATGCCCCTAATTTCTTGGATAGATTAGATCCAAGAACTTTGAGCAGTTTTAGCCCAGAAACAATAATATTCAGCCCTTACAGGGCTCATCAGCTCTTTGAAATACTGAAACAGAGGGCTGAGATGGGTCTTAATGAGGGAAGCTATGAGGATGGAGCTCTAAGCCTGATAGCAGCCAGGATAGCTGAGGAAAGCGGAGATGCAAGAAGAGCCATAGATGTTCTTAGAATGGCAGCAGAGCTTGCTGAGAGGGAGAACTACCAGAAGATAAATGAGGAAATAGTTATGAGAGCCTTTAGACATGTGGACGAGGAGGAGGTCATGATAACAATAAGATCTCTCCCCCTTCATCATAAGCTGGTTTTATTAGCTGCTACAAGGCTCTTGGCTAAGGGAGATCCAAGGCCAGGAACAGGAAAGGTCTACTATCAGTATAAGAGGATAGTTAAGGAATACCTGACGAAACCCCTGACGATGAGAAGAGTTAGCGGAATCCTCAGGGAGCTTGAGTCAATGGGGTTGCTTGAGATAAAGATGGATTATGGTGGTTCTCATGGAAACACGAAGGTTATAGGTAGCCTTGTGATGCCTCCGGATGAAATGAGCAGGATATTGGAGAAGATGGGCTTCTCTTAAGCTCAACTGACACCCTCATTCGGGATATCAGTTTAAAGCTTCCCCTGAGAGATAGCATATGGAGGGATTGATTGTAATAGGACCTGCTGGCTCAGGAAAATCTACTTTAATAGGAGCTCTATCCAAATGGATGACAAGGTTTACAGTTATTAAAACAGCAAGGATAAACATGGATCCAGGGGCAGACATACTCCCCTATAAGCCAGATTTTGATGTAAGATCTATTGTTAGAGCTGAGGATGTGATGAAAAATGAGAAGCTCGGCCCAAATGGCGCGATGATACGGTCAATGGAGATTGTAGAGGAAAAACTGGACGATATAATTAGTTATATAAAATCCTTGAATGCTGATTATTATTTGATCGATACTCCCGGCCAAATGGATGCATTTGTCTTCAGAAAACCTGGAAGAATCATAGTGGAGAGGATATCCTCAGAAATAAGGACTGCAGGAGTGTATCTATCTGACTGCGAAAGAGAAATAGAGGACTTTATTACAGCCATTATAATGGGAAAGATCGCTGAATTGAGGTTAAACATAAGGATAATACCTGTTTTAAACAAGATTGATTTAGGAGGTGAGGATTTAAGAAGTCTGTGGGAGGATATAGTTAGAGGGAATTTGAGACCATTGGAGATGCACAAGGGGGTTGAATCTGAAGCCCTTATGGAGCTGATAAAGTCCATTTCCTTGTTTTCAACACCAGTGGAGGTGATAGGTGTATCTGCTTTGAGGATGAAGGGGTTGGAAAATTTGTTCTCAAAGCTAAATGAGGTCTGGTGTTCATGCGGGGATATGACTTAACATTATCTTCCAGGAGGGTTCAGCAATGGATGAGAGGGAGATAGTAAGAATAATGCTCTCCCATGGCTTAAATCTCACACCTGATGCTTTTGATATCATCAAGGGGTTTTCAGAAGATCAATTCAATGAGCTTTTAAGGAGGATATCTGAGAAATTTCCTGATGCTGCTGTCGTCACAAGAGAGATGGTAGAACCAGAAGAAGTAGAAGAACTTGAGGAGATGCTGTCGGTGGAGTTTCAAGCATCAGCAAATCCTGTTGACGGAACGCTAGAGGAATTTCTCAGGTATATGAGGGACAGATTCAGCAGGATTCAAGGGCTTATACTCTCTAGGACTGGATTGAAGGCGATGGAAATTGCTGCTGTTAAGAGGATGAGCCCAGGGGAAAGTGTTACAGTAATTGGCATGGTTAGAGAAAAGAAAAAGACAAAACAAGGAGGAGAAATGATGCTGATAGAGGATATTTCGGGGGAAATACCCTGTTTCCTGCAGAATGGTGCCCTAAAAGAGAGATATGATAGAGTTGTCAGGGACTCCGTTGTCGCTGTAAATGGCACCATAACCAAGAACGGTGGGATAAATGTGAGAAACATAATCTTTCCGGATGTTCCACAGAGGGATAAGAAGTCCATAAGAGCAGAGGGAAAAATAGCCTTCATAAGCGATATACACATAGGGAGCAAGTACTTCAACAGAAAAGCCTTCTCCTCCTTCATAGAATGGGCCTCAGATCAGGATGATCTAAAGTATATAATCCTGTGTGGAGATCTAGTAGATGGCGTTGGAGTGTACCCAGGGCAGGAGACAGAGCTTGAGGTGTCAAACGTATGGGAGCAGTACAAGCTGGCATCAGAATTTCTAACTCACATATCAAAAAGGAAAAAAATAGTATACATACCTGGAAATCATGAACCTGTGAGACAATCCGAGCCTCAACCTCCTGTTCCCGACAAATATTCAATGTTTCTTCCGGAAAACTCAGTGAAATTGAGCAATCCCTCGATTATAGGAATAGGTGGGGTGAGAATAATGATCTATCATGGAAGAAGCCTTAACTCCGTATTCAAATACATTCCAGGCATGCAGCCAGTGAGCCCATCCTCAGTAGTTAAGGCAATGGAGACCCTTTTAGTGCTGAGACATCTTGCTCCAATATACGGGGAGCATCCAATAGCTCCAGGAGACAGAGATGAACTTGTGATCGAGGAAGTCCCTGATGTGCTTTGCATGGGTCATATACATGTGTATGGAGTGGGAGAGTACAAAGGAGTTAAGCTGATAAATCCCGGAACATTTCAGGAGGAGACTCCATATATAAGAAAGATGGGAATTGAGGTCACACCGGGCACTGTTCCTGTTCTGGATCTTAAGACGATGAACATCTC
>JAGDWR010000043.1:0-6769 GCA_023269865.1 Candidatus Methanodesulfokora sp.
CCTCAGGTGGTGGCATGAGAAGATTCCTTCTGGAGATATCAGCTCATATGTACAAGGAGATAAAATATATAATGAGGGATCCTGCTTGGTTGGTGGTCTTCTCCATCTTCCCCTATGTCATGGCTGCCATGTCATGCCTGATGGGGATTGCATCCTCCTATATAAGCCCTGATGCATTCTCAGAGTTCCAGAGAAACACAGGATCAAGCAATGCCATGCTATACTTTCTAACGGGCTATGGCATAATGTTCCCAAGCTTTCTTGTCGTATCAGTGGCATCTGAGAACACTGGGGCTGAGATAGCTAGTGGCACTCTTGAGCAGATCTTCGTATCACCTGCTAAAAGGGAGCTCTTCATTTTATTCAGCTCATTCCCCTATATTTTAGTCGCAATGCTTGGGCTTATTGTCTCCTATGCCCCACTTTTATTGATGGGCATCTCTATTCTGGATTTTTTAATAGCAATGACAATGGTCTTCATCGGGCTTCTACCTCTATTGGGATTGGGAGTTCTAGCATCAAACCTGACTATAAAGGTCAAGGAATATTGGTCTGCTGCGAACTTCCTCCAGGCATTTCTGACATTGTTCTCAGGCTTTGCATATCCTATCTCTTTCCTTCCTGAGTGGATGAGGTTGGTGTCCCATGTGCTTCCCACCTCCTATGCTGTTGAGCTTGTGAGGAAATATGTAGAAGCTCACTCAATTTCCTACAGCAATCTTTACGGCATAGTCCTCATGGCCATAGCCTATATTACAGCTGGAGTGATGAGCTTCAGGCTTGTTGAGAAGGAGGGGGAGAGAAGTGGGAGCATATACTCCTCGTAAGTTAAAAGAAGCCTTATGCCCTGCTCTCATATCCGCCTGGTCTGAGGTGATGATATACTTTAGATACAGGGCCTCAATGGTGATAGGACTCATAACAACTCCCATGTGGGTCCTCTTCTTCGTCCTCAACTTCAATCTCTTCCTCCCTGCAGCATATAGAGCTGCAGTACAGAGAAGCTTGATGTGGTCCTTCATATTCCTGGAGATGTTCTCAGAAGCCATATGGAACTTGGGCATGTCGCTGAGGAGGATGAAGGAGATGGGGATAATAGAACATGTGATAGCAACAGGAAGCCTTTTCCTCACCCTCCTCGGAAGATTGAGCAGGATAATTACAGACACTGTGATATATGGATTTTACATGATCTTGTTCTTCTACATAGCTCTCGGAGTTGACATCTCGATAAAATCTCCTGTCCTATTTATTGTATCAGCTATGATGGCATTGGCCTCCTGTTTCGGATTCTCCTCAATATTCTCATCGATATCATATGGGAGGAGGAATGTAGCCGCTCTGATAAACATCCTCCAATTTCCAGTGATGATAGCCTCTGGCATCATCCTTCCAGCGTGGATCCTCCCACCTCAGCTCAAGATCATTGCTGTTGCATCCCCTCTCACATACCCCTTTGATCTGATGAGGAGTGCTGCAACAGGAGAACCAACACTGCTTGATTTCCACTTAGAGTTCCTCTTATCGCTATTATCTGCTACTTTTATGCTACTCTTGTCGAAAAAATTCATAGATAGGGTGGAAAAGAAGGAGATGAAGGGAGAGGTTCCGGGAACATTATGATACACCAGCTATCCTTCTCCCCTGCTTGGTAAGAACTAGTTTTTCTCCATCCTTTTTGATGAATCCCGATGAGATAAGCCTTCTTATCGACCTCCTGACTTCCACTGAGTCCCCAATTTCCCTGTATAAATCCTCAAGCGTGAGTTGTTTATCTCCAATAAGATCTATTATTCTGATCTCTAGATGACTTAAAGGTCTTCTCATCCTCTTTTTCCTCATAGCAAACAATGCAGAAACTAGCAAGATGATAGCAATTATGGAGAAAACTAGATAGGGCAAGGAACTACCTTCTTCTCTCATCGGAATCTCCTCTGAGAGGACATAGGATATCCAGAGCGGAGATCCATTGAAAACATAGCTGTCTCCCTCCATCCTAAAGTCCGGTGTGGAACATCCGAGGAACACATGGCCTTCTGGAAGTCTCACTATGATTGTGCGGTTTATCCTATTGGATATGTTCAAAGTCCACACAATCCCCTCCTTATAAGTTAGGTCAGGGGTGTAATACGTTATGTTCACCTCTCCCAGGGACTCTATGTATAAAAACTTCCCATTTTGAGAGTAATTCAGGGGAGCTCCATCCTGATCGAGCACCAACACCATCTCGGGATGATCTGTCACAAGCTCTACTTCTGGGTTGTTTAAGTGCTCTTTTTCGGATATCCTCGCCCATCCATCTCTGCTGACTTCTACCACCATTATGCCATCATCAGCTAGGAGAAGAAGGGGATGTACAACAAAAAATAATAGAATAGCTAGTGATGCTATCTCACCTTCTTCCAATAGTCCATGCCTCCCTGATTAGCCTGTAGATCTCAGATGTCAGCTGCATTATCCTCATCCTATCCCCCTTAGAGTATGCATCCAACAGCTCTGATCTGATGTTGTTGAGCCTATCTATGAGATATTTAACCCTGCTGGCAGCTATTGTCTTTCCTTCACTCCTGAGCTTCTTCTCAAGCTTCTCAAGATCTTTTATCGCAAGCTCAGACCAGCTTACCGCCCTCTCAGCTCTTTTTGCTAGAATTTTTCCAGCGGGCTTATAATTCTTCAGCTCCAGCAGCATCTCCTTTATTTTCCCACCAGCCTGTTTGACTAACTCGCCTGCTAGTGTCACATTTGTTTTAACCTCCTTTTTTGCTTGATCAAGGAGGCTTGATGCCTCATTGTAGAGGGATGTTATGTTCCCTGTGAGGTTAAGCCTTGTGATTACAGCTTTTATGTTGTCCAAAATGAGCTCACATCTTCTTATGGCACTTGATATTGCGATCTCCCTCCTCACCTCCTGAGCAACTGGTTTAGCATCTCTTATTGCATTTCTTATGATGTCCAGAGCTTCAAGCGCTAGCTTTCTTGCCTCAGTATAATTTCCACTCTTATAGTAATTTTCAGCCTCCCTCATGAGCTCATCTGCTTTTTTAATGGCATTGGCAATATTATCAGCCAAGCTATTATTTCCAAGCTTTCTGGCTTTTTCTTCAAGGGAGATAGCTATTGTTCTAACTTTCTGATAGTTATAGAGGAGTTTTTCAGCTGTGCTATCTCTATCTGCAGCTGTCAGCTGAAATGGCAAGGGTATTAGGAGAGACGCCAACAACAAGACAAACAATGCTTTCATCATCTCCATTGAATCACCCTGACTAGAGGGATGATGGGAGCTTTAAGGAACACGATGGAACAGCATGAAACGAGCTAAAATTTAAATGTAGGACAAGAGGATGCTCTTTAGAATTATTCATAAATATGGTAGTTTTATATATTAAATTTATAGTAAGCTAAACTGAAATCTTATTTAACTCTGGGCTGGGATTATCCCGATGGACACCGAAAAGCTGCTCAAGTACCTTGGCTATGACTTCTACAAGCAAGTACAGGAGGCAGATAGACCAGAAGAGGAGAGTTTAACCTTTTCAGAAGTTTTTCCTGAGATATCCAGGACAAAAAGAAGTTATTTAGCAGGTGAAAGGCTGTACAGCCACCAGCTCAGCACTTTTAAGGCTCTTAAGTCCGGTAAAAATGTGATATTGATAAGCGGGTCTGGAAGCGGGAAGACTGAAGCATGGTTCCTCTACTCAAAGGATGGAGCAAAGACCATGGCTGTTTATCCCACTTTAGCGCTGGCAAATGACCAAATATCCAGGTTAAAGGAGTATTCCGAAGCTCTTGGCCTCAAAGCAGAGGCAATGGACTCGATGAGAAGAAAGGAGATGAAAAGAGTTTCATCAGCGGATATCCTCATAACGAATCCTGCTTTCCTCATGACAGACATGAAGAGATGGGTTTCAGGGGGGCCAAAAATACTATATGGATTTGTCGAGAGGATGGACCTTCTAGTCCTAGATGAGTTCGATTTCTACGATCCAAGGTGTATCGCACTTATAATCTCAATGATAAAGCTTCTTAGGCTTCTATCCCCCAAGAACTTTTCCATAGCAATTCTCACAGCAACACTCGGAAACCCGGAGGAAATGGCCAGAATTCTGACGCAGATAAATGGAAGGGAGACTGAGGTCATCAGAGGCAGGCCTTTCAGGCCTGAAAACAGGGTTTATGTCGTTGTTGGAAAGGATCTGAAATACGCTTGGGAGAGAGTCAGATCTCACAAGGAGGAGATATCCAGAGTGGCTGGAAGGGACATCGCTGAATCAATAGATGATTTTGATAAATTTAAAATGAAGTACTACTCGATAAGAGAGATAGCAAGATATCTGGGCATAGAGCTACCGGAGGCATATGTGGACCCTGTTGAGGTAATAACAAGGTATGCAGAGGATGATGGGGCCACAATAGTCTTTACTAGGAGCATAAGATCAGCGGAGGAGCTTTACAGAAGGATTTTGTCCGAGCATCCTGAGATATCGCACAGAGTTGCAACGCATCATCATCTAGTGGACAAGGAGAAGAGAGCTGAGATAGAGAGGCTTGCAAAAGAAGGAGTTGTAAAAATCCTGATAAGCCCTAGAACGCTTGCCCAGGGGATAGACATAGGAGAAGTCATAAGAATAGTTCACATAGGCCTTCCCCCCTCTGTTAGGGAGTTTAAGCAAAGAGAGGGAAGGAAGGGAAGAAGAAGGTGGATAAAGTACACTGAGACAGTGATATTCCCAATGGGATCGTGGGATAGGGAGCTTCTACTGAGAGGGGTTGATGTGCTTGAGAAGTGGAGCAACATGAAGCTTGAGATTGCACTGGTAAATCCTGAGAACAAGTATTCCACGCTATTTGAAGCTATGTATAAGTTCATGTCCTCCGCCTTAAGGGCAGAGATGAGCCAGAAAGAGCTTGATCTCCTCAAGAATTTGGATCTGGTGAAGGGGACTAATTTGACAAGCTCAGGCAAGAGAGCTTGGAGAAACTTGAACTTCTACGAGTTCGCACCTCCCTATGGAATAAAGAGGGTCCTCGTGGGGGAGGATAGCATAAGCTTCCTCTCGGACATAGGCTACTGCGACCTAGTTGAGAGATTTCAGGTGGGATGCATAGATCACAGCTCGGATGGGATAGTTAAGAGCTTGAGGAGAAGGGGAAGATATGTGACGGGCGTCGAGCTTGTCCCAATAACTGATATCAGGAGGGTCGAGGAGGAGCTCAGCTACACCCTTGAGGAGTACGAGAAGACAAAGCTCTCATGGGGAGAACATCCTGACGTGTTGGGAGATTATAGAAGAGGAAGGCTTCACTCAGAGGTCATATGCGTTGTCGATCCCCCTGTATCAGGATTCGGATTTTACAGAAAGATACCGAACAGAGCCTACTGGGTTTTGAACGGTCCCCTTAGGCCCATTGTAGCAGGAGACAAGACTTACTTCATAAGGGATAGGAGGAGCTTGGAGATAGTTGCTGAGACAGGAGGAAGATATTCAGATTACACTTATGGCTACTCAATAGAGCTTGATCCTGCTGAGAACATAACATGGCTGAGAATAGGCCTTGCTCTCCTTTGTGTTGTGCTGAGACAGGTCTTTGGGATAGATCTGAGCTCTCTTGAGTACAGCATTGTGAACACAGGAAGCAAGAAGCTTATGAGCATACATGAGCCGAGATGTGCAGGCCTTCTCGACACAATGGACTGGCAGAAAGTCAGGGATTCAATACAGAATTTCAAGCCGGATGAGATAAGCGAGATAATGCTTATGCAAGTTGATGATCAAGCTCATCTCGAGTTCATATCCTCCGGGGCAAACTGGGATCTAGCAAGAAGGTATGCAATAAGGGCTGTGGACTACATAATGGCGGAGAGGAGAATTCCCATGGAGGTATCTGGGATAAAAGCCTCTATTCCAGCTCCATCTAGGGCATTAAGGCTCCTTTCAGTGGAAACATCCCTAGTGGAGTTCGAGGATGTGAAGATTCTCTACATATCACTCTTCGATGGGGAGAAGGTACTGTCCGGGAGGTTTGTCAGGGAACTTGTTGAGCTCGTTGAATCGAACGATGATGTAATGAGGGAGATGCAGAGGTCCCTGGACTCAGGCTTCATCCTAGTGACCTATGATTTGGACTCCGTTCTTGAGGACATAAGACCAGTGAGCACAGGTCTTTACTACATGATGTTCGGTTTGAGGGGATCTGGAAAAGTGGAGGAGCTGAGGGAAAGAGTAAGAAGGATTTTCGGAGATCCGACCCCGCAGGACATATTGAGGGTAGTGGGTAATGAGAGAGTTCACCTCAAGGACCTGATGTCAGAAATAGGATCCAGCGATAGAATTCTGAAGATGAAGGGTTCTGGAAGGTGGAGAAACTTCACAAACTTCTTGGATGAGAAGGCCAGAAAGTACCTCCAGGACAGAGTGATATCAGTTTACAAGCTCCATCTCTTCATGAGGGAGCTGGAGAAGTCCAAAGGTGAAAATCTCATGAAAACAGAACCTGCAGGGCTTGCTTAGAAATCGCTTATTTGAGGATGTCATCGGGCTTGGCAAGGTTAAGCCCTTTTATCCTGGAGAAATGCTCTAAGTTCCATGTAACTAAGGTCATTCCCCTGCTCAGGGCTGCACATCCTATGAAGAGGTCAGCTAGATCCAGAGGTTCACCCCTGGACTCAAGTTCCCTGAGGTGTCTGGCAGCAAGCTCAGCTATTTCCCTGTCAAGCTTTATAACTTCCAGCTTTTCTAACAACTCATCAATAGCCTTTAGGTTCTCCTTC
>JAGDWR010000043.1:6869-8009 GCA_023269865.1 Candidatus Methanodesulfokora sp.
TAGGCTATGCATAATTTAGAAATTTATCTCGCTAAGACAGGCATCAGATATTTAAATTTCCCGTTAACAGTAGTGTATGAGCAACGAGCTTAGCTGGTTCTTCAACCCCAGATCTATTGCTGTTGTTGGAGCCTCATCAAAACCGGGCAAGATAGGACATGAATCCCTGAGGAGCCTTCTCACCTCCGGCTTCTCTGGAAAAATATATCCAGTTAACCCAAGGGCAGAGGAGATACTCGGGCTGAAGGCATATCCCTCCCTTCTGGACATCCCTGATGAGGTGGATATGGCTGTCATAACTCTTCCTGCTGATGCAGTTCCAGATGTGATGACCCAATGTGCAAGAAGAGGGGTAAAGGCTGTTGTGATAATATCGGGAGGATTTGGGGAAGCAGGGCCTGAGGGAGGGAGAATAGAGGAGGAGGTAGTTAAGATAGCCAGGGAGAACGGCATCAGAATAATAGGGCCGAATTGCATAGGAGTTTTCGATGGACACAGCAGGGTTGACACGTCATTCCAGCCAGTGGAGAGAATGGGCAGACCAGGCCCGGGAAGTGTCGCATTTTTAAGTCAGAGCGGGACATTTGGAGCTGCTTTTCTGGACTGGGCTGCTGAGGATAACTTAGGTGTGAGCAAAGTTGTGAGCTTGGGGAATAGATGCGATGTGGATGAAGCAGACCTCATTGAGTATCTAGCTGAGGATCCTGAGACAGAGGTGATAGGAGTCTACATGGAGAGCTTCACGAGAGGAAGGGCTCTTTTCAATTCCATAAGGAAGTGCAGGAAGCCGATAGTAATATACAAGACGAGTAAGACTGGTGAAAGCGCTAGAGCAGCTGTCTCCCACACGGGAAGAATTGCTGCAAGGCATGAAATAGCGATATCAGCCCTAAAACAAGCAGGTGCCCTTACTGTCGACTCCTTTAACGAGCTATATGCTGCTGTTAAGGCTCTTGCAAAACAGCCGGCTGCAGAAAAAGGTGTTGTCATGGTGACAAATGGAGCAGGTCCATGTGTTATGGCTGCAGATGAGCTTGTTCTCAGAGGAGTTCCATTAGCATCGCTAAGCAGTTCAACTAAGGGGGAGCTGGTCAGAATTCTTCCTCCTTATGTTCTTGTAAGCGATTTTGTGATAGACCT
>JAGDWR010000077.1 GCA_023269865.1 Candidatus Methanodesulfokora sp.
ACTGCTAGCAACAGCATAAGCAGAATGATTATATTACTATGTAAAGATTTTCCCCTTTTTTCTTGTCGAAAAATTTCATCAAAAAGTCTTTGAAGAAAAGTTTTTTAAATAGTAGCGATCTACCTGCAGGGATTACCATGCTCCCAATAGAAGTATGGATTCCATTTTTTGTTGTAATTTTGGGCTTACTTGTACTTTTATTTTCCATGGAACATATAGCACCAAAAAATCCCAATAAAGTTAAGAGGGAGATCTACTGGTCTGGGGAGAAACCTGAAGGTGTTCCAAGTCTGGTAAGAATAACTTACTGGAAGTTCTTGCTCTTCTTCTCAATTCTTGAGATGGTTCCAGTTCTTCTAGCTCTTACTCTCATGTCAGGAGCTGTCACAGCCATTCTCGCTCTGTATTTGATAATAGTAGCTATTGCATCTTTTATAATGATATCAGGGTGATAAAATGGGAGGAACTTTCTCTCTATCCCTTGCAAGATGGGCCAGATCCTCATCTCCTTGGCTCCTCCACTTCAATGCAGGGGCATGCAATGGCTGCGATATAGAGGTTCTCTCTGCTATATGCCCCAACTATGATCCAGAGAGAGTTGGAGTTCTGCTGAAGCCATCCCCCAGGCATGCAGATGTTCTTGTGGTCACTGGGATAGTCACCAATCAGACAAAGGATAGGCTCATAAGGATATATGAGCAGATGCCTGAGCCAAAAGCTGTTGTTGCAGTTGGAACTTGTGCTATAAGTGGGGGTGTATTTCACGATGCTTATAACAGGGCAGGATCCGTCAAGGACTTTGTTCCTGTGCTGATGGAAGTTCCAGGCTGCCCACCCAGACCTGAAAAAATTGTCGAGGCGCTGGCAATAGCTGCCTCAAAGTTAAGGGAGGTATGATCATGTGGGATCTTCAGTCCCTTTTATCTCAGATAGGAGAGGTCAGAAGAGTTGGATGGAGATGGGAGGTCAGAGTTCCACCTGAGAAAATATCAGATTCTGTGAGCAAGCTCCTGAAAGCAGCTGGTATGATGGCATCTGGGCCTCAGGATCTCCACTTTGCCACAATAGTCGGCATAGATAAGCCTGATGCAGGGGAGATAGAGCTTGTCTACCACTTCATGTTCCACAAAAACAAGGAGTATGTGCTCATCAGGACCTCGGTGAAAAGGGATAATCCCGAGGTAGCGAGCATAACCTCAGTGATACCTGGAGCTGAGATGAACGAGAATGAGGTATATGACCTTCTTGGTGTGAGGTTCATAGGCCATCCAAATTTAAGGAAGCCATTCATGACTCCTGAGAACTTTAGAAGCGATGAATTTCCATTAAGGAAGGACTGGAGGCGATAATATGAGTACATTCACAATGCTTCTCCCATTTGGCCCTCAGCATCCGATGCTTCATGAGCCAGCTCACTTCAAGTTCGAGGTGGATGGGGAAACTGTGGTAAATGTCACTCCCTACTTGAACTACGTGCACAGAGGGATAGAAAAGCTCCTAGAGAACAGAACTTACGTACAAGGTCTCTATGTTGCCGCTAGAGTTTGTGGAATATGCAATCCCAGCCACACAAACGCCTTTGTTGCTGCTATTGAGGAGGCAATGGGGATAGAGCCTCCTCCAAGGGCAAAGTATCTAAGGGTTGTGACCCAGGAGATACACAGGATACAAAGCCACTTGATACTGCTTGCAGTGGCAGCTGAGGAGATGGGGTTCAACTCGCTCTTCATGCTGATATGGCGCGACAGGGAGAGGATCCTCAGGCTGATAGAGGGTATTACTGGAGGAAGGGTGATGCAATCCTACGACAGGATAGGAGGGGTCTACAGGGATATAAATGATGTTCTAGCGGAGAGAGTGATAAAGGAGCTATCTGAAATGAGAGAGAGGATAATTCAGTACAGAAAAGTGTTCTCAGAGGACCCAATAGTTAGAAGGAGGACTGTTGATATCGGTGTGCTGAGGACAGCTGAGATGGTGAGGCTTGGAGGAGTTGGGCCTTTTGCCAGGGCATCTGCAGTTGATTATGATGTGAGAAGGGATCACAAATCAATTCATGTTGCATACGATGAGGTGCCATTCAACGTGATTACAAGGGATGAGTGCGATGTATGGGCTAGGCTGATAGCCAGGGTTGATGAGGTACTGGAGTGCATAAACATGATAGAATATGCGCTGAAGCACATGCCCTCAGGTCCAATAAGGTATAGAGCGCCGAGGGCTGCTCCAAAGGGGGCAGAAGGGATAGGGAGAGTAGAAGCACCAAGAGGAGAGCTTATACATCACACTATAAGCGATGGACAGAGGCCTTATAGGCACAGGATAAGGACACCAAGCTTTGCAAATGTATTCCCAGCAGCAAAAGCTCATATTGGCTACTCGATAGCTGATATTCCAATGATATACGTGAGCTGGGATCCCTGCTTCTCATGCTTGGCCAGAGTCACGATAGTGGATGTGAAATCAGGGACTGCCAAGATCGTCAGCGGAGATGAGCTGAGGAAAGAAGCTAGAAGGAGGTGGGAAAAATGATATTGGAAGCAATCCTCCTGATACTTGAGGTCTTCATATTTCCCGGCTTCCTATTCCTCCTGCTCATGAGCTTCTTCATAGAGTGGTACAAGAGGAAGTTGTTTGCAAGAATGCAGAACAGGGTTGGACCAAAGTACATCGGATACAAGGGGCTTTTGCAGCCTATAGCCGACTTCTTTAAGCTCCTATCAAAGGAGGTGATAGAGCTTGAGAGAGCTGATAATCACATAATTGATCTCTCCCTTCTGGTAGCATCATCTATATTCATATATGTATGCTTCTTCCTGCCTTTTGCCGGAAAACCTCTGATAAGCTTTGAAGGAGATCTAATAGCAGTTTTGCTCCTCACCTCTGCTGCTTCCTTCATGTTGTTTGCAATAGGATGGTCCATGCCGAGCCCATATGGAATGATAGGTGGAATGAGGCTTCTGGCTCAGGTAATTGGCTTCGAAATTCCATACTTTATGCTGGCCTTGGTCCCAGCTTACATGACGAGAAGTTTATCCATATTTGAGATAGGAAGAAGAATATGGCCCTCCTTGGCCTCCAATCCTGCTTATCTAATACCTTGGTCCATTTCAGTCCTTCTGTTCCTAATAACAACACAAGTAGAGCTTGAGGAAGCTCCATTTCACATACCTGATGCTGAACAGGAGCTTGTTGCAGGCTACTTCACCGAGCTATCCGGGAGGAGACTTGCTCTCCTGGATCTTGCAAAGGACACTCAACTTCTATTTTGTGCAACATTCATGGCCTCAATATTCTTTGGCGCAGGCTCTCCGTTCTGCCAGAGCCCGCTGTTATGCTTCATCACCACAATCATAGAGAGCTTGGCTATAGTGTTCTTTGTCGTTGCAATAAAGGCAAGTGCTGCGAGGCTTGCCATATCAAATGTGCTCGACATCATGTGGAAATACCTAGCCCCATCATCTGCTCTCGTTTTAGCTATTTCCCTTCTCCTGGGAGGTGTCTGATTTGTTAAAGCTGTTTGGGGAGATAATAGGAAATCTGAGGAGGAAACCTGTCACTATAGATGTCCCATTTGAGAAAGTGGAAGTTGAGGAGCTATACAGAGGGCTGGAGTTCTTGGACCTGGATAAGTGCATAGGATGCGGGGCTTGTGCGCTTGACTGTCCCGCAGCTGCCATAGAGATGGTTGAGTTCAAGGAGGTTAACAGAAAGCTACCCGTATTCATCATAGGAAGGTGCGTCTTCTGCGCCCAGTGCGAGGACACATGTCCCTATGATGCGATAAAGATGACAAAGGAGGTTCCAAGACCATTTTTCCCATTTGAGGAGGAAAGGATGAGGATAGAGCCAAAGGAGCTTAGACCTTTGGAGAAAAGACCTCAGCCGAAACCTCTTCCACCACCTCCTCCTGCTAAGAGGTGATACCATGTTGCTAGATGATGTGATATCTGTTGTCATATTCCTCTCAGCCTTCTCCACAGGTCTTTACTCTATAACAACAGAGAAGCCCGTCAGGTCAATAATGGCGGCTGGCGCTGCCTTATGGCTTGTATCCCTTGCATATTGGCATTTAGGCAGCTTCTCCCTTGCCTTAATGCAGCTCTCCATAGCTGTTGGAGCTTTAGTAATAATAGGCCTTTCAAGCGTCCAGAGCTTTGAGGAAAAAATTGTGAGAGGAGATGTAGCAGCAGTTCTTGCTGCGACCTTGGTTGTGCTATTAACGCCTTGGGTCCTCGCCCTCAGGTTTTATGAGGACATAACTACATCAATAAATGTCAATCTCAGCAGTTACTTCCCTGTTTTTGTTCTTATACATGGTCTTCTTATACTAGCAGGCTCTATAGTGGCTGTTCTACTTGTGAGGGGGTGGAGAGAATGATGTTACTTGTGTACACGCTCATGTCAGCTGTCCTTGTTGCTGTAGGGATCTTTGGTCTTGCTTCTAGAGGAAATGCAGCCAAAATATTGATCTCAATAGAGCTACTTTCCTCAGGTGCAGTTGGCCTTGTCTTCTTCCCGATGCTAGCTATATCCAGAAGTTTCGTTTTCTCACAATCGCTGATGATACTGTTCCTATCTGTGGATGGAGTTACCTTAGGCATAACAATAGCAGTTCTGTTGATGGCTGTGAAAAGGAGCGAAACAGGAGATATGAACAAGTTGAACGAACTAAGGGGGTGAAAATTTGGATTCCGTTTGGCTTATATTTTTATCTCCTGCTATAGGATCAGCTCTTTCCCTTATCCTAAGTCCAATTAAGAAGAGGAGAATTATAGAGGCAATAGCAGTTATCTCATCCCTGATATCAGTTTTTACATCAGCAGAGCTCTTCTTCTTAAGGGCTCCCTTGTTAAATAGCCCTGCTTTTATCCAGATGCTCAGTGGTCCAATAGCTCCTGTGTTGATGGTGGACAAGCTATCCGCACTGATGTCCTTCGTTGTAGCTCTTGTTAGCTTCTTGATAGTAGTGTATTCAATAGGATACATGGGCGAAGACCCTAGTTACATCAGGTACTACTCTCTAATACAGCTTTTCATAGCTGGGATGCTTGGGCTAGTTCTATCTGGGTCATTCCTCTACCTTTACTTGTTCTGGGAGGTAGTTGGTCTGTGCTCCTGCCTGTTGATAGCTCACTGGTACGAGAAGCCTGAGGCATCAAGAGCTGGGGTGAAGGCATTCATAGTCACTAGATTCGGCGATGTTATGCTGTTGACAGCGATATCCCTGATATACCTCCAGGTAGGGGATCTCAGATATGATGTAGTTTCCCTGCATCTCGGATCTCTTCCCTCATCCTTCATATCCATGACGATGCTTCTATCGCTTGGAGGAGCTTTTGGAAAATCCGCTCAAGTGCCATTACATGTATGGCTTCCTGATGCAATGGAGGGCCCGACTTCTGTTAGTGCCCTAATACATGCAGCAACAATGGTGAAGGCAGGTGTTTATCTAGTGGCCAGGCTTGTAACTCTGTCCCTTGAGTATGGATCTGTGGATATAGTTGCTTTGTCTGGATTCTCTCAGGTTCTTCTCTGGATTGGATCTATAACAGCATTTCTGGCTGCCACAATGGCCCTTGTCACCTACGACATAAAGAGGGTTCTTGCATATTCAACGATAAGTCAGCTCGGCTACATGTTCGCAGGGCTTGGTGCTTTCTCCTCTGTCCCATTCTCTGAGGCAATTTTCAGCTCAATGCTTCATCTTACAAGTCATGCCTTTTTCAAAGCTCTTCTCTTCATGGGAGCTGGAGCTGTCATACATGCCACTGGAACGAGGGACATGAGGGAAATGGGAGGTCTGAGGAGATCCATGCCCATCACATCTACTGCATTTCTCCTCGGAGCAATAGCTTTATCAGGCATACCTCCGATGAACGGCTTCTTCAGCAAGGATGCCATAATGGAGGTTGTTATGAGCGCTTCTCCCTTTATCTATACCCTTCTACTTATAACTGCTGTTTTAACTCCATTTTACATATTCAGAGCAGTTCTTATGACGTTTTTCGGGGAGCAGAAGAGGCATGCACATGAGGCGAGCATCTCAATGACTTTGCCCATGATAATACTCGCTGCCTCCTGCTTTATAACTCCCTCCATAACCTCGTTCATGCTGGAGAACAATCCACTAGCAGGGTTCTCAGTTGATATTACGACTGCTCTATTTTCCATATCAGCTGTATTGCTATCTCTAGTTCTATTCTACCTAAGCTACTGGAGAGGCCTAAGGTTGGAGCTAGCTTTTGCTAGAAAGATCTTGGAGAAGGGCTACTATTTTGATGATCTGTACATAAGAGTGCTGATGCCCGTCTTCAGGACGGTGATGTCCGGCATATCATGGGGGGTTGATAGGGTATTAGATGCCCTGTCCTACAGGATAGCAGACCAAGCAAACAGGTTTGGAAACTTTCTGAGGGAGATTCACACTGGAATGATAAGCCATTATGTGGCTGCTTTCTCTTTGGGCCTGATAATCCTGCTTGCAATGGCGCTGGGGGTGATGTTGACATGATAGAAGTGGTATCCACAATATCCATATTCATAATATTCTCGATTGTGGTATTCTTTATGGGGAAGTTCAAGGCCGGGAAGCTATCTCTAGCCCTGGTCTCAATGATACCCTATGCTTACTCCTACATGATCCTCCCAATGCTCTGGTTTGGCATGGTAAGCTCAAAAGAAAAGCTTTTCACAGGGGATTTCCTCGGAATTAAGGGCTTTTTCGCGGTGGATCCCTTCTCACTCTTTTATTCAGGGGTAACAGCCCTAGCAGCAAACATGCTGATATTGCACATAATCTCAAGATTTGGCGATAGGGAGATAGCTCCCATAGTTTCATCAGCTCTCTTCACGACAGGTGCTGTGCTTGGCACTCTTTTCTCCCACAATATCCTGGCCATATTCATGTTCTGGGAGATGACTTTGGCTGGCGTTGTCGGCTTATCGCTCTGCCCCTGTGGTGGATATAGAAAGCAGACCCATGAGGCAATGATGAAGATGGTCGTCATGACTTCAATTTCCTCAGCATTTCTCATAGCTGGAATCGGCCTTCTTATAGCATCGATCTCTGGACCCAATTTCGATCTCCCAAGCTTAAATCTTCTCTCAGTATGGGAGAAAATACCTGAGGCAAAAAACGTGCAGCTTCTTGTGATGTCCTTCGTCCTCATAGCTGTGGCTCTTTTGACAGATGCTGGAGCAGTACCATTCTACATGTGGCTTCCTGATTATGTCTCAGGCATAGTTGCCCCTCCTGTTGCACTGATGCTTGTAACATCTGATCTAGCTGCTTACTATCTGCTAGGAAGATTCATGACGATATTCTCCCATCTATTTCAGACAGTTAAATTGACGCAGCTAGCCATAATAACCCTGATAGCCACGATCGGGATCTTCTCAATAGTCCTTGGAGAGCTCTCAGCTCTATCTCAGGGGAAAGTGAGGAGGCTTTTCGGGTACAGCATGGTCTCAGATGCCGGTTATTCTCTCCTGCTCATAATACTCTATAATGTGAATGGGGTGTTCCTCTTCGGAGACAACGCGTATATGGCAATGCCATATGCCTACTTCACTGCTGCTAGCAGCATCGCTATTGCAGTTATAATGGCAATTCTCGGAAGTTTTGAGGACATAGGGGTCTTTAGATTGCAACAGCTTCAGGGTATGCACATAAGGCTTCCCTTCTCGACAATTCTGCTTTCAATATCCCTCCTGTCCATGGCTGGAATTCCTCCCTTAGCTGGATTTGTGGCAAAATACCTCCTCATATTCTCACTTGTAGCTACAAATATGCCGATATTTCTAGTTGCTGCTTTTATAGCAAGTCTGTTCTTCGTTGTATGTGCAGCATATAGCTTCAGGCTTATAAAAATCTCCTTTTCTCCAAGGGAAGATGTAAGCAGGCTTGAGGAGAGAAAATCAGATCTAATACCTCTTGCCATACT
>JAGDWR010000085.1:0-2270 GCA_023269865.1 Candidatus Methanodesulfokora sp.
GAGGAAGCACCTGAGGTGAGGACAAAAATTGAAAAGGAAAAAATAATATACACTTTAGATGCAAGGAAGTTCAGGATCGATGTAGCTGAGGAGGAGAGGGTTTTCGGAAGGAACGACTTCTCCGAATACCTGCCAAAGAAGAGCCTAGCTAGGATATCAACAAGACACTTTGAGATAAGGAAAAAAGGTGATAAGTTCGTGCTAAGGGATCTGCACAGCACATATGGTATTTCTGTTGATGGATATGACCTGCTTCCTGGAGAGGAGGTGGAGCTAAAGTATGGAAGTGAGATAAACGTAGCAGGTGTCCTCAGGATTATTTTTATACCAGAGAAAAGTTAAAAAGTAAGATCTGGAGATAATTATGTATGACACGTCAGAAGGTCATGAGAGCTGGTATATCCCTTCCTGGGGACCTTATGAAGGCTATAGATGATCTGGCAAAAAGAAAGGGATATAGGAGCAGATCTCAGGCAATAGGGGAGGCAATAAGAGTTTTAGCAACTGAAGATCAATGGGAGAGCTATGAGGGGGAGTTCTATGCGGTGATATCATTTCTTTATGACCATGAAATAGCTGATACAGCAAATAGACTTATAGAAGCAGAGCACAAGCACACGGGTAGGATAATATCAACAATGCACATACACATAGATGAGAGGAACTGCCTTGAGATCTCCGTTGTGAAGGGGGACAGGTCCACGATAGAGGAGGTTCAGAGGGATATAGCAGCAGCAAAAGGAATAAAGGTCCTCAAGGTGAACACCTTCAAAGTTTAATCCTTTTTCTCAGAGGAATTATCAGAAGAGCTGCCATGAGGATAAATGGAATTAAATATAGGTAGTTGTTGCTGCTCCTCTCCTCGAGGCTGAGAGGAGCTGTGATAACCTTGCTTATTGTCCTCGAGTCCTGGGACCATGTTATGTGGAACTCCAGGGGGATGCTGCCTGATGGCGCATAGCTTGACACATCAACCTCCATTATCACGTTCTTGCTCCCGTTCTGGGGTATGCTTCCAACTGCGACGCTTGTCGTTCCAGTTAAGTAGGGGGATATTATCTCCACTCTCGTGTCATCCGCATCAGCAGATCCATTGTTTTTTATCAAAACGCTCAGCTTCACGCCCCTGCTCCCCGGGCTGGCCCTTGGTATGGAGCTCACGTTCACAATATATGGATCTGCCTTGCCGAACACAGTGACATATATGCTCGTGTTTCCAGCCCCGCTCGTAATCACATCTATCCTGTAGTTTCCTGGCTTCAATTTTTCATCGACATCAAGCTGATATGAAACCTGAACCTGCGAGTTGGGGAGCAGAGCTGGTATCCTGAAGGTATCGGATCCGCCAAATGAGGGCTTTATCCCATTTGGGAGCGATAGATTTACCCAAAGATCCCTTGCCAAGTAGTTGCCGACGTTTGTGATCACCAGGACAAGCTTGACCCCTTTATCACCTGGAAGAACTCTGTCCGGATAGGTAGTATAAGTTATAACTCCTACCTTCGGCTCCCCCATCACCCTATAGCCGAAGCTCTGAGCTCCATAAAATGTGAAATTCCTGTAGTCCTGCCAGGATATGACTGCATTCATGACAAAAGCCCCATAAACATTGGGTGAGACGAAGACATCAACGGATAGCTCCTTTGTAGCTCCTTTCTCCAGCTCATCTATCTTGAGCATCCCCTGCCCTATTATTGCCCCCATGTTTCCAGGTATCTGAAGATATATTGTTATGTTGTGAGCTCTTCCACCTAGGTTCATCACACAGAACTTCACCTTCTGAACTCTATCAGGGGATAGAGAGGATCCAGAGGGAACTATCCTTATGTCAGGAAGCCCTGGAATCACAGGCTCTATTGAGAGCTGAACATAATCAGTGTAGATAGTCCCATTCTCATCCCAGTAGGTGAGCCTTGCCCATATCTCCACAGGAGAAGACGCATATTTAGATATCTTGGCCCTTGTAACAACTTCCTTTGAGGAGTTTGGAGCTATATCCCTTATCACAAACCTGGTTTCCGACAAAGAGAGAAATAAACCAGGGTAGAGGTCCATTATAACCTCCTTTGCCTTCCTGTTCCCTATGTTCTTCACCATTATTGTTATGTTTCTCTCCTTCTCCACCTCTATTCTTTTATCAATGAGCTCCAGACTTATAACAGGTCTTTCAGTCTGATTTGGATTTATTTTAGGGAGTTGTACTTGAATTGGAATCTGCTGGGATTCAACTGGAATAAAAGCTGTTAAAAGAAGGAACATGAGAAAAAGGG
>JAGDWR010000085.1:2370-5085 GCA_023269865.1 Candidatus Methanodesulfokora sp.
CTTTCTCATCATTCCACCCTCATCCTCAACAGATCCATCGAGAGGATTGAGAAAATTATTGTGAAAATTAAAATTACTTCTAAATCATATGTTAAAAGCTGAAGGTTCATCCCCTTGAATGCTATAGCCTTGAATGCATCTAAGTAGTAGTAAAGGGGAAGAGAGTGGCCGATTATCTTGGCCACATCTGAAAGCAGGTTCACAGGAGTGAACATGCCTGAGAAGAGCATTGATGGTATAAAGGCGAATATGCTTGCTTGATATGCCTGAAGCTGGTTCTTTGAAAGGACTGATATGAGAAGCCCCATGCTCAGAGAGCAAACAAGGAATATGCTGGAGAGGAGCATTAGATCCAGCATTCCTCCTCTAAACTGAACCCCGAATAGCAACATTGCTATCAATATAGTGAGAAATACATCGGATATTGTTGCTATGAAGTAAGCTACTAGTTTTCCAAGTATTATGTCGAATCTGGAGGCTGGAGTCATGGCAAACTGCTCAAAAGTCCCTCTTTCCCTCTCCCTGCATACAGATACAGAGATCAAGCTTGTTGGAACTAGCTGGAGCAGGGTCCCCATTAAGACGGGCAGGAAGTTCTCAACTCTCTCAGCGCCTGGCCCATAAACAGAGTAGAACAAAGGGCTTATCGAGAATGTTTTAAACTTCTCAGAGGCCCAGATCTCGAACTGGAGCACTATAACTCCCACCATCTGCATTATGCTTTGAGCCACAACGGGCTCGCTTGCATCATATATAACCTCAAGAGATGTCATCCTACCTGCTATCATGTCCTCAGTGAAGCCCTTTGGTATCACAACTGCTGCATACACCCTTCCCTTTCTGACCAGCTCAACAGCCTCCTCCCTCGTCCTCGCATATGCCTTCACATCAAACATGTTTCTGAGCTGATCTGATAATGTGTAGCCCCCTGTTTTCTGATCCATGTTCACTATTGCTATCGGGAATGATGTCCTTCCACCATATCCATAGCCGAAAAGTATGGTCAGAATGATGGGCATGAGGAGCACCATGAAAACCGTCTTAGGATCTCTGATCAATTGTCTCAGCTCCTTCTCAACAACAGCTGTAAATTTCATGGTATCATCCCCTCATGAGCTTTATGAAGGCCTCCTCCAAGCTTACATGAACGGGTCTTATGTCCCTTAAATCCGGGCCAAATCTCGCTATTATCTGCGATACTCTGGCTGAGTAATCGTCCACCAGAAGCTTCATCCTTCCATCTCCTGCTTCCATCACCTTCACACCCTGTAAATCTATATTTATGGGCTTTGAGAGGACTATCTCCACTATATCCCCGCCAAATGCCTTTCTCTTCACTTCTGATGGGGAGCCTTCAGCTATTATCCTTCCAGAGCTCATCAATGCCAGCTTATCGCAGTTCTCAGCCTCATCCATGTAGTGAGTTGTCAGCAAAATGGTCTTCCCCTTCCTGTTCAAATCCCTGAATATCTCCCAGAACTGCCTCCTTATTGGAGGATCAACTCCTGCTGTGGGCTCATCGAGTATTAGAAGAAGGGGATCATGTATGAGAGCAACTGCTAGTGCAAGCCTCTGCTTTGTACCTCCGCTCAGCTTTCCAGCAAGCCTGTTCCTAAATTCCTTCAGGTCAAGGAACTCCATTAGTTCCCTGGATCTCTGCAATGAATCGCTTTTGCTCAGGCCATAAAGCCTTCCGAAGAGGACCATGTTCTCCTCCACCGTGAGATCCTCATAGAGACCAAATTTTTGGGGCATGTATCCAATTTTCTCTATCACTTTGCTTCTCTCAGAGGAGACATCGTGCCCATATACCTTAACAGTGCCCGCTGTCGGTTTTATCAAGCCTGTTATCATCCTTATGGTGGTGGTCTTTCCAGCGCCATTGGGGCCAAGGAGGCCAAACGCAAGTCCAGCCTCAACAGTAAGGTTGAGATTGTCCACTGCAGTGAAGTTGCCGAATTTCTTCGTCAGTCCCCTGGCCTCTATGGCTATCATCAACAAACAACACAGCAGACCATATTTATACCTTGTTACCCTTACAAGGTAAATAGGTGATTGCATGCAGTACAGGGAGATGAGATCCTTTGAGGTCCTGAGAAAAGCTGGTCTATCAGGTCAGGAGGCTGTGATATATCTATCCCTCCTTCTCAAGGGGGATATGCCCGCGAGGAGGATTTGTGAGGAGACTGGAATACCTTATCCGAAGGTATATGTCAACTTATCAAAGCTGGAAAGAGATGGATGGGTTTCCCAGATAAAGGGAAGGCCTGTCATATACAGAGCTAAGCCGATAGAGGAGGTAGCTGGCATGATAGTGGAGAGGGCAAAGAAGCTAGCAGAGGAGCTTGAGAGGACAGTTTTATCAGATATAGAGGAGATGAGGATTAGATTTGCGACAACATCAAGGATATCATTCAGCTACTCAAGAAATGAGGCCCTTAGAGCGATAAGATATCTGATAAAGGAGGCTAAGAAGGAGATATTGATATTTCTGAGCCATGAGGATGAGGATCTCCTCAACTCCATACTGCCAGCTAAAGCTAGGACAAGAGTTCTCACCACAAGGAGGAACATCGATATACTGAGAAAAAGAATACCTGAGGCTGAGTTCAAGGAGATAAACATCCTTCTACCGTTATCCCTGATTACTTTTGATAACAGCTCACTTTTAATGATATTTGGCGTGAGCACAGGGCCTTATGCGCTTGAGGTGAG
>JAGDWR010000085.1:5185-7852 GCA_023269865.1 Candidatus Methanodesulfokora sp.
CTAATAAATTAAGTTTTTACCTTTCTCTGTATTTAACAGCATATGAAAGCTGAGATCTTGAGAAAGCTTGTTCACATGACCCTTTCAGCCCTCATGTTTGCCCCATTTCCCCTTTCAACCATTCTGAAATATGATCCTGTGAGTGCTTATGGTCTTATCATTGTTGCATCTGCTTGGGTTTATGCTGTAAGGGCAAAGGGGATACCAAAGGAGCTCGGGCAGATGATAAAAAGAGTGAGGATAGAGGGGATGGATAGACTTGCCTCTCAGTTTGCTGTCTCCATAGAGAGGCTTGAGAGGGATTATGAGAGAAGAGCTGGCTGGATAGGCCTCTTAACAGGGGTTATTGGAATAGGTGGGTCTTACATCGTGTTCAGGGATTGCTTCATAGCAGGAGTTCTTGCTATGATATTCGTCGATGGAATCTCAGCTATAGTTGGAATTAGCATCGGGAGGAGGAGGATTCCCCTCTCAAAGGGGACTGTTGAGGGAACTCTAGCGGGATTTCTCTCCTACTTCATCGCTATGACATTCATAACTAATCCAGTTAAATCCGCAACAATAGCATTGCTCACATCTGCTGCAGAGCTATATGGGATTGAGGACAACTTATCCGTGCCGATGGTGTCATCCCTCCTGTTGTTCCTGCTTGGATACATCTAATTGACTCAACTTTTGCAGCTCCCTTTCATAAGCTCTCATCACATCCACTCTTGCAAGGATCCCCACAATCTTTCCGCTGGAATCCACGACTGGAAGCCTGCCGAGCTGATTTGATGTCATCCTCCTGAAGGCATCGTACAGGGTCTCATCCGGCTTTGCTACTATCACATCCCTTGTCATTATGAGCCCAACTCTCACCTTTGATTGATGCTCAGCAGGGACCTGCACAAGATCAGTGAACGTCACTATGCCGAGAAGCCTCCTGCTTTCATCAACAACGGGCAGCCCACCTATCTTGTTCCTGATGAGGACATCAAGGGCCTCCTTTGCCGTGACATTAGGATCCACAGTTATTACATCTGTCGTCATTGCTTCCCTGACGAGGATCTTTTTCAGCAGAGGGACGCTGAACTCCTCCTTATGAGCTGGTGAAAGGGCTCTGTTCCTAACCTGCTCGAGATATATGGAGCTCGAGCCGGATACCACATAGGAGATTACAGAGGAGAGCATTGCAGGGACGAGCATGCTGTAGCCTCCTGTCATCTCAGCCACCATGACTATGGAGGCCAGGGGCACTTTTGCAGCTCCAGCGAAGAATGATGTCATCCCAAGAACCACAAAGGATGCTGGATTGATTTGTGTGTAATTGCTTAAAATTGCGCCTAAAGCACCTCCAAGCATGCCCCCTATGACCAGAGATGGTGCAAACACCCCGCCGCTTCCTCCCGAACTTATCGTGAAGCTCGTCGCAAACATCTTTGTTATAACTATGATGATGAGAAGCAGAGGGGATATCTTCCCCCAAATTGCAAGCTGGAGCCACCCATAACCCATTCCTGTCGACTGTGGAGCTATAAGGGCGATGAGACCGACTAGCAGCCCGCCTATTGCTGGCCTAAAATGCTTTGGCACAGGAATTTTATCAAAGAAATAGAATTTAGTTCCATAAAATATTTTTATATATATTAGGGCGAAAACCCCGCTTACAGCTCCAAGTGCCATGTAGGAGAGAAGGCTCAACGGATCGAGAGGAGGAGATTGAAGAGAGGTCTTGAATATGGGCATAGTCCCCTTGAACATGGAGTAAACTCCAAAGCCCACGACTGATGATACGAAAGCTGGAAGGAGGGCTTCAACCTCAAAGTCATGTTTGTACAGCACTTCAACGCTGAAGATAGCTCCTCCAAGGGGTGATCTAAATATGCTTCCTATCCCAGCTCCCATCCCGCTGACCAAAAGGATCCTTCTCCTCCTCTCATCGAGCTTCAACAGGGATGACAGGAGTGATGCAAAGCCTGCTCCTATCTGCGATATCGGTCCCTCTCTTCCGGCACTTCCTCCAGAGCCTATTGTGATGGAAGAGGCAATCAGCTTGACCAGCGGAACCCTGTTCTTTATTCTTCCTCCCATCCTGTGGAAAGCCCTTATGACAGCATCCGTTCCATCTCCCTCAGCCTCTGGAGCAAAACTATATACTATAATTCCTGATATTAACCCTCCCATAGCTGTCACGGCAGGAAATAAACCCCATCTCACACTGGAAAAATCAGGAATTGCAGTAATTCCCTCTCCAGCAGGAGCTGGAGGCTTATAATTCACTATATAGGCTAGGAAGAAGTTTGTTGCGAGCTCAAGTAGTTCTGAGAAGAGAATGGCTCCTAAGCCTGCAATAACCCCGATTAGGATGCTGCAGACAAGCCAGCTCTCCAGATAATCCAGAAGCTTTTTGTATTTCATGGGAGCCCCTCCAAAACCACCGCTTCACAACACAGCCCAGATAAAAAATTTCTCCTGGTCTGTGGGCACAGGCTATGTGCATCTTTGCCGCTGTAACGAGCTGCTAATACATTAAATACAACTTTGGACTTTTAACGAACAGATTACTATTTTAAAGTGTGGATTACACCGCTGGCTTTCTCAATTTTTCAAGTGTTCTTATCACCTCTCCAGGCCTCATTGTGACGATTACTCCTTCTTTCTCAGCTCTTTTAACTGTAAGCTCAT
>JAGDWR010000074.1:0-1989 GCA_023269865.1 Candidatus Methanodesulfokora sp.
TATTTCTCAACCCACAACTCGAACATAATCACACCTCGATATCTAGATGGAGGTAGCCCTTAACTTTTTAACCAGTGGCATGTCACTACAAGAGGAGTACCGATGTTCCCTATAAGATGTTTCTCGTGTGGAAAGCTCATAGGAGATAAGTGGGAGGAGTATATAAGAAGAGTGAGTGCTGGGGAAAACCCGGAAGATGTCCTGGATTTACTGGGAATAGAGAGGTATTGTTGTAGGAGGATGTTCCTCAGCCACGTTGAGATAAAGGAAGTTGTGTCTATGAGGAGGTGATGCATTGTCGGATAAAAAATCAGATCTTTACAACATACCCATGGTTGATGATAGCGAGCTCTTAGTGCCCAAGCAGAAATACCTGTCAGCTGGAATTCATGTTGGCTCAAAGATGAGGACAAAAGACATGAGCCGCTTTATATACAAGATAAGATCTGATGGTCTCTCGATGCTCAACATAAAGAAGACGGATGAAAGGATAAGAATAGCAGCAAAGTTCATATCAAGGTTTCCTCCGGAAGCAGTTCTAGCGGTATCAGCTAGAATTTACGGATTCAGGCCTGTTAAAAAGTTCTCAGAGTACACTGGATGCAGGGCTATAACAGGCAGAATACTGCCTGGGATACTCACTAATCCACAGGCTCCTCTTTATGTTGAGCCTGAGGTTGTTCTACTATCAGATCCAAGGGTCGACAAGCAAATTCACGATGAGGCTGTCAAGGTGGGAATACCTGTTGTGGCACTAGTGGATGCAGATAACACGTTGGAGTACATAGATCTGGCAATACCGACAAACAATAAGGGAAGAAGAGCCCTGGCTTTTATTTTCTGGCTTCTCACAAGGGAGGTTCTTAGAGTTAGAGGATCTATACCTCCTGATGGAGAACTTCCAGAGGGATATGACAGCTTTGCCACTAGGATAATAGGGCTGAAATAATGAGAAGATCTCCTGCTGTTTCCGGGAGTTTCTATCCTGAGAGAAAAGAAGATCTAATCAGGATGCTAGAATGGTCTTTCAAAAGAGCCGGAATAGAGGGAATACCAAGAAGCGTTTCAGGAAACAGAAGGATAAGGGGAATGATATCTCCTCATGCAGGGTATGTATATTCAGGTCCAACAGCAGCTGCTGGATACAATGAGCTCTCAAGAGATGGAAAACCTGAAATTTTCTTCATAATAGGGCCAAACCATACTGGAATAGGGGGAAGGGCATCAATCCCGCTTTATGAGGAGTGGGAGACACCACTAGGGTTGGTAAATGTAGATCTGGAGTTGTCAAGAAGGCTTTCAAAGGAGGTAAGTGGAATAAGGCTGGAGAATTCACCTCATGCAATGGAGCACTCAATAGAAGTTCAGCTTCCATTTATCCAAGCGATATTTGGGGACATAAAAATAGTTCCAATGATAATTTTAGATCAGGATGAGGGATTCTCCAGAAGCATAGGGGATGCCATATGGAGAATTGTGAAAGAAAGCTCTATAGATGCTGTTGTCATCGCATCCTCCGATATGACTCATTACGAGCCCGATGACATAGCCAGAAAGAAGGATGAAATTGCACTTAAGGAGATAATCGAGATGGATTCAGAGGGATTGTTCAATGTCATATATGAGTATGGAATATCTATGTGCGGTCCAGGACCTGTCACTGTTGCAATAGAGTTTTCGAAGCTTTGTGGAGTGAAAAAAGGAGAACTGATCAGGTATATGACAAGCGGGGACATGACTGGGGAGAGAGGATCGGTTGTCGGGTACGCCTCGGTGATATTCCGTGCAGAATGAGACATCAAAAAGAAAGATTGAGCACATAGAGTTGGCTCTCTCAGATGGCGTGGAGAGGAGGGAGATGAACTGGTTCGATGATGTAATTCTCCTACACAACGCACTTCCTACTGTATCGCCTGATGGGGTTGATCTAAGCTCAAATTTCGCTAAAAAGCCTTTAAAAGCACCAATAATAATAGAGGCAATTACAGG
>JAGDWR010000074.1:2089-7650 GCA_023269865.1 Candidatus Methanodesulfokora sp.
GATCCATCAAAAAAGATAAATGAAGCACTAGCTATAGCTGCGTCTGAGTTTGGCGTTGCAATAGGTGTTGGAAGCCAGAGGGCAATGCTGGAGGACAGATCCTTAATAGATACATATAAAATAGTTAGGGACAAGGCGCCTGATGTGCCGCTTATAGCAAACTTAGGCATGTCTCACATATCGACGGAAAAAGCTGTTGAGAATGCAAGGACCGTTGTTGAAGCAATAGAAGCAGATGCACTAGCAATCCACCTGAACTTTCTCCAAGAATTACTTCAACCAGAGGGCTGCAGGAATTTTCCAGAATTTTTCAGCAGTTTAGTTGATATTTCTAGGGAAATAGATGTCCCCTTGATAGTGAAAGAGGTTGGAAATGGCATCTCTGGAGAAGTAGCAGCTTTTTTAGAGTCAGCAGGTGCGTCATATATAGATGTAGCTGGAGCTGGTGGAACTAATTGGGCAATAATAGAGGGAAGCAGGTCAAATGGATTGAGGAGGAATATAGCCTATAGCTTTGTAGACTGGGGAATTCCAGCAGTAATAAGCATAATTGAGGCAAGAAAGCATCTAAAAAAGGCTAAAATAATAGGATCAGGAGGGATAAGGACTGGAATAGATGCAGCAAAGGCAATAGCCTTAGGGGCTCATTTTGTTGGAGCGGCTAGACCATTTTTAGTTTCATTTAGAAAGGAAGGGCTTGATGGAGTAAGATCCCTGCTAAAAAGGATTATAGAAGAGCTCAGGTTATCTATGGCTCTAACAGGTTCAAGATCCATAGAAGAGCTCAGGTTATCGAGGAAATTTATCCTGACAGGCAGAACTCTTGAGTGGGCACTGCAGAGAAATATACTTTAGTTATGGATATAATGCTTTAAATATCCCATTTTGCACAGAGCCTGCAGGAGGGAATGAAGAATGAGCCGAGGTGACAAACCCTTCTATGTGAAGTTCAAAGTTCCAGACGATGTAGTTCCAAAGGTATATGAGATGGTAAATCTCGTGAGAACATCAGGCGGAAAGCTGAGAAAAGGAGTAAATGAGACAACAAAAGCCATAGAGAGAGGAGAAGCAAAACTTGTAGTGATAGCAGAGGATGTTAACCCGCCAGAGATAGTGGCACATCTACCATTGCTCTGTGATGAGAGAAAGGTGCCATATATCTACGTTCCGAGTAAATTGGAGCTTGGAAAAGCAGCTGGATTAGAAGTAGCATCATCATCCATAGCTATAGTGGATCCAGGACAAGCAGGAAATCTCATAGATGCCATAAAAGGGAAGATAAATGAGATAAGAGGGACATCACAGTGAAGTCCGCTTTCCATCATATTTAAATATGGTCGAATGGCCTTTGATAAAGGGGTCTAAATGCCGGAAAAAGAGGATAAGGCTTTTCCCGCAGAAGTTGTTGAGATAATAGGAAGGACCGGCATAGCTGGGGATGTAACGCAAGTGAGAGCCAAGATTCTGGCTGGAAGGGATAAAGGAAGAGTTCTAACCAGAAATGTAAAGGGGGCCGTGAAAGTAGGCGATATATTGCTTCTGAGGGAGACAGAGATAGAAGCTAGGAAATTGAAGCCGAAGTGAGGTGTAGTAAATGTCAGTAAGCTCTCTTGCTAAGAAATGTAAATTCTGTGGCAGAAAAATTCCTCCTGGAACTGGAATAATGTATGTGAGATCGGATGGATCAATATTGTTCTTCTGCTCCTCTAAGTGCATGAAGAACATGATAAAGCTGGGTAGAAATCCTAAGAAATTGAAATGGGCTGTGAAATCCTCAAGTAGTTAACTTTATAAATAAGTTTTTCATTTTGGAGTACTGAGAAGCCAGCATAAAAATCAGCTTTAGAACCGTGTTCTTAATGATGCTGGGCAGATTTTATGACAATTATTGGGAGGGAGACCGATGTGTCTGGTCAAAAGATGTACAGACAGCCTCTCGTTGCAGTGCTAGGTCATGTTGATGCTGGTAAGACCTCGTTACTTGACTACATAAGGAAGACAAGGGTGGCTGCAAAGGAGCCTGGGGCTATAACACAACACGTAGGTGCATCAGAAGTTCCATATGATGTCATAAAATCTCTTTGTGATCCTATTTTCAGAAAATTAGGGCTAAAATTTGAGTTCAAGGCAAAGGGGTTGCTTTTTATAGATCTACCTGGGCATGAGGCATTTACAAACTTGAGGAAGAGAGGAGGGTCGCTAGCAGATATAGCAATTCTAGTTGTAGATGTTCATAGTGGAGTCCAGCAACAAACAGTTGAGTCGATAAACATACTGAGGCTGAGGAAGACCCCATTTGTCGTGGCGCTGAACAAGATAGATACATTAGAAGGATGGAAGTCGGTTGAAGGAAGGCCATTCATAGAGGCGATAAATGAACAGAGTCCTCAAACAATAGCTGAGCTAGACCGGCTTCTTTATAGAGTTGTGGGGCAGCTTGCTGAGATGGGCTTTGACTCCGACAGATATGACAGAGTGAAGGATTTCACGAGAAAGCTTGCTATAATTCCGACAAGTGCAATTACGGGAGAGGGAATCCCAGACTTAATAGCAGTTCTCGTTGGGTTAGTTCAGAGGTACATGCTGGACAGACTGGAGATAAGCGGGGAAAAAGGGAAAGGAGTAGTGCTTGAGGTGAAGAAAGAGCCGGGAAAGGGAACTGTCATCACAGCGATATTGTACGATGGAGTTCTCAGAGAGGGAGATAGAATCCTGATAGGAGGAATTGAATCCTCTATCTTGACAAAGGTCAGGGCAATACTAAGACCTAGACCTCTTGAGGAAATAAGAATAAAGTCGAAATTTCAGAGGGTTGAGCTCGCGGAAGCAGCATGCGGTGTAATGATAGTAGCTCCAGACCTAGATAAAGTAATTCCGGGAGCCCCTATACACGTTGTTAGAAGCGAGGAGGAAGCAGATGAAATAAAAAAGGCAATAGAGGAAGAAGTAAGGAGGATACTAATAAGATCTGATGTAATAGGGGTCATTGTGAGAGCTGATGCACTTGGCTCTCTGGAAGCAATATCAGGCATGCTCCAAGCAGAGGGAATCCCAATAAGAAGAGGGGATATAGGGGATGTGAGCAGGTCTGATGTGTTTGAAGCATCAATTATCTCAAAGGAGGATGAGAAGTACGGCATTGTGCTCGCGTTTAACGTCAGAGTTCCGCCTGATGTTGAGCAGGAGGCTGCTGAAAGAGGAGTTAAGATAATAAAAAGTAATATAATATATGAACTTGTAAAAGATCTGAAGGAGCATATAGCTGAAGTTGAGAGAAAGCTGGAGGAGAGGTTACTTTCAACAACGGTGTTTCCAGCTGAACTCACTTTCCTTCCAGGTTATACATTCAGGAACAGCGACCCAGCGATAATAGGTGTTGAAGTGGTATCTGGGAGAATACTTCCCGGATATCCTCTTATAAATGACAAGGGAAAGAAAATTGGAACGATATTAGAGATTCAGCAGGAGGGAAACAGAAGGCAGATGGCCAAAGCAGGAGAAAGAGTAGCAATCTCGATAAAAGGAGGAGTTGTCGGAAGAAACATAAAGGAGGGTCAAACACTATATACAGATGTGAAGGAAATAGAGGATGATAAGCTCAGAGCTCTCTTCTTTTCAAAGCTCAGCGACCAGGAGAAAAATCTCTACAGGAGAATACTCTGGATAAAATACGGAAAAATGGGGGAGAGCTAACATCTAGCAATAGAAGCAACTATATTGGCTATTCTTAGCTGTTCCGGGAATTTTGACTCAATACAATATCTCTCCACTATGTTCTCAACCTCTCTCTCATCTATGCCCTCAAAGAGGCAGTAAATCACCCCATATCTCGTCCTAAATGGTGTATACTTTGGTTGTCTCAGGAAGTCCTCTATTTTATTCTCCTTTCCCGCAGATCTGAGCGCATGAACAACAAGTTCATCTCTAGGAGCTCTATCAAGAAATGATACAATGGGAATTCCAATCTTTTTATGAAGAGAGCTTAAATCTATCATGTTAAACCCACCCATCGTTGTCCCATGGAGCATGAGAATGTTCACTTCTCCCTTGAGGCTATCTACAACTTCTACTATTCTTTCCTCTGCATCAGAGCCATCTACCTCAATTTTAGTCTTTATGGCTTTCTCTAAAATTAAATCCCTAAATAAAAGGCAAACTATGAACGTCCATTTGTCAACCCCTTTTCTAAAAGGGGCATCATCAACTGCAAGCACTCTGATGGCCATAAAAACAAGGACGTTGATTTATTAAATAAGCGTGAGGCTGAGAGGAGATCCAAGATGATAGAGGATGAGATAAGAAAGAGATCATCTGAGGGGGCTCTGCTTGCTGTACTCATAGATCCATTCTCAACAGATCCGAATAAAGCAGGAAAGGTCGCACATGAAGCTGAGAGCGGAGGAGCTGACATAATACTAGTGGGGGGATCGATAGGAGCAGGCGCAATGCTAGATACAGTGATAAGCTCAATAAAGAGCTCATCCTCTCTCCCAGTGATCCTATTTCCCGGAAATGTGGATGGAGTGTCGGGAAAAGCTGATGCAATACTTTTCATGTCCCTTTTGAACTCATCTAACCCCTATTGGATAATACAAGCTCAGGCATTGGCTGCAATTACCGTGAAAAAGCTGAGAATAGAGGCAATACCAACGGCATATCTCATATTCGAGCCAGGTCATAGAAGCGCGGCGGGATGGGTCGGATGGGTCAATCCAATACCTAGGAAGAAACCTGAGATAGCCCTAGCTTATTCAGCAGCAGCAGAGCTCCTTGGAATGAGATGGGTTTATTTGGAGGCTGGAAGTGGTGCAGAGGAACCAGTTCCTGTCGAGGCTGTGAAAATGGTGTCGGAGAACACAAGGCTTGGGATAATAGTAGGAGGGGGGATAAGATCCCCTGAGCTTGCCGCCGAGAGAGCTAAGGCAGGAGCTGACATAATAGTTGTAGGGACCTACTTGGAGGAAGGTGAGGATATAAAAGGGAGAGTGGAGCTGATAAAGAGAGCAATTAGAAGATGACCTTTTCTTTTTTCAGCAAATTCATGTTCTGAACTGTGTTCACAATGAAGCATGGTGAAGGAGGGCACATCTTTGTATATCCCTGCTTACGTCCTGTATTAGAAGCAGAGGTAGGTCGTTTACTTAGAACAAAACGATATGCTCACATTGAGAATCGGCAGAAGGAACCATATGTTGATTTCCACATCAGTCTCCACCTAGAGCCTGGGAAGGCTTTGTTTTCCAAATCTCTATAGCTTTATAGAAGGCGTAGAACAGAGGTGTGCCTAATATTAACCATAGGATCGATGGAATTAGTCTTGGCTCCCCAACTTCTCCTAACGGGGAAAATATTATGAATAAGGTAAAGGTAGCGAGAAGAGTATATGCTAGATCAGATTTTTTTAAATATAAAAACTCCTTCCCTATATAATAACAGCAAGAAGGGAGTGTATTAATGAAAGCTAGAAGCGGAATTAAAGTCCGGATGCCAATCCTCAAAAAGTTGCTGGCAGTTATTACAATAACTGTTGTAACGATTGCTAGCAGGCAGATTCTCCTTGG
>JAGDWR010000087.1:0-2735 GCA_023269865.1 Candidatus Methanodesulfokora sp.
ACTATTTGGAAACTGCTGTTCTACCCAAGAGCCATCCACTAATGTTAACCTTATTCTATCTACATGTAGTTCGGTCTTTACTACTATATCGGAGAATTCATCTTGCACAATTTTCAATAAGGCTATATATCTTAATAACATTAAATCTCCTCTATTATCTTGTTGATTGCTTTTCTCATATTCTCAATGCTCTTTTTTAGGGCTAAAGCAGACAAAAAGTCCTCATAGGAAGGATGTTCTGGTATTTCACCTTTTTTATCATCTCCTCTATCTCCTCTGGTTCCTTAACTTTATACTTCGACAGAATTCTCCTAAGCTCTTTCCTTTGCTCAAGTATCTCCCTAATGAGAATTATTGAGGTAATTTCTTCTGCAGAGGAGGACATAGAAGAAGTTCTTAGGATCAAAATATAAGCTTTCTCACCTGGGTCATTCGACAGAATTGGCTAGGAAGATGATGGATAATAAGTGGGCATGAAAGATTAATGAAAGATATAGCTGAGGATGAAATTTAAGCGTTGTGAGCAACTCTAAAACAGACGTCCAATTCGTTGTAAAATAAAAATGGAATCTGCGGACGGGTTGAATCTTAGCGAAAAAGCCGAAACCTGAAGAGCATAGCGTTTCAGATGTATTGTTCTAAGGAGCAGGCTATGAAATTTCTCTTTGAGGAAGATTAAGCAGTGAGACTCCATTAATTAAATTTAAGTTTTAGCAGGATCTATAGTTTTCAAGTTTAATAAAAAGATGAATATAATATTCAAATTTAACTATTTTATTATATAATCCTGAGCCAACAAAGTAATGTTAATTGTATTGATGCTGCCTCGAGAACATTTAATCTATATTTAACGGGATATTCCTTAAATTAAATCAATATCTTTAGTGTGAAAAATTTTTCCAAAAACAGGATTCTATATAAGGTCTAGATGTACATAAGGTAAACTTTATTAAGCAATTCAGATAGACTCCAGGGGGATTGAATGGCAAGCAGGGTGGTGTCAGGTTTCATCGAGGTTGGATTTGATACAATAGTGAAGTTCTTTTATGGGCTGGCTGAGCTGGCTGATAGGCTTAAAGAGGATGGATTAAGCTTCCCTTATTTACCAGAGTCTGGAAGTTCTCTCGAATATGCTGAGGGGACCGTCTGGGTGAAACATGGCTTTCCCATATTTCTCAAGGGTGGTGTCGTGATGGACGTCACAAATCTGCAGCAAGCCGAGATAGCTGAGGATGCAGGAGCTGTTGCAGTGATGGTCCTTGATAAGCTTCCATACGATGTGAGGAAATCAGGAGGGGTTGCGAGGATGGCGGATCCGAAGGTGATAAGGGAGGTCATGAGCTCGATCACGATACCAGTTATGGCAAAGGTCAGGATAGGACACTACATGGAGGCAAGGATACTGGAGGCATTAGGAGTTGACATGATAGATGAGAGCGAGGTTCTAACTCCTGCGGATGAGCTAAGGCACATAAACAAGTGGCTCTTCAAGGTCCCATTTGTCAATGGAGCAAGAGATCTAGGAGAGGCCCTAAGGAGAGTATCGGAGGGAGCATCAATGATAAGGACAAAGGGTGAAGCCGGAACAGGAAATGTGGCCGAAGCTGTAAAGCACATGAGGCAGATAAATGCTGAGATATCAGCTTTGGCAGCAATGCCACATGAGGATAGGATGAGAAAGTCCAGGGAATACGGTGTCCCAATAGAGCTGTTGGATCTCACAGCTAGAATTAGAAGGCTTCCTGTTGTCAATTTTGCGGCTGGTGGAATAGCCACACCTGCCGATGCTGCTCTTATGATGTGGCTTGGGGCAGATGGCATCTTTGTTGGCTCTGGCATATTCAAGAGCGAAGATCCGATGGGAAGGGCTGAGGCAATAGTCCTAGCTACCTCGATGTGGGACGATCCAGAGAGAGTTCTGGAGGCACAGGAGATGATATCAGAGTCCAAGAGCATGATGGGAATCGACATAAGGTCGATGAAGCCAGAGGAGCTGTTACAGGTGAGGGGTGTTTGATGAGAGTAGGAGTAGTTGGAGTTCAAGGAGGAGTTGCTGAGCATATAAACATGTTTAAGAGGGCTTTTATTGAGGTAGGCATCAGAGGAGATGTAATAATCCTGAAAGAACCGAAGGAGATGGAGAAAATAGATGCGATAGTGATCCCTGGAGGAGAGTCCACCACTATAGGCTCTCTAATGATGAAAACAGGGCTTTTGAATGCTGTGAAGAAAGCAGTTGAGGGAGGAATCCCGATAATGGGAACTTGTGCTGGTGCTGTCATGATGGCAAAGTCGATAAAGGCTGGAAAGGATACTCAGCCCATCCTTGGTGTGATGGACATAGAGGTGTCGCGGAACTACTTTGGAAGGCAGAGGGAGAGCTTTGAGATGGACCTTATGCTTGAGGGCATGGACAGGCCTTTTAAGGGGATATTCATAAGAGCTCCTGCTATAACAAGGACATGGGATGATGCAAGGCCGATAGGGATGGCAAAAGGAGTAATTGTGGCAGCTGTTCAAAGGAAAATGCTTGCAACAGTTTTTCATCCTGAGCTAAGTGGAGATCCAAGGCTTCACACATATTTCATAAAAATGATATCATAACTTGCTATCTTTTAATTTTAGCACCCTCATATAGAGTTTATGACATCTCAGCTACCAGATAGAGCGAAAATTGTGCTAGAGGTGATAAAAGGCAGGAGAAGCATCAGGGATTTCCATGATGGTGAGATACC
>JAGDWR010000087.1:2835-5203 GCA_023269865.1 Candidatus Methanodesulfokora sp.
TAGAGGTGATAAAAGGCAGGAGAAGCATCAGGGATTTCCATGATGGTGAGATACCTGATGAGCACTTAAGACTTATACTTGAGGCTGGAATTTGGGCGCCAAGTGGTAGCAACCTGCAGCCATGGGAGTTCGTGCTGGTGAAGGACAGAAATTTGCTGGAGAAAATAAAGCTCTTCTCACCCGGATTGTTCGGCAGACCGGCAACCATAATAATCATCTGCATTAACAGGAAAATATCTGAGAGAGCCGGCAAAATAGGGGAGCTCATGTCGCTGATGGATATCTCAATGGCAGCTGAAAATATAATGCTCATGGCCTATGCCCTAGGCATAGGATCTTGTCCTGTCGCATCCTTCAACAAAATAGCCGTGAAGGAGTTACTTGATCTTCCAGCTCATGTGGAACCAGCGCTGATAATAACGCTTGGATATCCAAAGGAGCTTCCTAAGCCTCCTAAAAGAAGATCTCTGGAGGAGGTGGTACATGTTGACAGATTCTAACAGAAAGCTGATAGAAAACCCGCACTTCAAGCTGCTTTCCTTCCTGGTTAGCAGTGCTAGAGGGTGTGTTGATGAACCAGTGCTCTATGGATCCCTCAGGCTAATAGATGCTGCAGCTAGACTTATGGACATAATGGAAGAAGAGGGATTGATAAACGACGATCTAATAAGGCTAAGGGAGCTGATAAAAGAGAAAATGAATTTGATCATGCATGATGAGGCAAGTTTTGTGGAATTCTTGGACTATATTTCTCAGGAGCTTGCTAGAATCGTCAAGAAAGCTAACTCAGAGCGAACAAATTAGTGATCCTAATCCAATAAAGTGAAATCTATATGCTAAAAGCCCGTTGTAACTGTTTATTATAAGCATAGCAAGAGAGGTGGTAAAAAATATAGCAGTGCCAGTAACAAAACCCTCCCTCTTCTCAGCCAATCTCCCACTCTGCCGGCTATTAGAACAGCAGAAGCTAGTGCTATTAGGAAGGAGTTATCAACCCAGCTAACCTCAGCTAGAGAGACCTTGAACTCTTCAGCTATTATGGGCAGCGCGATAGCTATGGATTGAGATAGTAAATGGTGTGATGAAGGATGCTATAGCTGCAGCCATTAATACGCTGTAATAACTATTGTTTGATTTTTCATATAGCATTAGAGAATATAAGCAGCTCCACTTATAAATATTATAATTCTCTCCATCCGATTGGCCTTTTGTGGAACTCGTGGATCTTCATCCCCTATCTGCCTCCGAGGCTTTCACTGCCAACGATAACAGCACATCTGGAGTTTTGCATGCTCCAAGAGACCACAATATCCGCTTGAAAGCTGTATTTGTTTATATGCCAATTCAGCTTGTTTGCCAGATATCTGGCAAATCGGTCACCGGATAGAACTAAAAGTTAGTTTCACATATATATCAAGAAATTCCATAACTTACTATATTTTAGGGACTGCTGGTCAACCCCATACAGCTCAGCTAACAGCTTTCTAAAAACAAGCTAAAGTATCGCCTCGCTTTAAAACAATTTCTTGCCACTTACCTCCGGCATTTCTATAAAAATTAGGAACGGGCCCGGCGGGATTTGAACCCGCGACCCCCGGGTTAAAAGCCCGGTGCTCTAACCATGCTGAGCTACGGGCCCATTATTACTTCAAGTGGAGAATAAAAAGCTTAACATGGATTTCGCCTTTGGACATATTCTCTTCTCATAAATAAAAAGTTCTATTAAACTAATTATAGAGATACTTATAGCGGAGGCTATACTCCAATGGCTGCGCACTCATAATTATGGCATAAAGTATTGTTCTAAGTCTTATATTCACTCGAATCATAAATTTTCATTTAAATTAATGTTTATTTTCTTTGATTATATAATCCTGTCTAATTTATTTATATATTTCTTTTATAAATTTTGTCTTGAAGTTAACCTTAAATACAGCTTACTTTATTTATTTACTATGGGCAACATAAAGACCAGTTTTGTGCTACCAGAGGATCTCTATCTGGAGCTAAAGAAGAGAGCTGCAGAGGAGAGAAGGGCTGTAAAGGATCTTCTTGTAGAGGCAATACTTGAATATATATCCAAGCCCAGGAAAAGAGACAGAGAGAAGTTGATAGAGCTGATCACATCACCTCATCAGGGTGCCTCTCCAGAGGATTACAAGGAATATGATTACGAAGATATATAATTAAAATTTCGTAGTGGTGATTTCATGAGGAATGTGATGATAGATACGGAGATATGGTCTATAGCAAAGAAAAGGCCATTACCTAATAATTTTAGCTCAAAAGAGGATTATTTAGAAGCCTTGAATGCGCATGAAGCTGCAAGAAAATTCTTCCTGGAATCTCTCCCCTCTTTGAAAGTGTA
>JAGDWR010000087.1:5303-7608 GCA_023269865.1 Candidatus Methanodesulfokora sp.
CAACTTGCAGAAATATATCATGTCCTGGCTTTTAGAGGGGCGAGGCTCTCGAGAGAACAAGCTGCAAACATAGCCTTGGCCATACTGGAGGATGATGATCAGCGAAAGTTCCTGTCACCCAAAGGCATGTAGAGGAAGCTGTTAAAGAGAGCAAAGAGAGCGGAATACATGTATGGGATTACATCTGCTTCCTACCGGTTAAAGACTATATAGATACGATCTTCTCCTGCGACTTACATTTCAGAAAGATAGGGGAGAAGCACAAGATCGAGGTCATAAATCCCATCGGCTTCTGGTTCTTACAGAGCTTCTGATCAATACTTGTCAGGAGGCTGGAGGATAGCTTCACTAACATCATAGAGGTCCCCTATAGCAGGAGGAGGCAGGACATCCAAGGCAATGATTATCTCTGAATCTATTGCAGGAACAGCAATCAAGCCCGCATGGGGCTTGTGATTTCTCAGCAACAATTCTTATCGGAAGATGCTCAGGGTAAATAATGTTGCTGCCAACTATAACCTCGCTTCTTCTTATCCCCTCAGCAGTTCTGAGGGCACAGACAGATGTAATGCTCTCAAGCACGTCCATGTTCTCTGCTATCACTATTGCGACTATGTTGTTTCCTCCTATAAGCCTTGAGAGAAATACAAGCCTTGGGCAATTCCTAAATCTCTCCACTATCCTGTTGGCACTCCTGTCATCAAGGGTCTCTATCAATATTAGTGCGTGCCTCAAGCCAAGAGCCCTTGGGTTTAAACAAGCCGAAACCCTCATTATTCCCCTGCTCATCAAGTTGAGAGTGTGTTTTCTAGCTCCAACATGTGTCATGCCCAGCATCTTGCCCATCTTGGAGTAGGAAGCTCTCCCATCCTCCTGAAGGATTTTCAAAATCTTCCTCTCGGCATCGCTCAGCTTCTCCTGCATACAAAATGTAACCTAATCTTTATATAATGGTTACTATTCGTTGCAAGGTGAGTGCATGGACCCAATAATGTTGTCTGTGCTTCTAGGTTTTGGTCTTCTAGCTGGAGTAATTGGAGGTCTGCTGGGGACTGGTGGATGCGTGATAATGCTGCCAGCTTTGGTATTTCTCTTCAACTACAATCTTCCAGTAGCTATAGGGACTACCATAACTGCAGTGATAGTAACAGCAACATCTGGTGCGATAGGACACATAAGGATGAAAAATGTCGATTATAAAACAGCGAAAATGGTAGCTGTGGCTGGAGCTGTAGGGGCTGCCCTTGGCTGCTATATATTCACGATTTTGGCTGGAAGCATATGGGCCCTTAGCCTCATATTGGGCTTAGCTTTTCTCTACGTCTCAATCAGAATGATATATGAGGGAGTAAGGAAATCCGTAGGCACGACTGCTGGAAATGAAATTCCAGGAGATAAAACTAGAAAGGGAGTGGTAGGCTTTTTCATAGGAGTGCTCACTGGTATCGTAGGGCTTGGCGGGGGATATGCGTTAGTGCCATCCTTTATATACCTGCTGAATGCTCCTGTTAAGCTGGCAGTTGGAACATCTCTTGCATCCTTTATATCAATGGCAGCTGTTTCAGGAATTGTGAAAATAGCACAAGGGTATGTGGATGTCATAGCAGCCCTTTCTCTCGGGGCAGGAACTGCTATAGGAGCACAGATAGGAGCAAAACTTGTTCCAAAGACTCCATCTTGGGCAATAAAGTTGCTTTTCGGCTTGGTGTTTCTCTACGTTTCGCTAAAGTTCATTCTATCTGCATTTGGAGTAAGAATATAATAATATTGAAACTATATTTTTTTTGTATATTTACCGGTAAATACCGGTATTTACCGGTAAACTTATATTCAGCTCTTTCCTTTTCATTTGTGATAAACGAGGTTGAAGGGGGAAACCCTGGAATTCAAGAGGCCTTTGTCCGATTTTGATGAAATACTGGCTACTATATCCACATTCTCTAACACAAAAGGGGGCAAGATACCTGGAGGCTGTGAGGGAGCTAATAGTGAATGCAATTGCCCACAGAGATTACTCGATCAGGAGTCCAATATACATAAGAATATATGATAATAAAATAGTAATAGAGAATCCGGGAGGTCTGCCTCCAGGGATAACAGTAGATGAGCTGAAAAAGCCGCATAGATCCGTCCTTAGGAACCCGAAAATAGCAAATGTGCTGTACAACCTTGGATATATAGAGAAATGGGGGGATTTGAAACTGTTTTCATCTAGCATAAAGTTATAAACTAGCATAACTTCAACAACATTGGTGCCTGAGAAACTCTATACCACTGATGAGGTAGCAAGGATCTTTGGTGTATC
>JAGDWR010000032.1:0-4381 GCA_023269865.1 Candidatus Methanodesulfokora sp.
TATTTCATAAACCTCAACAGCTCTTTCTGGCGGCTTTCCTATGGAGAAGGTCCTAGTTATATCCGAGCAATAACCCCTATATTTGGCGCCAAAATCTATTATTAGGATATCACCCTCGCTTATCCTCCTGTCTGTAGGCATATGATGCGGATTTGCTCCATTCGGGCCAGAAGCCACTATAGCATCGAATGAGAAGTTATCGGCTCCCTGCTCAATTACCTCATTCTGTATGAGCCTAGCTACTTCTTTCTCCTTTTTCCCTCTAAGATCCTCACTTATTATTCTCTCCAATGTTTTATCTGCTATTTTAGCAGCCTCTCTCATGACGCTAATCTCATATTCATCCTTGATAATCCTCAATTTTGAGATAAAAGAGCTGAGGGGCATTAGATCATATTTTCTCAAGAAGCCGTAAATCTTGAGCATATGATAGGCCTGCATGTTATCATCTACAGCTATTTTACCATCAGATCCGAAGCATTTTGAAATTATACTGATAAGGACTTCGTAAGGGTTTTGGGAGTCGCTCCATATGGTCACATCTATCGACACATTTTTTAGCTCATTCTCATATAGTTTAGGCGCTAAAAGTTTTACTTCACCATTAGAGGATATGAGAAGAACAAAGAGTCTCTCCAAGGTAGCTGAAGGAGATAACCCTGTCAGGTAGAGTAGATTGGTTCCTGGAGACACAATAGCTCCTGCTATGCCTGAGCTCCTCATGAGATAGACAAGTCTGGAGATCCTCTCCTTAAATGGAGACTCCATGAAGACACATCATGATGAGCTTATCTCGCAGAAGAAATATAAAGGAGTATGTGATAATAGAAATGATACATAAAAATTAAATAAATTAGGGATGCTTCAGAGCCAAAGTTCAGATAGCCCTTGTTAGCTAGGAAGCTCTCTCCTTCAGAAGATAAATCCTCGGTTTAAGCGAGATTCTCATCATCGGTACAAAACGAAACTTTTTATATTCTTTCCTGCTCCCTCTATCGGGGATTTTTCATGAGCATTTCTGTTGAAATTCAAGCTCAGGAGAAAATTGAAAAGGAGGTAAAGAGGAGAAGATCCTCGATAAGGCCGATAAATGAGAGGATAGCAAGGCTTCGGGAGGAGAGCGTTAGTGCTGAGGTAAAGATCTCTTCTGAAAGGGCAAGATTGATAACAGAATTTTATAGAAGTGATATGGCGAAGGGGAAGTCAATTCCTGTTCAAAGGGCGCTGGCTTTCAAATACCTAATGGAAAACGTCAGTCTTCCTGTTGAGGATGGTCAACTAATAGTCGGATTGAGAGGAACTGGGGTAAAAGAGGTTCCCACATATCCGGAGATATGTACTCACAGCATGGAAGACCTGGAAATCCTGGATAAGAGGAAAAATATGCCATATAAAGTGGATGAAGAGACAAAACTGCTCTACAAGAAGGAGATAATTCCGTTTTGGAGGGGAAGAGCGATGAGAGACATTATATTCGAGAACCTGCCAAAAGAATGGATAGATGCATATGAAGCAGGAGTTTGGACTGAGTTCATGGAACAGAGGGCTCCAGGCCACACAGCAGGAGGTGAGAGGATCTTCAGAATGGGAGTTCTAGACATAAAAGAGGAGATAAGAAGGAAGATGGAGGAATTGAACCCATCAGATCCTGAGTACTACGAGAAGATGGAGGAATTAAAGGCAATGGACATAGTGGCTGATGCAATACTGATATACGCCAGAAGATACGCTGATAAGCTTGAGAAGATGGCTGAGGAGGAGAAGGATCCTGTAAGGAAACAAGAATTGGAACAGATGGCTGAAATATGCAGATGGGTTCCAGCTCATGCTCCAAGGACATTCTGGGAGGCTTTGCAACATTACTGGTTCATCCATGTTGGTGTGACATACGAGACAAATCCCTGGGATTCCTTCAATCCAGGGAGGATAGATCAGCACCTGTATCCCTTCTACAAGAGGGATCTTGAGGAGGGAAGGCTCACAAGGGAGAAAGCAAAGGAGTTACTACAGGCTTTCTGGCTCAAATTTAACAATCAACCAGCTGTTCCCAAGGTGGGTGTTACAGCGGAGGAGAGCTTCACCTACAACGATTTCTCAAAGCTTAATGTAGGAGGACTGAGGGAAGATGGATCGGATGGGGTAAATGAGCTATCATACCTAATACTGGAGGTTCTAGAGGAGATGAGAACTCTGCAGCCGAACACAGCTGTGCTTGTGAGCGAGAAGAATCCTGATCACTTCCTTATAAGGGCTCTTAAGGTTGTTGGCCCCGGATTTGGTGAGCCCCCATTCTTCAACTTTGATGGCGCAATTGTGAAGATGCTAAGGCAGGGAAAGTCTCTTGAGGACGCAAGAAAATGTGGCGTCAGCGGGTGTGTTGAGACGGGAGCATTCGGAAGGGAGGCATACATCCTAACTGGATATTTCAACCTCCCGAAGGTATTGGAGATAACCCTAAACAACGGCGTTGATCCGAGGACAGGAAAGAAGATAGGAATAGAGACGGGGGATCCCAGAAATTTCAAGAGCTTTGAGGACCTCTGGAATGCATTTCTCAAGCAGCTCAAATATTTCATGGACATAAAAATGAGAGGGAATGATATAATAGAATCCTTATACGCCAAGTATCTCCCAGTTCCATTCCTCTCTCTGTGGATAGAGGACTGTGTGAAGAGGGCAAAGGACTACAACTCTGGAGGGGCAAGGTACAACACTCAGTACATACAAGTAGTCGGCCTTGGAACGCTGACGGATAGCCTGGCTGCGATAAAGTATCATGTTTTCGATAGAGGATCCTTTTCTATGGATTACCTTCTCGAAGCGCTTAGGAGGGACTTCAATGGATACGAGCTCATGAGGGAGATACTGAGAAACCCGGAGAAAACTCCGAAATTCGGAAATGACGATGATTATGCGGATGAGATAGCAAAGAGAATAGTTGATAGTGTCGTCTCCATAATAGAAAGCTATCCTCCCTCTCCTGTTAGAAGAGCATCGAGAAGGGCATACTTCCTTCCGACCACAGTCCATGTATACTTCGGCAAGGTGACAGGGGCAACTCCTGATGGGAGGAAATCTGGATTTCCTGTGTCTGAAGGTGTATCTCCTGTTCAAGGAATGGATAGAAGGGGAATAGCTGCTGTCTTCAGATCCGTGGCTAAGTGCGATTGGGATAAGACAGGGGGTGCTTTGCTAAACCAGAAGCTGACCCCAGACATATTTGACAGCGAGGATAACATAAGAAAGTTGGCCCAGCTGATAAGGACCTTCTTCAGGATGGGAGGCCATCATGTCCAGTTTAATGTAGTAAGCGCAGATCTGCTAAGAGAAGCTCAGAGGAGGCCTCAGGACTTCCAGGACCTGATGGTCAGAGTTGCTGGATATAGCGACTACTTTGTCAATCTGCCAAAGGGATTACAGGATGAGATAATAGAGAGAACAGAGCACATGGCTGTATAAGAGGAGATTGAAGTGGAAGGAGTGATATTTGATGTACAGAGATATGCAATACATGATGGCCCAGGCATAAGGACAAACATCTACCTTAAGGGCTGTCCTTTGAGGTGCTGGTGGTGCCAGAATCCAGAGGGGATTGAGCAGAAGCCCCAGCTGATGTATTTTGAGTTCAAGTGCCTTCACTGCCACCTCTGCGTTGATGCCTGCCCAAGAAATGCAATAGTTATAGATGAAAATGATATACATAGGATAAGAAGAGATTTATGCGATGGGTGTGGCATCTGCAGCAGCAAATGTCCCTCCAATGCATTAAAGCTAGTTGGAAGAAAGGTGAGCGTGGAAATGCTTGTTGAGGAGATAAAGAGGGATGTTCTTCTTTACGATGCATCAGGCGGAGGAGTGACCTTCACAGGAGGGGAACCATTTTTCCAGCCAGAATTCCTCAAGGAAGTTCTTTTGGCATGCAAGGAGCTGGATATACATACTGCTGTGGAGACCTCTGGGTTTGTGTCAAGAGAGGTTCTCAAATCTCTCATGAAGGACATAAATCTGTTTCTCCATGACATAAAGCTGATAAGAGAGGATGAGCACAGAATCTACACAGGTGTGTCCAACAGCTTGATACTGAGCAACATCAGATTTCTGGTGGATAGCGGCAGAAGAAAGGACATTATAATCAGATTTCCGGTGATACCGACGATTACAGATACCGACCACAATGTGGATGGAATAGCCAACTTTTTAGCAGACCTGAAGCTCGAGGAGATACATCTACTTCCCTTTCATGATGTAAAGGAGAAGTACGAGAGGCTGGGAATGCCCTACAAAATGAATATTCATGATGCTCCATCGCAGGAAAGGTTGAAGGAGATAAAGGAGAGATTTGAGGACATTGGACTTAAAGTTGTCCTATATGGCTAATGCT
>JAGDWR010000032.1:4481-5801 GCA_023269865.1 Candidatus Methanodesulfokora sp.
CCTTTATTTCCTTATCTTAACCTGCTTCCTGACCTTTCTCTGGCCTGCTGAGACTTTCACTTCCTGTCCCAGGAGATCTGAGCATCTCCTCGCTATGCTCTCCCCCAGCTCTGTTATGTTCACATAAAGCTTCTTCTCCACGAGCTCAACTGAGACATATCTCCCCTTCAGATACTTGTTTATATAGTAATCCGTCAGAGCAATCCTGCTCCTTCCCCCCTCCCCTCCCAAATTCACTCTCTCGGATAGATCAGCAAGGCTAGCTCTTCCATCAAAATCCTCATAAAGAGACCTTAATATCTCAATAGCCTGCCATGGAAGGTTGTTGTATGGAATTATCGGAACTTTAACCACTTTTCCATCAACTTCAGCGATAGCATTGAACCCCCTCAGGCATGCCTTTGTGTAGAGAGCTATGCTCGCAAGGCTCCTGCTTGGAGTGACGTTCACATATATCTCATCAACCCCCTCAGCTGATGCCCTGCCGACAGCCTCATCCACAGCATCCATGACTGAGTGCAGGTCTGTCAGATCTGCATCTATTCCCATCAGATTTCCCCCTGTCATCCAGTCTATTTTCTCTATTAACTCTTCTCCAAATGCCCTTCTGAAATCTTCGCCTATGAAGCAGACTAAGTCTGGCTTAACCATCTTCAGAATTGCCTCTATAGTGCTTTCATCATGGTCCGTTGCTGTTATCATCAGAGACCTTCTCATGGTACTGTAAAATTTTCTTTGATGATCAATATAAACTTTATGTCTCAGCCTTTTCCTTTTATTTCTAAGTAAAACTTTTGTGAAAGTTTTCTTTTTCCTCACATAAAAATATTTTTTAATGGAGTTGAAGCAAAGGAAAGAGTTTATAAACAAGAAATGCACAAAAGTACTACTAGAGTAATAAGGTGTCCCAATGAGAAGAGCTAGTTTAGAGAGCTATTTAGCTGAAAAGGAAGACAACATAGTGATGGTGCCGTACAGCGCGATAAAAAAGCTTATAGAAGAAAATGTAGAGAGAAGCTCAAGGATGATAAAGGTATCAATTCTGAAAGTAGCATCTGCTAAGGAAAGCCTGAGAAGAATGGCCGGAATAATGAAGATAATTGATGTAGACTCCTCCAACTTCAGGACAGTTGCTGTGGATGCAGGATACAATGGAATTGAGACAGCTGCTGGCTTCAGACCTGTTGTTATAGCAGTGGCTGCTCTTTTCAGAGGGGCTAGAAAGGAAGCTGAGCCCATCGCAGCTACAATGGAGATTCCTGATGCATACATGGATGAGGAGGAGGGAAGGAGGATATCCTCACTTGTGGGATTTTACCT
>JAGDWR010000032.1:5901-7485 GCA_023269865.1 Candidatus Methanodesulfokora sp.
ATAAAGCTCGCTGAAATGGCAGGATCTGAGCTGGTAATGCTTCTGGAAGATGCTAAAAGTCTTGATATACCGGTTTTAGGTGTTGTTAAGAGGATAAGAAGCTCCGTACTTTCGAGAAAACTGAAATTATCTGGCATATCTGATCTTGCTGTCTCCGATGCATTTCTAAGCAGGGGGGAGTACACTGAGCCCATAAAAGCTGATTGGATGTGGGATGACATAGTCCTCTGGTCCAGACTTGTGAACGTGAACCCATCTGGGCTTGAGATGTACTCCTCATTTGCAAAGCTTGGAAGAAGGCCGATCAGAGTGGACATGCCCGAATACTGCATAGATAGAGCAGGGGAGATTTTATCACATCTTGCAAACATAAGCACACCTGATAACGGTGTGCCCCTGCCGATAACAGCAGTTGACAGGCTATCGAAGGTGAGCGATGAGCTCTACAGAATGTTCTACATGAGGACCATGTCGAAAGTTGCAAGGGATCTCGGGGATCCAACAGTGATACCCTTTCTCTCTCCTCAGTATGGAGAGGATTAAATGGAGCCAGTAGGATATGTGATGTCAAGATCCACGCATGATAAAATACTGTTTGTGATAAAAAGGGGAAGCAGAGTTGGGATAGGCTCTTTCTGCATCACAAGGCATCCTTGGTATGATGACGCAGTTGTGATGATAAGAGTGAACAGGATATACTCGATGAACGAGGAGATGGACATAGGAAGAACTGCATTAATAGCAAGCAGCCTTGGATTTGACTCAAATTATCAGAGCGAGCTTGAATATCTAGTTGCTGAGTGTGAGGTTTTGGGATACAAGAGGGCTGGGGATGAGAAGCTCTTCTGGCTTGAGAGCCCTCCAATGACATCCAGCCCTGTTTATATAGCGGATAAGGATGACATAAGGAGGTTCTTCTCAGGGGAAAAGCGTGGAAAAGCTCAGGTTGAGGTAGGAAGGATAAAGGGAACAGATATACCATTCTGTTTGGATCTCGACTCGATAGCAAGAGGTCATCTCTTTATCACAGGTATGACCAGATCCGGGAAGAGCGTCTCAGGAGATACTTTAATAGTTGTGTATGATTCTGAGAAATCTGATATATTTATAACTAGAATAGAATCCCTCTGCAGGAGGGATCTGGAGGAGCTCGAGCCCCACAGATACTTCACGGTCTCCCTCGATCTCAACATGATGAAAGCCGTTTGGATGCCGATAAAAGCAGTTATAAGGCATAGAAATCACGCTAGGATGATTGAGATAGTTACAGAGAATGGCAGAAAAATAAAAATGACGCCAGATCACTCCCTTTATGTATGGGATGGATCAAGAATACGCCTAATGAGCCCAAAGGAAATGAAAAAAGGGAGCTACTGGGTGATAGTGCCTAGAGGAATGGAGATACCAGCTGAAAGGAGGGTTGATCCAGCTCTTGCGGAGCTGATGGGGATAGCAATAGCTGATGGTGAGGTTCATGGAAATGAAATTTTTATATATTCAAATGATCCTGAGATATTTCTTCTGGCTGAATCAGCTGGTGTTGATTACAGGAGGATGGAGAGAGGGGTTGAGCTCAGGGATGAG
>JAGDWR010000089.1 GCA_023269865.1 Candidatus Methanodesulfokora sp.
ATGTCTGAGGTTGTGAGCTTCAAGGTCCCCAGGCACATAAAGGAGAAGATGAGGAGGTATGCAGATCGCGTTAACTGGACTGAGGAGCTCAGAAGATTTGTTAAAAGCAGAGTTGAGGAGCTGGAGAGGGAGGAAAATATCAAGGAGGTTGTCAAAATCATTATGAATACAAAGGAGGTTCCAAGCGGCTTTTCTGAGGCATCAGTGAGGGAGGATCGTGATAGTAGTTGACGCCACTGTTATAACTGCTTTCATCCTGAGGGAGCCTGGATGGAAGAAGTATGCAGACATCATAAAGAACTGCTGCACTGTTGATCATGCTGCTAAGGAGGTCTCAAATGCCATCTGGAAATCCTTCAGGAGAGGTTTTATTTCGGAGGAGGATGCAAAAGCGAAGTTTCAAGCCATGAGAAAGCTCATTGATGTGAACGTAATCCTCTACAATGAGCTGGAGGTGCTCGATAAAGCATTTGAGGTATCGATAAAGGAAGGGATCACCGTGTACGATGCGCTCTACATAGCCCTCTCAATGAAATTAGGTGGAAAACTGGCAACTCTGGACAAAAGGCAGAAAAGCGTTGCTGAAAATCTGGGGATAGAGACATTAGTAGGCTAAGGAACAGCATTTTTCTGAAGGATCTAAATCCACTTTACCCATGAAAAAGATCTAATAGCTGTTAGCTTCATCTCATAATGTTTTAAAAAGACTACTTCTTTCCTATCTCGCATGATAGTTATTCCTGCCTTCATGAACTTCTGAGATCATTTTTAGATGCTCCGATGGTGTCAGACCGTACTTCCTCCTAGATAGCTCGTCACACTAGACCATTAAGATCCCTTGAGGACCGTGATGCTTAAAAGCTAGGCATTCCTCATGCAGGTGATGGAGGAGTGGCATGCAATAGACTCAGAGCTAAGGGAGTTGAGAAGAAGGAATGCAGATTGGAGCTATATAAAAAGCCTTCCCCCGAAAATCAGAGAGGCAGTTGAGATTTACATTGAGAAGGGGGATCTGAGAGAAGCACAACATGCATCAGGCCTCTCTCTTGAGGAGTTCGTGGATGTGCTCAGGAGGGCAGCTGTTTGGACTGGATGAGAACGCGCTGAAGGCATGCTTCCTCAACCATCTGGAGATCACCCTAAGCATGAATTTAGATATACAAATTTATTTTTATAATTTTATTTGCAAACAAGAGGAACTGATCATGCTTCTCAAGGTGTAGCTCTGAGCAAGGAACTGATATACTTCAGGAAAGCAACTTCTGAGGACTACCACTCTTCTCCCTTCACCATCTGCCTTGTGTCATTTAAAATCCCTCTTATCACATCTTCAGTCCTCTGAAGACACTCTTTTTTGTATCTAAACCAGATGTTTTCATCAATCTTCAGCTCTATTGCCCTTTTTGCAAGCCCTGCATGAGCTATCATTATCCTCCTGCTTTCCTCACATCCATCCATTGAGACCCACTCCCCTTTTCTCTTCAAAGCTTCTTCTGCAAGCTCATTCAGATGTTCCCTGAAGCTGTATATCTCGTTCTTGGCCACTTCTGCAAGAGGGCCCTTTAGGTACTCCATTGCCTTGCTTAGTGCATCTATTCTTGCTTCCACAATCCCCTCCTCCACTCTCATCCCATCTATGCTGGAGATGCAGTTCTTTCCATATGATATCAAGGATAAAGCTGATAGGAAGCTCTTCAAATCCTCATAGCTCGGCAAAATCATGTGTTTTACCGTTATTCTCCCCTCTCTTTTCACCTCAACGCATGAGATTATTTCCTCCATCAACTCCTCCAGACCATCAATTCCACCTTCAGCGATCTCTGAGAACTGGAGGAATGCAAGAGGCATGCTGTAGTGAACTGAGCTTGCAACAGGTCCCGCTTCCCTGTGCAACTTTCTTGCTCTCTCCTCCAAAATTTTATGAGAATCTCCAAGATCCCTGCTTGAAATGGCATATCTGAAAATGCGGATCTCATCCCTGGATAGATAGCTGTAGACAAGCCTTTGAGCAGCCTTCACTGGAGTTATAAACTCCTCCTTCACCTTGAACACCTCGAGCTCAGGGATCCCCTCGGCTCTGTCGTGAGCTGGATATGGGGTGCTGTTGTACTGACTGAACTTTATTCTAACATTGTTCATCGCTGATATAATCCTGGAAGCTGCTAGAACAGCTCTGTATACAGCAAGAGGCATGAAGTTCACGCCATGCGTTGTATCCAAGTGGATCTCCACATCCTCCTCTGTATTCAAAATTAAAGAAGCTAGGATGTAGGCAGCATAAGCGGAATCAGGGCTTATCCTCTCCGGAAGGATCCATCTTATCCCACCATACTCCCCCACGTTTGGAGCCACTACGACCTTCATCCTAAATTCTCCAACATTCTCCCTGAAAAACCTCTCTATTGCCAATTTTAGCCCATAAATAAGCTCTTTATAATCTTCATTCCCGGAGATTATTTTTCCTCCATATTCCTCAAGCTTCCTAACGGAGAGAAGGGTCTCGGGAACTGATACTATGATGAGATCAGGGGATAGCTCCTTTGCAAGCAGTGAGGTGCTTGTCACCCCCTTAACCCTTCTATCTGATTCTGAAAGCCTGTAGATTGCCTCTCTCCATGAAAATGGATTTCCCCAGGGAGCTATCAGTATCCTCACGGGAAACTGTGACATGTAAGCATAAAAATTTTCAATAGAGTTTATATAAATATAGAATCCAAAAGCCTTTTATTCTGCTCATTCAACTTCCACGCCAGCTGCTGGTTTTTCAGCAGGCATCGCAACTTGGCCCACAATTTTATCTTATCCTCGTGACTTCTCATGAAAAGTTCAACTTAAATCTAAATTTATAATAATTTTCTATTAGCTATCCCTAATTAAGGGAATATAAGATGTTGATTTTTCTCGCAATCGTTTAAATCACATTGTAGGGCCTTAGTATAAAACTAATCTGTATTTAGGCTTTCTGCTGGGATTATGATTTTATGTTCTGCGATGATCAGCGGCTTAACCCCGTAGACTTCTTTGATATTCTCTGGTGTTAATACTTCCTCCGGCTTTCCTGCCGCGAAAACTTTTCCCTTGTTTAGCATTAATATTTTATCAGATACCCTGTAAGCATAGGTTAAATCGTGTATGGCCATTATAACAATCAATCCTTTTGAGCTTAAGCTTTCTATGAGTTTTTTGATCTCTATTTGGTATTTGAGGTCCAAGTTGCTTGTTGGTTCATCGAGTAAAAGCACTTCAGGTTCTCCAGCAAGGGCCCTTGCAATTATCACTCTCTGAAGTTCCCCACCGCTAAGCTCTTCTAGCGTTCTCTCCGCTAGTTCTATAGCTCCGACTGTTTTTAATGCTTCATATACTTTTTCTTCATCCTCCCTTGAGGGCGTGAAGTTTATGTACGGTCTTCTACCGGTCATTACAAAATCGTGTACTGTTAGCATTCCTATCAAGTGGATGTTCTGCGGAACAAACCCCATCTTCTTGGCTACTTCCCGCATGGGTATTTCGTTCAAGGATTTTTGATCAAGGTATACTGTCCCAACTTTGGGCTTTAGAATCCCATTGATCACCTTTAGAAGAGTGCTTTTGCCAGCTCCATTCGGTCCAATGATCGACAATATTTCGCCATTCTTTACTGTTAGAGAAACTCCGTCTAGGGCTTTTATACTTCTGTAGTGCACTTTCACGCCTTTAACTTCAACTTCTATGACCATACTTTCCTCCCTTGATGAGAAGGTAAACTAGAAGGGGAACGCCAACTAGAGAGGTCATTATCCCAACTGGAATTACTGTGGGCGCGATAATAACCCTCCCTATAGTGTCTGAGAGTACTAGTATCAGCGAGCCCATCACCATCGAGGTTGGCATTAGATATCTATGGCCTCCGCCGACAAGCAGTCTTGCTGCATGAGGTGCAATGAGACAGACAAATCCTATGACACCGACGAAGGAGGTGGCAAGAGCTGTCCCAAGAGCTGCAATTATCGTTGTCTCCAGCCTGATCCTCTCTGGGCGGATTCCGGAAGACTTGGCTAATTCATCCCCACTTATAATTAGGTCATAGTCTATACTCCTGAAGATAAAGTAGGGAAGGACAATTACCACGGAAATTAAGGCAACAAGGTTGAGCTCTGTCCATGATATTCTTCCAAGATCGCCGAATGTCCAGAAAACTACTGTTGAAACAAGTATTTCATTTAGGTAAAGGTACTGCAACAAGTAAAGAATAGCTTGGTAGGTGAATGAAATTGCTATAGCGGAGAGAACCAAGGCTCCAGCGCTTAAACCTGCCTTGTAAGCCAACAGAAGAATTATTAAAACTTGCATTAGAGAGAAGAGGAAGGCAAAGATCGACACTAAGAAGGGATTATAAATGTATATTTGGAAGCGCTGTATGGTACCTCCCTGAAGAATCAAAAGTGCCACTGCCACACCCAAGGAAGCAGCAGATGGAAGGCCGAAAGTGAACGGAGAAGCTAGAGGATTCCGCATTGAAGCCTGAATTGCGGTGCCTGCACCTCCTAAAATAGCGCCTACTACTATAGCGGCTAAAACCCTCCTAAGCCTTAAATCCCAAACAACCGTTGATAGAGGGCTCTTGTCCGGCATGAAAAGCACTCGAAGAATATCTAACAATGGAGCCTTATACCATCCTGTGGAGGTGGATATCGGAATTAAGGCTAAAGTTAAAAAAAGAAGAGAGATTAGTATGAGCTGTTTCTTACGGGTTGAATGTCTCATCATCGGCCTGGTACCCTGAACATTTCAGATAGGCACCTGAATCCACCGTAGGCTTTGGCATATTCTTGATAAAGTGGTTTGCCAAGGAATACATTGAAGATCTCGTTGGCTTTTGCCTCTGGATCGACGTCGCTGAATCTCTCGGGATACAAGACTTTACCCATGTAATAAGCATCAGCCAGAGCAACTGCAATGTTTGTATGATAGTAATTATATGGCAAGATTCCATATATTTTCCCTTCTCTAAAGGCATTTAGTTGTAAATACTTATTTGGATCTTTGTCAAAATCCTGCTTAACGGTTGCCAAGTTGCTCTCGTCTATGAATATAATGTCTGGTTGCTCTTTTATTATGGCCTCAAAATCCCATAAGAGGACGCCAGTCCTGTTAGAGTACTTATCTGCAATGGAAGGTGTGTTTAGAAGAGTTAGCGGCAGAAATTGCACTTGAGTTGTTGTGAAGGGCTGACTTCCCTTGTATGATATTGCACCAACGTAAACTTTAGGCATTGAGCCCAAATTTTTAGTTCTTTGGTTCAAATCACTGTAAATGCTCCTAATGAAGCTTATGAGCTGCTCTGCTCTTTGTTTGCGGTTCAGGGCTTCTCCAAGGATATTTAGAGCCTTTTCAAGGCCTTTTACATCAAGCTGCCCGGCTGGTCCATAATCCACAACTATAACAGTAGCGTTTGTTTCAGCCTGCAGTCTATTAGGATCATAGAAGTCGCAGTATGTTCTAGACATTATGATCAAATCTGGCTTTACAGCAAGTATCAACTCGGGTGCTGGTGGTTTGCCAGGCCCACCTGGACCTATAACGGGCAAGCCTGCAAAGGTTTTGCCGTAGGCCATTGCATAATCTCTTCCGGTAGATCCCCACCCTGTTTCGCCCTCTTCAACGCCTACGAGCATATCTGTTGCGTTTAAATAGCATACCAGCCTAAGCGCTCCAGGTCCTATTGCGACTATTCGGCTAACACTTTTGGGCAATGTAACATTTCTTCCGACAATGTCCACTATGTAGCGTTCATGAGGGGTTGTTTTTTGAGGAGTGTAATAACGCATCACCATTGCGGAAGATACTATAATAGCTACAACAATCAATATTATTAAAATTCCCGCTTGAACTTTAGTTACGCCCCTTCTGTTCATGATCTCTACCTCCTAACCTTTAATGGTATTTTAAAATTAGGCACTATACCCCTACCAACTACAGCTTCACACTCGCCCAAACAGCTTAGGCAAACTGCTTTTCCGTCGACTACTCGAATTCTTGTCTTCATGACAAGTTCACCGCATTTTTCACATTTAACACTTTCTAATATTGGAGCTCTTTCAATCTCTGCAGTTTCAACTTCTTCTATTTTGAACATCTCCTCTGGAACATTCGTCATGGACCATCCAATCTCAGCCCACATTTTTCGCAACCTTTCATAATCTTCGCTGGTTCCTTGTCTTTTTACAACTACTTTTTCAAAAAGCTCAGTGGCCTCCTTCTTGAAGTATTTGTTTCTGAGTTTCTCAGAATCTATATAAACTCTTACACCTCTCCACTCGCCCCTTTTAACTAGTGTAACCGCGTTTTTTCCAACATCCATATAAATTAAACTATTATTTCCAAGAGTGCATCCCGTAGCAACCTGCACACCATCAGTAAAACAGTTGTTACACTCCACGATGGCGAGAATTTCCTCACCTACAGTTTCTACTTCACCGGCCTTTGTTAGACCGAGTTTCTGCATCGCTATTTCGGAAGCCCTTAAACCCAAAACAAGGAACGGGCATATGTGTCCATGGAACTCCTTGGCTTTTTCAACCAAAGCTTCGCTTACCATGTTCATCACCTCATGATATGCATTGTGTTACCGAAAAGCTCACCATGGCTTCTATATAAATTTTGTCACTATATTAAAAAAGTTGTTACCAAAGTGAGCATGAAGTGTTAATCATTCTCAGCAAGGCCATGACCTTAAGAAATGGAGGATGAAGAGGGAGGAAAGCTCTGGGAGATGCTAAGGGAGCTTGGAGTCATAAGACAAGAGCTTTGATTCTCTCCACAGCTAAAGCCGAAAGATTTCTAATTTTCAGCCTTTAAGCATCATACTAAGTTCAGGGTTGTGTCAAACCAGCCCTGACATATTGCCACGCTTGAGTAGCTGCCTATGACTTTCGCTCGAAACTACTATGAAACCATTTTTCTTGCCGAGCATTTTGTGAGTTACATAACTGAGGGAAGAGAAGGAATTTATATAAATATAGAATCCAAAAGCCTTTTATTCTGCTCATTCAACTTCCTTCATGCCAGCTGCTGTCGTAGCCCCTCTGGGCCTCTCCCCTCCTGTTGTGACCGAGTTTGTGCAGTGGCTTGTCTCAAGAGGCATTGATGTGAGGAGAGTTTACCTCCTGGCTACAAATGAGGAGGATGTCCTATCAGGGGCAAGGCTGATAGAGGCAGCGATCTCATGCAGATATCCCTCCATCGAGGTGAGGACTCATGAGCTTTCCTACGGGGATGTTGACAATGAGGAGAGAGCCATAGACTTTCTCCTCAC
>JAGDWR010000068.1:0-7854 GCA_023269865.1 Candidatus Methanodesulfokora sp.
TATCTCCTCAAATATATCTTGATCACATCTCTATGCTTAAGCTCTGTCTCCAAGGAGATTCTCTCCTTCGTTCTAGCGTTTACAGCAAAAGTAGCTTTTTCTGCTATCTCGCTATGTATTCTCATCGCTAGATCAATGACTTTAGATCCTCTTGGCATTATAAAGGCATCTGGAAGGACATTTCCATCCTTATCACAGAATTTATTCTCATTTTCCACAGGAAAAACTACAACTGATCCTAAAACATCAAACACAGCCGATTCCAGTGTTTTCTGCACGCCTGTTGATCCATAAACATCTAGTACTCTTTCTTCGATTAACTTCAGGGCTTTTCTTTGCGCATCCGTCAATTTTGACTCATCTATAATTGAGAAGCTGCTATCTCCTGGCTCATATCTTATCAATTTATTTCTCGCTGCCTTTTTGAGTATTAATTCAGCTTGAGATGAAACAGGAACAACAACCTCCTCAAGCTCCTTTTTAATTCTCTCGAAGTTCTCCCCGGCTTGTGGTACATCTATTTTATTTGCAGCTACCAAAAAAGGCTTGGAGTTCCTCCTCAAACACTCCGAAAATCTGAGAATGTCCTCGCTCTTTCCCTGAAGTATTTTCTTGGGATCCAATCCGCTCTCATCCATTGCCTTTTTTACGTCCTCAGGCTTGACTTCAAGGCCAGATAGGACATCTGAAAGCAATTTCTCTGGTTTTTCACCCGACAGCATTCTTCTGGATACCTTCTCCAGATTTTTCCTCAGAACTCCAGCCATCCAGAGGGTGAACTCCTCCTTCACTATCTGGACATCCCTAACGGGATCGTGAGTTCCTGGGGGAACTGGCTTACCTTCATCATCAGTTGATCCTGCAGCATCCACAACTATTATATTTGCATCGCTTTTCCTGAGATCGTCAAGAAACTGATTTCCCAACCCCCTTCCTTGATGTGCTCCTGGAACAAGACCTGCCACATCCATGAGCTTTACAGGAACGAACCTGTTTATTCCGTTGCACCAACCGTATTTGGGATCGCACCTTACATTTAGCTCTGTGCAAACAGATCTAACTCTCACGTATCCAATGCCCTCATTCGGCTTTATCGTAACAAAAGGTCTATCTCCTATCTCAACTTCTGACATAGTAGCGGCTGAGAAAAAAGTGCTTTTTCCCACATTCGTCTTTCCAACAATTCCTAGGAGCATCAGGGTAAGAACAGCTCTTCCTTTTATACTTTATGTGCAAAATTACATAACTTAAAAAGTTAGGTTTTAAAGTTCATTGAGGAAGCTTGTTGAGCAAGGTGAAGAAATTGCCAGCAAGGTTCTATGAGATGTACATATGGAGAAATAGAAAGAAGGATCCAGAACTAGTGAAACTCTGGAGAGCGAGACTGGTGGAATGGAGGAGACAACCAGCTGTTGTCAGAGTGGATAAACCCACTAGATTGGACAGGGCAAGAGCTCTTGGATATAAAGCGAAACAGGGCATCATAGTTGTAAGGGTCAGGGTAAGGAGAGGAGGAAGGAGAAAGCCGAGACCTAGGGCAGGGAGAAAGCCTGCAGGAATGGGAGTAGAAAAACTCACACCAGCAAAAAGCATAAGGCTTATAGCAGAGGAAAGAGCTGCTAGAAAGTTTCCAAATATGGAGGTTCTGAACTCATACTATGTGGCTGAAGATGGGAAGTACTTCTGGTATGAGGTCATAATGGTCGATCCGCATAATCCAGCTGTGAAATCAGATAAGGATCTAAACTGGCTTCTTAATCCAGCCAACAAGAGAAGAGTTTTCAGGGGACTGACAAGTGCTGGAAAGAAAATGAGAGGCCTTAGAAAAAGCCGTGGAATACCATCTCACGTTAAAAGATTGAAAAGGAAGAGAAGGAGTAAACTTTGATGGGCCTTAAGGTGAAAAAACTGGAGATAGATTTTCTCACCTATCCGACGGAGAAAGTGGACATAGCTCAGACTATCGTGAGAAATCTGATTGAGGAGGACAGAGATTTTACAGTGATGAAAGTGCATTCAGATCGCGGTTTCACCATAAGGAGGATTCTGCTTTCCATAGAGGGTGATGAAGCTGAAAATAAATGGAATTCTATAAAAAATAGGATGGGAAGACCCGTGATAGAGGAAATAGCAAGCTCTTTAGACAAAAGCTTAGAGGGAGCCAAATTACATATAAGGCTTGACAAACAGGAGTTGCTGTTCAACAGAATCTCCCTGTTCAAAGGAGGATACGGAGGGGCCGTTAAACTTATAGTCTACTACTTTAAACCATACTCAGCTAAAGATATTCTCCCGAAGGTGCTAGATGATCTCCTTGCCGCAAAATAAATTCACTGATTTAAAGTTTGCTGATGCTCCCAGTTACAAAAAGGACCTTGAGAGAGCTAGAATAGTTGGACTTGCTGCCATAGGTGTGATCATATCATCTAAGGAGGATCTGAGGGAGGTACTATCTCATAATGGGATTAAGATTATTACAACAGCAGAAGTGGATACATCTGAGAGCAAATGGATGCAAACTGCCAGGAAGCTTAGGCCTATAGTAGATTACCTCTCAGTCACCCCTCACTCTTTGATGGACTGCAGGGAGGCATCAAAAGCGAAGATAATAGATTCTATTGTGATAAAAACGCCAGAGATGATATTCGATGATGTTTGTGCAACTTATCTTGATGAAAAGAAAGGTTTTTTGGAGGTATCTCTTTTAGATCTACTTCTGATGGCGAAAAAGGGTATGAGCCTTGGAAATATAAGGAAGGAAGTTGAAATAGCCTTCTTCAGAAAGATCCCTGTAATAGTAACTAGGATGAGGTCACCCAGCGGGCACATTCTCGATAAAATTTCCTCTTACTCGGTAGCATACGCATTATTAGGGGGTAATGTGGACAGATGGATCTGTTCAGTGAGTTCTTATCCATATCATGCCGTGGAGAGAAGGAGTCTGTTGAACAGGGGCGTGAAAAAAGTTGAAGCCTAAGATACCAATAGGAGTAAAAGATAGAAGGAGGTACGTTCTCTTCAGGGTAGAGCCTGGGTTTCAAGGGGATTTGTCCGATCTTCTGAGAAAGGCTAGAAGCAGAATGTATGGCGTTATATGCGGCTCGACCATTCCCTTTAAAGTTGTGTTTTTCGATGGATCTCATGGTATTATAAAATGTACTAATAAATCATATAATAATGTGATCTTTCTTCTTGTAACAAGCTTACCGGAGGCTCAGGGGTATCTAAGGATACTCTCCGTTTCAGGCTCTCTGAGAAAGATAAGAGAAGTACTGAAGGGGGAAGGGAAAAACCTAATATAATATAATATTTTAACTGATTTATAAAGCAAACTCTTTATAAGCCCTCTCAGACAACAGAAGATAGGTGGGAAGTTGGTATTTCCACAACTTTCACGGGGATATGATCGGGCTATAACGGTATTCAGTCCAGATGGCAGGCTTCTCCAGGTGGAATACGCTCTGGCTGCAACAAAAAGAGCAGCATTAGCACTAGGAGTTAAATCCAAGGAGGGCGTAGTGCTCCTTGCTGTGAAGAAATATGTCTCGCCCTTGGCTGAACCACCAACGAAGATACATCAAATAGATAAGCACATAGGAGCTATTCCCGCAGGACTTGTTGGAGATGGTTTAATGCTTATAGATAGAAGCAGGCAGGAGGCACAATACAACAAGCTTATATACGGAGAACCCATAACAGTGAAGAATCTAGCAAAAAGAATAGCTATGTTTAAGCAGCAGTACACTCAATATGCTGGTCTAAGGCCTTTTGGCGTCATGATGATATTTGGAGGCGTTGATGATCAACCAGAGCTTTACATAACTCATCCTGGAGGAGCTTTTTACAGTTATGAGGCTTATGCAGCTGGCATGAACTCGGATAAGGTAAATGATTATCTCAGAGATGGATATAAGCCGGATATGTCGCTCGAAGATGCTCTAGTTCTTGCTATATCTGCAGCAGCAAAAGGGCAAGAGGAGCCGATAAATGAGAACACAGTTGAGGTGGCTGTCATAGATACAAAAACCAAGGAATTTCGGCTCCTAACAAAAGAGGAGATACAGAGGATAATGAGCAAGCTTCCAAAGGAGGAGAAACCCTCCTAAGAGGAGGATAATATGGCTGAAACAGTGCTTGCTAGGCTTGAAAAAGGAGGAAAAAAATTTGAAATAGTGGTAAATGCAGATAAAGCATATCAACTCCTTGAGGGGAAGAAGATCCCGATAAGTGATGTAATAGCCATAGAGGAGGTATTTACTGACTTTAGAAAAGGGCAGAAGGCTACAAAATCAGATCTAAACTCAGTTTTCGGTACTACGGATATAAATAAAATAGCTGAGATAATAATAAAGGAAGGAGAGGTTCAGATAACTGCTGAGAGGAGGAAGAAACTCCAGGAGGAGAAAATAAATTGGATAGCAAGCTATATACAGAAGAACTATGTTGATCCAAACACGAATGCACCTCACTCTCTTCAAAGAATAATAAATGCAATAAAAGAATCTAAAGCAAGGATAGATCCATTCAAGGAGCCAGAAAGGCAAGTTAAAGATGTAGTTGAGCAGATAAGAAAGTATCTTCCATTAAAAAGCTCGAAAGCAGTAATAAAAGTTGTGGTGCCAGCTGCAAGCTGGTCAGAGGTCAGAAGTTTCCTTAAGGGTCAAGGAGATATACTATCCGAGAAATGGTCTGAAGATGGATCAACTGTGAGTTTTCAGGTTGAGATTCCTGTTGGAGCCCAGATGCTCATAACAGAGAGAATTGGGAAAATAGGGGGGAGAGTAGAGCTTTGAACAAACCTGAAGTCTATGTGAAGGATAGAGAAATTGTGATTCCTGGGCAGAAGATGGCGAGGGGCATGACACCAGGAGACAACGTATATGTTGACAAAGATGGTTTTTTGAGGTCCTCTCTTCTAGGTCTGGCATCTTTAGAGGGAAATAAAGTCGATGTAATCCCTCTTGCATCAACTTACATCCCCAAGGTGAACGATCTTGTTGTTGGAAAGATTGAGAAGATATCCGGAGGAACTATACTTGTCAACATAAATTCTCCATTTACTGCAGTAATAATTCCACCCAGAAATAACAAAAATCTAGGGCTTGAGGTGGGGGATGTTGTGTTGGCTAAAGTGAAGGCATTCGATGGGATGTCAAGTCCACTCCTTACACTGGAATATGAGGGTCTGGGCAAGATCTCTGGCTGTGTTTTGTTGGAAATAGATCCAGCTAAGGTACCAAGAGTTATAGGAAGAAGAGGATCTATGCTAAACATACTCTCAAGTAAGACCGGAAGCGAGATATTAGTTGCCCAGAATGGATTTGTCGTAGTAAAACCAAGGGATCACAAGAGCCTCATGGCGATAATGAAAGCACTCAATATTATACAGGAGGAGTCCCATATATCAGGCCTGAGCGATAGGATATCCAGATTATTAGATACAATTTTGTCGGGTGGTTCTTGATGTTGTATGTAGAGAAAAAACCCGAGAAGCTGATAGATGAAAATGGTCTCAGGACGGATGGAAGAAGACCCAGAGAGATGAGACCAATAAAAATGGAAGTTGGTGTGCTTGATAGAGCTGATGGCTCTGCTTTAGTTGAATGGGGAGGAAACAGAATATTAGCAGCCATATTCGGACCAAGAGAAGTGCATCCAAAACACATGGCTCTTCCGGATAGGGCCTTGGTTAGAGTCAGGTACAACATGGCTCCATTTTCCACGCCGGAGAGGAGAAAACCTGGGCCAGATAGAAGGAGCATTGAGCTGTCAAAAGTGATAAGAAATGCATTAGAGCAAGCTATTTTTGTCGAGAAGTACCCAGGAGCAGCGATAGATATATTCGTAGAGGTTCTCAGATCAGACGCTGGAACTAGAGTAGCTGGAATAACCGCTGCTTCTTTAGCATTAGCAGAAGCTGGAATAGCAATGAAAGGACTTGTTGCTGCTTGTTCCATAGGAAAAATAGGCGATGTTATCGTAGTAGATCCCGGACATGATGAGGATATGTGGGGTGATGCTGATATGCCCATAGCTGTCATGTTCGAGGACAGACTGATAACCTTATTGCAAATGGACGGCCCAATGGATGAATCCCAGTTTAGCGAAGCGTTATCTCTCGGTATGTCCTGCTGTGAGCTTATATATGAGCTACAAAAAGAGGCTCTGAGGAGGCCCTTTGTATTTGTTGAGAGGAAGGTTGTGGGAGGGGATCAAACTGTATGAAGAAGAAAGCATAGGCTCATCTCTGATGAAGGAATACATGCTAAAGGAGCTGAAGAATGGAAGGAGAATTGATGGAAGGGCTTTTCATGAAATTAGAAGAGTAGAAATAAGGCCGGGATCCTACACTAAATCCTGTGGAGAGGCCTGGCTTTCACTAGGTGGAACTAAGGTTTTAGTTGGAGTAAGCGCAGATATAGGAGAACCGTTTCCAGATACTCCAGAAAAAGGGGTAATGGTCTCAAATGTGGAGCTACTTCCGCTTGCATCGCCGAGCTTCGAACCAGGTCCTCCAGATGAAAATTCAATAGAGCTGGCTAGAATAGTTGATAGAGCTTTAAGAAGCTCCAAATATGTTGACTTAGATAGGTTAGCAATAGCTCCTGGAAAGCTAGTATATCTCCTATTCCTTGACATGTATGTGTTAGATCACAAGGGAAATCTAGCAGATGCCCTAACATTGGCTACAGTAGTAGCACTTGCCAGATCTAAAATTCCAAAGGTAAGTCTGAGCTCCGATGGAACACCTATAGTGATGGATGAACAGATTCCAGTTCCAGTTAGCGATCCTGTGATAAACTTCACGTTTGTCAGGATAGGGGATTATATACTGTTGGATCCAAGCCTAGAGGAGGAGATAGCCTCTGATGCCATGATCACAATGGCCATAGATGGCCAGGGAAGAGTATGTTCTATACAATTAAGAAGAGGGTTCTTCAGGGACGTCGAGATTAAAAAGATGTATGAGATTGCTAGGGAGAAGAGGAAGGAGTTGATGTCCTCACTAGAGGGGGTGCTGAAAGTTGGTCAAGAGACCACCTAGATCTAAGATTGCATCAGTTAAGTATGGATATAGAGTGAGAAAAAGGGCAGAACAGGTTTTGATGCGAAGCAAATCTGTATATAAATGCCCTAACTGTGGTACTTTAGCCGTTAGGAGGGTATTTGCTGGGGTTTGGAGATGCAGGAAGTGCGGTTTTGAATTCACAGGAGGCGCTTGGGAACCTGAGACCTCAATAGCTACTCACGCAGAATCAGCACTGCATCAGTGATCTCACTTGATAATATTCACTACGTCAAGATATCCATCTCAAAGAACTAGATCTTTCTTAAAAGACTTATGCAGGGTTATTCCCGGGGCTGTGAAGGTAAACAGGGGAAAAAGCTCCATAATGGATCTATCAGAAAAGGCCATAAGGCTTGGCGCATCCAGGCTTGTTATAATAGACCAGATAAAAGGAAACCCCTCCAGAATGAGATTTTTTGATGTCACAAAGACGCCTCCAGAGCCTAATCCAAGGGCAGTTTTGTTCTCTGGTGTTGCTTTAAGGAGAGAAATCACAGAGAGGAGAGCTCCAAAAGTAGAGACAATAGAAGTAGCTTTCTCCGATGAAAGCATCAGGGAACTATCAAATTTATTAGGAGAGGGCATGGGAATATCGGTGCTGGGAAATCCGATAAGATCAGAAGAGCTTGGGAAAGTGAATTCAGATGTGGTGCTATTTGTGCATCTGAATAAAAAGCTGACAATAAGCTTCTTCCTGACTGATCCAGTGGAGGAACTGGGGCCTAGGATATATGTAAAGGGGGTGGGCTATTTATTTGATAGAAATAGAGATAAAGTTTAGAGGA
>JAGDWR010000068.1:7954-12098 GCA_023269865.1 Candidatus Methanodesulfokora sp.
TTTTTTCTCTTAAACCTGACTACAAGGACGTCTTTTTTGAGAGATCAGGCGGTCTTCTTCTTGTAAAGTTCAGCGCAGATGAGGTCACAAAGGCCAGGGCTAAGTTCAACACAATAACAAGATTAATTCAATCAATAACAGATATATATAACCTTACTAGGGAGGAAAATTTATTTAGAGAGCAATGATATGACATGGGCCGGTAGTCTAGTGGCTATGACGCCGCCTTGACGAGGCGGAGGCCGTGGGTTCGAGTCCCACCCGGCCCATTTGAATAAATAACCTTCATAAAAAGTAAATTTTTATTCTTTTTCGTAGATATCTCTTATGACCATTATTGCCAAGAGAACAATTAGAATCGCCTTTCCATATATGGTCTGAGTAAAAGCAAGGATATAACCGACAATAGGAATCCTAAAAGGATGACCTGATATTTCTATCACCTTTCCATATACATCTCCGGAAGTCCTATAGCTGGGATCTGGGTATAAATTATTGTCCCCTTTTGTGAAGATCTTACCGTTATCTATCGCTATTACTCTGTGAACTATTGGCGTATTGCTCCATGGTACTTCAAAGACAATTATATCCCCTACCTTGAGGCTTGCAGGATCAACTTTCTGCACTAAAATCAAATCTCCTGGCTCAAGAGTTGGTTCCATGGATCCGGACATCACGACAGCCAAGGGATATTTCACTCCAAAGACCATGCTCAGCCCAAAATCAACGATAACCAGCAGTAAAAGGGCCGCTAGAATGATATATGCTATCTCTCTTGCAGCTCTTCTATAAAGGGAGCTCAAACAAATTCCCCTTTCAAATAGCCTTTACTCTTTTTATATCTTCTTTTCTCACTTTCCTTATTATTCTATAGCCACATCTAGGGCATTTATAATCCTTGAAGAACTCCTCCATTTCACTTTTTGAGAAAACGTAACCACATCTCATGCATTCGTACATATGCCACACATAACCCTCCATTTAAAAACTTAACCTATAAGCTCTATCTTCTCCGGAGAGATTCCCCACCTAATGAGCATTTGCTTGACTTTTTTCACATGGTTTCCCTGAAGTATTATGGTTCTCTCCTTCTCCTTATAAGTGCCACCACATGCTAATCTGCTCTTCATATCTTTCAGCAAGGATTTAACATCTAGCTCTCCTGGATTCAAACCCTCTATTAACGTGACCTCCTTCCTGTATTTTCTTCTTTCAGACCTTACTGTTATCTTCTGTTCTTCTTTTTTAATCTCACCACAAACGCATAATTCCTTAGGAAGACCGCATATGGGACACCTATCCTCGACCATGAAACTTCCCTTCTAACTCTCTTATTTGAGATCAGAATTTAAGCTTACCGGTGGAACCCAGCGACAGAGGCAATTAAAGTTACTCGCTCTCAGTGCTTTGCTGCTTTAGCGTTGGTCTTATTCTCTCAAGGAGTTCCTTGTATCTATTTCTGACAGTCACCTCAGTAACTCCAGCTGCTTGGGCTAGTTCTCTTTGTGTTCTATGAATTCCCTGCTCCTGACAAGCCATATAAACAGCAGCTGCGGCCACGCCAACAGGCTCTCTTCCCATTGTGGCACCCATTTTTCTCGCAAGCTTTAATATCCTAGTTGCTTGTGTTGCTACTTCTTCTGATAGACCCAATTTGGTGCATATATGATATGCAAACTTCTCCGGCTTAGGAGGAGGTATTTTTATTCCCAGCTTCCTGAATAGAAACCTGAAGCTTCTGCCTACATCCTTCTCCTTTAGTCCAAAGAACTCAGCTATGCTCTCAAGAGTTCTAGGAATCTCCATTCTTCTACATGCTGCATATATAACAGCAGCCACCATTGCATCCATGCTTCTTCCCTTCACTAATCCCTTTCCTGCAGCCATTCTGTAAAGCATAGCCGCATCTTCCACAGCTTCTTCAGGTATATTCAATGTCTCAGCAACATCCTTTATCTTCATTAAGGCAGGTTCTATTGTTTTCTCCTTTGAGTCACTAACATGCTTCTTCGTCCTCTGGAACCTTTTTGCAGACTTCTTGCTCACACTATCCTGTCCAATAAAACCAGTATCCAGACCAAAACTAGGTCTCGTGGGAGATATAGGAGCCCCAGTGTGGGCTCTTTTTATGTACTCATCTGAATCAAAAGCCCTCCACTCCTTCCTCTCTGTTGGAACTCCAGATGATATTATAAGACCGCAATCAGCGCAAACTAGTTCACCCGCGTCGGGATCCTCTATTATATTAGTACTCCCACACCTAGGGCATCTTAGCTCTTCTTCCTTCTCCAAGATCAACCCCTCACAAACCGAAAACTTTTTATCAACTAAAATAGGTGCCAATTGATATATAAAGTTTTCGGTTACTTGTGTGCAGACTTCTTACCATAATTGGAATTAATTACGTTGATCTGCACAATTTATGGCATAATATTCAACCTAGATCAAAGTTAAAGTCAAGATAGAGGTTTAAGGAATCCAATAGGACAACAATATAGTTAAACACGAATGTTTAATTAATTTCCTATCTTACCTCCGGGTAATACTCAAAAGGCCTTCCCAAGAGAATTACTTTCAATTCATTAAATATTAGGTACAAGAGGATCCATCCAATGCCCTGTTTCATCAACCTTCTAGCCGAGCTTAAAACAGACATCTTCCTGCTAAAAATAGACTTTCCACATCTGCCGATCTTCATTGAAAGCAGTATGTCCTCAGATAGCTTTGTGTTCGGAAATCCCCCCATTTTAATGAAGAAATCCTTTCTGTAAGCCACGTTCAACCCCAGAAAATGAGTTATTTTAAGAAGTCTTGTAACTCTTACAAGAAAATCATAGGCAAAGATGTAAGCAATTTTCAGCCAAATACTTGAGTCATAAGGATAAACAGGACCAGAGGCCATCAAAACCTCCTTTTGGCTGAATGCATTGATTATAGCCTCTCCCCATTTATCGCATACCAAAGTGTCTGCATCAACAAAGGCTAATATACTCCCTTTTGCTATTCTTGCCCCAGCATTCCTCCCCTTACCCGGGCTATCCAGCTTAGGATCAACCAAAACTATATCAGCATACTTTCTAGCTATTTCCACAGTTCTATCTGTGCTTCCTCCATCTACGACTATTATCTCCTTTATATACTTCCTTTGTTTGCCCAGGGAAACTAGACATTTCTTTATATATCTCTCCTCGTTTTTTGTCGGTATTATGACGGAGATCATGGGATCACCAGCGATATGACCCCTGCCGCAAGGCTCATGATGAAGTTAACAAGTCCATTTCCAAAACCTTTTACTCCTGCTATATGCCGAGTGTGAAAACCACAATGGCTCTTATTTTCTGTTATTCTCCCACAGGAAGGACAAACTCTTTTCTCCTGAACTAAAGCTCCAAGGATGCTATCAATAATGCTTCCAAGGAAACCACAGAAAGCTGGAATTACAAGAAACCTGGTATTTCCACCAGAAATTATGTAGGACTCGAGAGATATGAGCAAAGATGAGAGAAAAGCAGCAATTGTCCCAAGAGATGAGATAGCACCTGAAGTTCCAGCAGGAACTCTTCTCCAGTAAAACAGAAGGACAGGGTCTTTCTTGCTTAAAACCCCCACTTCATTGCTCAGAGTATCAGAGGTATCCGCTGCTATGGAGCTGAAGAAAGCCAAAAGGAATCCATCATTTGAGCTGATCTTCCAGATAAGCAGAAAGATAAGAGGAGGAATTCCATTTGCTAGGACGTTGCTCCACCCTCTTCTCCCTTTTTCACTCTCAGCTGCGCCTTTTATCTCCTTCAGGTCATATTTATACTTAGTAAATATAGATCCAATGACGAAGAATGTTAGTAAGGGAAGAAAAAGCAGAAGCCCTCCAATAAGGACAACAGCAGAACCTATGACAATTCCGGAAGCTAAACCCGACAGGTTCACAGCTCCTTTTTTATAGCCTAATAATGCTACAATCATTACTAATAGCAGGCCAGCAAGCTGATCGTTCAGCATTGATATCTTCTCAGCGATAGATTTTTTAAACAGGTGATTGCTGAAAGTCAATGGGGTATCCGTCATATAACGGGGCCGTAGTCTAGCTTGGTTCAGGATGCCAGCCTGGGGCGCTGGTGGTCGCGGGTTCAAATCCCGCCGGCCCCAT
>JAGDWR010000068.1:12198-13618 GCA_023269865.1 Candidatus Methanodesulfokora sp.
GGATTTTCAAGATTAAGATAGGGATCATCAAAGTAAATTTCCGAAATTAGGGGAAGAGGAGCATGAGTCCCAACAAATAGATTGCTTTGGCATGAAATAGCAACTTCTTTTCAAGAACTAGAAGAAATATACTAATCTTTATAATATAAAAAATTTATAAAGTAATCTAAAGTATTTTCTGCATGTAAAATATCTTCTGTTCTCTGTAATATCCGAGCTTGCGGAAATAATCTCTCGCACCGACACCAGATATAACAAGGATCTTTTTTACATCGAAATCGCTTGTGGCAATTTCCTCCATCTTCTCCATAAGCTTTCTTCCAAATCCTCTGTGTTGGGCGCTTTCTTCGCTAAACGACCCTATTGGCACTTGAATTCCATAGACATGGAGCTCTCTTACAATTCCAACATTTCTATTTTCTGGAACTCTGAGCCTGAGAAGGCCCATTAGGACATCATTTCTCTCATCTTCGATCGTAAGAAAAACTTCTGTTCCTCCACTAGCCTCATAATCCTCCCTCAATAAGCTGACGTTCTTGAAATCAGGCTTTACTCCTCTCGCAATGGCATGTCCAACTTCTCTATATCTTATCTCCTTTATCCTCACTCCCTTTTTCTTTAGTTTTTCCTCCACTAACTGCCTTATATTTCTCCTTTTAACGCCTGCCTCTATTCTCTCTATTGGAATATCCCTCTGAACATGCTGCACTCTCACCCACTTGGGCATTATCTCATAAACCTTAGCCAGAAGGTCTATAGCAGCATCATCCTCAAGAGGGGAATACTTTCCTGATTTCCATTCCTCAAACAATTTTGTCCCTTTGATAACTAGGGTTGGGTATATTTTAAGCATGTCTGGTCTGAAGGAGCTATCCTCAAATATCTCTTTGAACATCTCCAGATCTCTATCAGGATCGCTTCCAGGCAAGCCCGGCATTATGTGATAGCACAGCTTGTATCCCATATCTTTCAGTATTTTTGTAGCCTCTATCGTGTCCTTAACTGTGTGACCTCTCTCAACTCTTTTTAGCACATCATCATATATGGACTGGACTCCTATCTCCACCCTGGTAACTCCAAGTCTTAACATGAATTCTGCCTGCTTTTTCTTCGCCCAATCGGGTCTTGTCTCTACAGTCAGGGCGACACATCTTGAGCTAGCTTTCTCATTTCTCAAATGGGCCTCTTCTATATCCCTGCTTCTATATGAGCTGCTTGAAGGGAAGTCGGTTAGGGCATCAAAGCAGTTCTTGATAAATTCCTCCTGGTATTGTTGTGGCATTGCCGTGAAAGTACCACCCATCACTATTAACTCGACTTTTGAGGGATTATATCCAGCATCAACAAATTGTCTCAGCCTATCTTGAACCTGAATATATGGGTCATACCCGACCTTACTAGCTCTCACAACAACAGGAGA
>JAGDWR010000068.1:13718-17177 GCA_023269865.1 Candidatus Methanodesulfokora sp.
CCTGGACAGTAGGAGCACTTCCCATGAGGACATCTGCTGGGTTTTGTCATAACAGCTACTACAGCGACACCTGACAGCACTCTAGCGTGCCTTACCATCTTTGACTCCCTTCCTAGCTACTACAACATGATTTTCAGGGAAAAATCCTTTTTTATAGATAGTTATTGAGTAGAAACCTGCTTTTTTAACAAGATTCAGGAGCTCCCTCTTTGAAAAAAGATGATAATATCTTTTCTCCTTCCCCCAGGGGATATAGGTATCCCAAAGTTCTTTAACTCTACCTAAAACTCTATCTGCCATCATTCTAGGGATTTTTTTGAAGAATCTAGGCTGAAAGATGGACCAAACTGTTATCAGAACTCTACCTTCATGTGATGTCACCCTATATATCTCCTTGAGGGTTTTCAATCTTTCTGGCTTGGATGGCACATGATGTAGCGTTGCAACAAGCAGGACACAGTCGAATGCATTATCTCTGAACGGGAGAAATGTGATATCACACTGGATTAATTCAGCATCAGAGATGTTTTTTCTTGCTATCTTAAGCATTTCCATTGATATGTCTGCTGAGAAAACATCAGAACCCATCTCCAAAAAATACCTTGAATTTCTTCCATGTCCACATCCAGCATCTAGCACTCTTCTCCCATGTACAAGTTTCACCTCAGGCCAGATCTTTCTTCTCTTGCTGCTGTAGTCGCTAGCTATCCTATCAAAGGTATGCATTATCCCTCTCTTTATAGTAAAGACGTCAGACACCATCTCCTGCACTAAGGGGAACAGTTTTTATAAAGATCATATCAAGTTGCGGGGCGTAGTCTAGCTTGGCTAGGATGGAGGCCTCGGGAGCCTCAGACCCGGGTTCAAATCCCGGCGCCCCCATATCAAAGCTTATCCTTCCTCATATCGACTATTTCCATAATGTCTTTTCCTGTTCCAACAAGTGTTACAGGCACTTTTAACTCATCCTCCACCTTATCTATGAAATCTCTCGCTCCTCTTGGAAGATCCTCATACCTCTTAGCTCCAGAGGCCTCCGGGAAAAGCACATCCAATTTTGTTATCGCTACCTGTGTAGCACTGTTTAGCATGACAGCCCTCTTTGCAAGCTTGAAATTGAACGGGGCAGATCTTCTCTTCCTTCCTGTCACTGTAGCTATTTCCAGCATGCCCAACCTTCTGGCTTCATCCTCACTGTATTCGTTCTCAAGTGGACCTCCTCCAACCCTTGTCACATAAGACTTGAAAATAACTAAGATATCATCTACTTTCTTAGGTCCCAGGCCGACATCCGAGCATATAGCTGACGCTGTGGTGTCCTTTGATGTGCAGAAGGGGTAATAATCTGTGTGCCATAATGAGAGAAAAGTGCCTTGAGTTCCCTCGATGAGAACTTTCTTTCCAGAATCAACTGCTTCATTTACCATTTCTGGAACATCTCCTAGGTATTTCTGGAGATCTGGCACGTCCCTTGCTATCTTAAGTTTCCTTAGAACTCTTTCTGCATTTGCTGGTCCTGTTCCCGTCCCTGTAGTGCCCACAGTTCCCTTCAAATGTGAATCAGACGAATCTAGTTCTATATGCCTCCTCTCTATTATACCACAGTTTTTATCCACATATATTCGATTCTCGGTTCCCGTAATTTGTATCTCATTGAAAAGGACCTCGGGATTAATTAGCACCCCAGGGCCTATCAAAAGGAGAGTTCTTTCATTCACAAAAGCGGATGGAATCTGTCTCAACTTGAACTCTTTTCCCTTGAAGACAACGGTGTGTCCAGCATTTGGCCCAACTCCTCCTCTGACTCCTAAATCCACATCATCTACCACGGAAAGATAGCTAAGTATCTTTCCCTTTCCCTCATCTCCATAGAATCCTCCGACAACAACAGTGGCAGGCATTCTTATCCCAGCAAGCCTTTTTCACCAAAAGAAAAAGATTCCTATTTGATAAATCTGACATATAACTTTTTATTTCCACTTCCCAAGTTTTTCTGGGCTCCGGTGGTGTAGCCCGGTCAAGCATGGAGGCCTCTCGAGCCTCAGACCCGGGTTCAAATCCCGGCCGGAGCATATTTCCTCCTTTTGTGGTTTAAATTTAAGCTTTTATGGCTTTACCGATTCAATAGCCGAATAGAGATAGTGGATCAAAAGCAGCAGCGAAGAAAACTGCATAGTATATCAAGAGGCTTGTCACGAGGAAGAAAATGACCCTCATGTATCTTTTGTGATACAATGGAACTATCATGAACATTAGCTGTACTAGCCATAGAAACAAATTGAAGTTTCTGAGAGCATCCGCTCTATTCAACATCCATACGCTCGACACCCAGACGCTAAATTCTGCTATCAGAAAGGAAATGGGAAAAGTGAAAAATGCATAGACAATGCCGAACAATGCCTCAAAAACTAGCTTTTTTAAGGTAAATGGAGCCCTCATCTTAATTGGTTTGGTAGGGGGTCTTATTGGTCTTCTCAACATGGGCACACCTCACTGACTGTCAAACTCAGATATTTAACCATGAGCTGTATTTTATTATATAAAATTAAGTCACCAATGTGCCTGTGATCTCACCCTTGAGTGCTTTTTCTATAGACTCTGCGTTCGGCGGCACTATGGCAAGAGGAATATTTGATCTTCTAAGAATTAGAAGAGCTAAATAGTCCAGGAGGTCATACCTTCCTGGAAGGAACTTCTTCTCAAGGATTATCTTCTCCAGCTCGTCGTATGTCATCCTTTCATATTTTCTTGCATTTGGATCCTCATTTGGATCTCTCTCATAAACCCCTCCTTTCTCAGAGGCCTTTATCAGGATATCTGCTCTTGTCAACTCAGCCATTACTGCGGCTACTGCATCTGTAGATTGCGCAGGTGCTATCCCTCCCATTATAACAAGACCCTTTGAACTGAAACCCTTAACAGCTTCCTCATATGACGATGGGACGCATGGATATGAGATATCAGAAAGAGCTGAGATCAAAATCATGGCGTTCAATCTAGTTGCCTCTATACCGATGATATCCTGAACAGCTTTTGGTGCACCAAGCTTTTCTGATAGGTCTATGTATTCTCTAGCCAATCCTCCTCCTCCTGCCACTACAGCGATTCTATTTCCATCCCTCAAAAGTCTCCTCAAAAGGTTTGTTATTTTCTTTATCTCTTCTAATTCTCCTTTTCTTATCTTGTTGAAGATATGGCCACCAAGAAGAAGAACTATATTCAAGAGATCACCTCCTAATAAAATCTTATCGGTTTGTCTAATCTGGACAAAAGGACTACCTTGCTCGCTCTCTGCTCATCTATAATCTTATAAGATGTTAAGCTTGCAATCTCCTCCGCAAAGGATCTCACCTCTTCATGAGATGGAGAGTTCTCCCTCGACATCCTTCTTCTCGAATATCCCACATAGCTGTATCCCTTTGGCTCCACGTAAGTTGGCTCGAACTTCTCTATTAGCCT
>JAGDWR010000068.1:17277-26305 GCA_023269865.1 Candidatus Methanodesulfokora sp.
CTATAAGCTAAATTTTGAGCTCTTGCTACAAGTGAAAACAGTTTTTAAGTAGGATGCGGAGGCAAATGGTAACATGACAATAAGCGATAGAACAAGCCAGAGGATTGTTCTGCTTCTTATATCTCTAATTCAGTCAGGAGGAAGGGATAGACCTATTGGTCTATCAGATCTAACGGAATTCACAGGTATACCAAAACCTACGCTGGCCAGATGGCTCAAGGAGGCTGAAAATGGTGGATATGTAATGAGAATAGTCAGAGGAAAAAGGCATCACTTTATGGTAAGCGTGAAGGGATTGGCTCTCCTTGAAGGAGTATGCGAACTTATATCATTAAGAGAAAAACCAATCGACAGAATTGCTGGTGAAGTCTTCACAGGGCTTGGAGAAGGAGCATACTACATGTCGCTTGAGGGCTATAAAAGGGAGTTTCTCAAGCATTTAGGCTATGAGCCTTTTAAGGGAACCCTTAATCTGAGGGTAATATCAAAGTCAGCCATATATAATATTATAAAATGGACTGAAAGGGTAAAACCAATCGTGGTGCCAGGATTTACGGAATCAGGAAGAACATTTGGAAGCGTAAGAGTTTATCCAATCAGGCTAAATGGAGAGCTGTGCCACGCTATCTTCCCCGAAAGAAGACATTATAATGCAGATGTTGTAGAGGTCATATCTAAGGATAACTTAAGAGGAAAACTAAATTTGAAAGACGGAGATATAGTGACCATAGATCTACTCGATTGGACTAGTAACAATAAAAATAATATATACTAATAAAATTGTAAAAAGCCTCATTCTGTTATTAAGTTTCGAATACAGACCTACACATGACCTGTACCGTTAAAAACCCTGATTCCGCCAACATAAGTTTCTAATACCTTTAATTTTCTCAAATCATCAGCTTCAAAGGGATCTCTATTAACAACTATAAAATCAGCGAGTTTTCCCTTCTCAAGAGAGCCCAAGTTCTCTTCATCAAATAGAGCATAAGCCGATCCCTTAGTATAACAGTAAAGGGCATCCTCCAGATCTAAGCATTCACCTTTTGTGATATCATAAAGAGGTAAAGATTCGCCTCCTCTTGTCACGGCAGCATGTAAAGTTTCCCATGGATTCAAGTTCTCCACGGGACAATCTGTCCCAAAACTGAGATTTATGCCGCTTAAAAGCATATTCTTGAATCGATAAACCCATTTAGCTCTCCTTTTTCCGACTCTTTTAACCACCCACCAATCAGATACTATGAAATGAGGCTGGACAGAGACCACAACTCCAAGATTGCTGATTCTCGCAATTTGATCATCTCTAACTACAGATGCATGCTCTATTCTATGTCTTTTTCCAAAAGTTCCAACCTTTTCATATACATCGAGTATCATGTCAATCGTCCTATCCCCTATGCCATGTATTGCTAGCTGGAGTCCGTTTTTATCAGCCTCCTCAACTATTTTCATTAGCTCATCTCTGCTTATATTTGGGCCGCCGCTTGTGGGCGAATCAGAGTATGGTTCTGAAAGCCAAGCTGTCCTAGCTCCCAGAGAGCCATCTGCTAATATCTTCAATCCATTTACTCGCAGGAATTCATCTCCAAATCCCCCTCTTATTCCTAAATCCTCCAATAGCTTCAAAGTATCCGGATTTAGATAAACTCTAACTCTTATTTTCAATTTTTTCTCACTTTTTAAGCGATGTAAAGCCATCAGACTGTTTCTATCACAACTAACAAATCCAACTGTTGTTACCCCCTGAGATGCAGCAAAATCCATGGCATTGCAGAGAAACCTCATGTAATCCTCTTGTGTTAAATCCTCTTTCACCTTTTCTCTTGCTTTTTCGAATGCTTTTTCCACAATAACACCGATAGGATCTCCCTTATCGTTTTTAATTACATCTGGATTCTCTTTTTCAAGTAATCCGGTGATCTCCATTGCTTTAGTGTTGAGAACAGCAGCATGAAGACATATTCTAGTGAGCATGACAGGCTTATCCTTAATAACATCATCTAGATCCCATCTAGTCGGAAATCTTTTTTCTTTTAACCTCTCCTGGTCCCATCCATGTCCTAATACCCATTTACCCCTTTCAATATACAGTTTAAGCCTTCTCTTCAGCTCCTCTATGCTTTCAACGTCCTTTAGATTAAGCATCTCCAGATACATGCCAAGCTCATCCAGATGGACATGTGAGTCAATGAAACCAGGAAGGACTACCCTTTCTTTGAGATCTATGACTCTTAGGTCAAGTGAATCCGCTATACCCCTTGCCCTACCCTCATCACCAGCATAAGCTACTCTGCCGTTTATAACAACAAGCGAGTTTGCTGTCTTTGTCGGTTTAAAGGAGAGGTATATCTTCCCATTAACAAGACAAAACGAGTTGTCCACTTAATCTCAGACTCTTTATCTCAATAAAAACCTATCTGCTAATGCTAATTTTTCTCCTTTTCTCTCCAATCTTAAATTAAACCTCATTAAAGAAATGTTTAAATCCAGTTGCGGGCTTGGAATTAGAGGATTTTATGAACTCCACTGAGGCTTTGAGGCTGAAATTCACTGTGAGGGAGAATCATGATTTATTCATAAAATGGTTTGAGAGGATAAAAAAATGGGTTGAGACGGATTTAGAGAGATCTCTGCTTGAGCTAAACAACGAGGGGGATGTATTTTATGTTCAAGTACCAAGAACTATTTTTGACATAAATTCTGGTCTTCTTCAATCCCTAGCCCTGGTGATAAATAGTCTGCCTCATGGAAACATCAGGCTGGAGGATGTCGAGGCTGATTTTTCCTATATGTCTGGGCCCTCAAACGGTGCTGAGGGAATAATACGATCCTTCGGCACAAGAGGAGTTATTCTAGGTGCGGTTTTAAGACCCATTCAGGGGATACATCCAGCGGATCTAGCAGATGTTTCATATAAACTTATATCCGCTGGCTTGGACTTTATAAGGGATATTCCAGGCTTGATTGACCAGGAAGCATCCCAAATAGGTCTAAGGATCTCCTTGATAGGTGAAAAAATAGATAAGGTCAAAGAGGAAACTGGAAGAAGAGCAGTTTACTGGGTAAATGTTACTTCTAGGCTTGGAAAACTCATAGATATAGTCCAGAAATCTCTTGATAATGGGACAAGAACCTTGTTTTACGATCTAAGCATAGGATGTATGGATGGAATTACTGCGATTAGAGAGGCGTTCGGGAAAAAGGTGTTCTTGTATGTGAATCTACCATCTTATCAAAGCCCATTTTCTCCATCAATACTCGCCAAATTTGCCAGATTATATGGTGCTGATATCGTAGAAAGACCTGGTTACTATGGAACAAACAGAGAAGAGGTTTCTAACATAGACAGAGCTCTTGCATCAGACATAGGGGTTAAGAAATCTCTGCCTGCAGCAAGAAACATTCATCCAGGAGAAGTAGAGGCAAATCTAGCCATTTTCGGCGAAGAACAAGCAATAATAGCCGATGAGGCAGTGTATGGGCACCCTATGGGGGAAGAAGCAGGAGTTAGATCCATGAGAGAATGTATAGATGCTTTTCTTAGGGGAGAGAAGCTTCCGGAGATAATTAATAGTTATGAAGAGATAAAAATAGCAGTGGAAAAGTGGGGTATTCTTGCTGTTCAGTGATCCCAGCAATAAAGCTGCTAATATCAATACTCACTCATCTCCACAGGAGTTTCCAATCCCTCCTTTAAAAATTTGGGCAAGCTTACGCTGGAAAACCATCCGAACTCCTCCTTTAGCACCAATATAGCTGCTTCTGGTGGAATTACACCCTTTTCTGTCACTATTAAATCAACATAAGATGCAGGGGTGACATCAAAAGCCGGATTCCTCACTTTTACCCCTGGGTTATCCCTTAGATACTGCGTATCCACTATCTCATCGGCAGGCCTCTCCTCTATTCTTATAAGAGATCCTAAAACAGTTTCAGGAGAGAACTTATAGGTTTCAGCAGCCACAATAAAGTTAACTCTAGCCTCATGGGCAGCTAAAGCAATCATGGAAGTCCCTATCTTGTTCACTACAGCCCCATTTGCAGCTACAGCATCAGCTCCTACAACAACTTTATCCACATGCTCCATGAAGAATCTAGCAGCCGAATCAACTATGAGAGATACTGGAATTCCTTCCTTGGCAAGTATGGAGGCAGTTATCCTTCCTTGATATCTGGGCCTAGTTTCAGTTGATATCACCTCAAATTTCTTCCCACTTCTCCACGCATTCACTAATATGCTGACAGCAGCAGTGCTATGGCAATGCGTCATTATAACATCTCCATCCTCTATTCTTCTCGATCCATACATTCCTATTAGGTCAACTGCTTTAAGGGAGTTCTTATAAAATTCATCTGATGCCCTAAATACGCTTTCCTTTATCTCCTCCTTGGTCCCTCCTCCTTCATATGCTCTATATGCTCTGACCATCACGTACCTTAACGCATTTGGCAAGGACACCGCTGTCGGCCTTGTAGACAGGAGCACCTTTGCAGCATTATCAAGGTCCCTCATAAACTCCTCTCTGCTATCAGCCTCTGATTTAGCTGCTGCTATGCTTAATCCCTTTACAGCAGCTCTAGCTATCTCACCAGCACCCCTTATTTTCATGTTTTTTATATCCTCTGCTAGCTTGATGACTTCCTCAGGCACTGTCATAAGAAATATATTTTGGCTGGATCACTTTATTAAATGCACATCAAGGTAGGGTGTTGTGGTTTTTGCATCTCTAAAAAGAAATACTATAGTTTATTTAATGTAGTAGAAGTGCAGAATACATTTTATAAGATTATATCTACAAAACTGGCTTCTTCCTGGAGAAAGGAATCTCCTGAGGGATTTGAGTTCGTTCCGAAGGCGTGGATGGCTCTCACTCATGATCCAAGTAGTACCTTCTGGAGAAAGAAAGGTCTTCCAACAGGAAAAAATGTCGGATTGCTTAGGTGCAGTGAAGATAATTTCAGATTGTGGAAGGAGTTTTTGGAGTCCATTAAACCCTTGAACCCAAAACTAGTAATTTTCCAGAGCCCTCCCTCTTTCGAGGCGACAGATGAGAATGTGGAAAGTGCTTACAAATTCTTCGAGTTTGTAAGAGGTGATATAGAAAAAATAGGATGGGAGGTAAGACATGAGAGCTGGAAGGGTAAGATAGACGGTATTTTAAGGGAACTAGACGTAATACATGTGGTGGATCCTCTATACGATGTGCCTGTGCTGATTGGAAAAACCTCATACTTCAGGCTTCATGGAGGGAGGGAGAAGGGAAAAATAGTATACAAATATAAATATAGAGATGAGGAGATATCCCGTCTTGTTAGATTCGTATCAGGCTTAAGCTCCGAGGTCTCATATGTGATGTTCAACAATTCTTACATGGGGGAGGATTCCCAGCGGTTCTTGAATATGCTGAGATCTATAGATACAACCAGCCCTCCAAGGAGCTCCAGTCCCATGTGAGATCCTCCGGAACATAGTTTCCATATATTATTGACCCCCTCCACACGCTAAACTGCGGATCCGTTATCATAGATGGCTGAGATTCAAGGCCTAATTCTCTCAGTTGTAGTCTCACTTTTTCTGGAGAGCTGACAGCTACCCCCTCCATTCCATCAGGAACTCTCCAATTGAAAGCACCTCCTGAGAGTATTATTCTCCTAACTAAGCTGGATTGTATCTCCACAGGAGTCTTGGATATGGAGAGCTTGATAGCCTCAGCTATGCTTACATTTCCTGGTATAACTTCTCCTCCTACTACAGTGTCAGCTGGTGGAGCGAACCCCCTCGTGTAATAGCTTTGGTAAAGCTCATGTCTCGGATTAAAGAAGAACTCGCCTATGAGAAATCTCATCCAAGCTTTGTCTCCCATGTCCACATTAACTGTAGTTCCGGGTATTGAAAATCTACTTTTTACAGCTCCAACATGTGCTTTTGTCCATTCTATAGCCTTATCCAGATTTAACGGAACGAGACCAGCCATTTCCTTGAATATCCTGACGAACTTCTCCTCTCTAGCTAAATCTGAATAACCTATGTCCTTTAATATCTGGGATGTTATCCTGTCAGAATCGTATCCGCCTCTATTCAGCGGAATCAGAGCAGCTCTTATCACATCTCTGCTTATGGGAGTAACTTGGGTGTTTCCATGACCTGACTCTATCACAGTGCATGTAGTAGCCTTTTCAGCTATTGCAACAGAAAGAGGCTGTGGTATTATTGTGACAGCTTTTATAAGACTTCCCCCATGTTCCTCATTTACCTCTCTGTGGATCTCAAACATTCTCTCATACATATAAGTTGGTGATTGAGCTGCAAGCGCAACTACAACATAAAAACCATCAAAAGGTCTTCCATTAGGATCGTACTTTCCAGGATAGTACTTCTCAAGCGCATATCTGACTATCCTTTTTACTATTTTCCATCCCCGCTCATCATCTCTCGCTATAACACCGTTTCTCATGGGGTAATAGAGCCTGGATAAATCAGCTTTTGACTCCAAGTACTCTGATACAGCAGGTCCTACTACAACCTCCTCGGCAGCAAGGCCTCTTATTTCAGCTGATACTTTGGAGATCCTGGGAAAATATCCCCTATTCTCTATGAAATCGGGATATTTCCCCCTCCATATAGGGCCAAATTTTACTAGACTTGTCCCAAAATCTAAAGCGAACACAGGTCTGACTATAACCCCCAAGCTTACACCTCTGTTCCCATGAATTTGTGAAGGGAGGATATATCAACTTTGTTGATCCCGCTCATCTTAACACCTTCTCTTCTCAAGATCTCCCTCTTTAAATTAACTCCATAAGAATATCCTCCAAGGTTCATATTACTTCTTATTACCCTGTGGCAGGGGAGGATCAGAGGGAAAGGATTTTTGCTCATTATCATTCCTATGACTCTGGGGTTCGTTTTAAAAACTCTACCCAACTCCCCATATGTGCAGACCTTCCCACGGGGGATATTCGGTAGAAAAGTGAGAATGTTCCAGTGTGGAACTTTAGCGAGGATGTTTAGGTCGATGGAAGTAGGTCTCCCCATAAACAAATCAAATATGGATTCAGCAATCCGCCTTGCTTCTTCCTGCATAAGTGAATCTCTTTTTACAGAAAGTTTTTCTATATAACAGCTTCTTTTTAGGTGAAAAATGGCTTTGTCCCGGCTCTTAAGAGGCACGGTATTACAAAAAAGTTTTCCCTTCTTGAACAACATTCCCACGAAGAATTTATTTACCTCCTCGATTACAATATACTCCTGCAATCTCACAGAGAAAATCACGGTCATGAGGCTAAAAACAGGTGTTTTTTATGATAGAAATTGATGGAAGCTATGGCGAGGGAGGAGGCTCCCTTTTCAGATACTCCCTTGCCCTGTCAGCTCTCTCAGGATTACCCATTAGAATCAGAAATATAAGGGCTAAGAGGGATCCTCCAGGCCTAAAACCTCAACATCTAGCTGCAGCTAAGGTGTTAACTGAGATATCCAATGCAAAGGCAAGTGGTCTGGCGATAGGATCCACATCAGTTGAATTCATTCCCGGGAAAATTAGAGGTGGAAAATACAGATTTGATGTGGGCACTGCAGGAAGCATCTCACTTATAATACAGGCAGTTTTACCTGTTGCAATTAGGGCAGATTCTCCAATAGAATTAGAGCTTATAGGAGGTACTGATGTTAGAATGGCGCCTCCAATTGATTACATGAGAAATGTATTCCTTAAAAATCTATCTCTCATGGGAGTAAGCGCAGAGATCCAGTTAATCAAGAGAGGTCATTACCCAAGAGGTGGAGGGAGAGTTATTCTTAAAATGAACCCGATTTCAAGTATAAGAAATATAGAGATGATAAAGCTCGGTGAGGTAAAAAGAGTGAGAGGGCTGGCTCATGCAGTGAAACTTAAGAGGGATGTTGCTGAGAGAATTGCACTATCTGCTACAGAAATTCTTAAAAGCGAGGGATTTAATCCAGAAATAGATGTAGAGTGGTCTGAAAACAATCATCTAGGTCCAGGGGCTGGAATAACAGTTTGGGCGGAGTCAAATAGCACAATAGGGGCAGATTCTTTAGGGGAAAGAGGAAAACCAAGTGAAATAGTTGGGAAGGAGGCAGCATCAAAGTTAATTGATGAGATAAGATCAAAAATGGCTTTTGATAGACACACGGGAGATATGTTAATACCATATCTTGCAATATCCAATGGAAGATCAGCTATAGGAGTTTCCAATCTAACGCTTCATGCTATATCGAATATATGGTTATGCGAGAAATTCTTTAATATAAAATTTGATGTTAAAGGAGAAAGAAATAAGCCTTGTGTTATTGAGGTTGTGGGGAAAGGGATCTAACCTTGAGAGATGAGCTGGAGTTTATAGTGGAGGAGATCTCCAGAAAATCAGGCAGAAGTAAGGAAGAGATATGGGACATGGTTAGGAAGTACGTAGCTGAATATGATGGAATATTAAAGGAAGACGGAGCTGTTTATCTGGTTGCTTATGATCTTGGAGTTAAATTGGAGCAGAAAGCGGAGAAGATAAAAGAGCCTGAGATAATACCCTTAGAAAAAGCAGTTCCTGGGATGAGAAGGGCGATAATAAGAGGGAGAATAATAAGAATGATTGGTGTGATGCCTTATACTTCTAAGGACGGTGAAAATGCTGAAAGAGCTGAGTTTTTCATATCAGACGGAAAGAAAACCGCAAGAGTTGTTGTCTGGAACAAGAGCACAATTGAAAGAATAAAGAAGAAGGAGATCAAGGAGGGAGATGTTGTGATGATATCCAGAGCCAGAGTAGGGAGAAGAGGGGAGGACATAGCCATAAATGTGGACTCTGAAAGCGAAGTGAACGTGCTAGAGGGCGAGTTTCCTGAGTATCCGATCCCTTCCACAAGAATTCTAACAGTATCTGAGGTCCTGTCAGAGGAGCTTCTTCCTGAAGTTGATGTTAGAGGGATACTGTCAGGCATGTTTCAACCAACAGAATTTTCCAGAAAAGATGGCGGGACTGGAAGAAAGGCATCCTTTTCCCTTAG
>JAGDWR010000068.1:26405-29461 GCA_023269865.1 Candidatus Methanodesulfokora sp.
ATCAGAGGATCAGCAAGAACAGGGAGTGATGGTATACTAAGGATTATAGTGGAGGATATAGAGACTCCGAAAGTAGAGTATGAGATATCATTTCTCAGTAGCAAAGTTAGAAACATGATTGCTGAGCTATTAGAGGAGGGGGATAAAGTTGACCAGAGTAGTGGTGGAGAACAGAGAGCCTGAAGAAATATTCCTAGGACTGAGATCTAAGGGAATATGGGCTGAAAGAAGACAGTTCGAGCCAGGAGATTACCTCTTGGGAAACGATATGTGTATAGAGAGAAAAACAGTCAGGGATTTCCTGTCCTCCATTTATGACGGGAGGCTTTTCAATCAGATAAAAAGAATGAGAGAACTTTATAGAAGGGTTATTCTTGTTGTAGAAGGTGATCTAATAGGGCTAGATGAAAGAGAGAAGAAGATACTGTATTCTGCTATTGCTAGAATTGTAATAGGGGGGATTTCTGTTGTGAATACTATAGATAAAGATGCAACTGTTGAATTAATCTCATCTCTGGCGGAGAAGAGGAAGGAAGAAGGTGCACAGTCCATAATTACCAGAAAAAAGGGGAGAGTTGAGGAGAAAGAAAGAATCTTGTTTATTCTTCAAGGATTTCCTGGAATAGGACCAAAATTATCAGAAAAACTCCTAATAAAATTTGGATCGCTGAAAGGAATTTTCAATGCAAGCTACGGGGAACTAAAAAGTATTTTAGGGGAGAAAAAAGCGAGGGCTTTTGTTGATACTCTCGAGAAAAGATTTATCAGAGAAGAGGGAGAGAAGGTCATGGATTTATCCTTGTAGGAGTTCTTGGAAACGGCACAACATCTCTAACACTATCAGCTCCGCTTATCCATCTTGCTGTTCTCTCTATTCCCAGTCCGAATCCTGCATGTGGAACTGTTCCATATCTTCTCAGGTCTATGTACCACTTGTAGCTCTCAGGATCCAAATTCTCCTCCTTTATCCTGGTCAACAGCTCATTGAGATCATCTATCCTCTGTCCTCCACCGACAATTTCTCCTATTCCCTCTGGAGCCAGCAGATCGGCGCATACGACTTTTCTTGGATCCTCAGGGCAGATCTTGTGGTAAAATGCCTTTGCTGCCTTCGGATAATGTGTGACAAATACAGGAAGATCAAACTCGAGAGAAATAGCTTTTTCAGCCTCCGCTCCTAGATCATCACCCCACTCTATCCTTACTCCCTTTCTCTTAGCTATCTCAACTGCTTCATCGTATGTTATTCTTGGAAATCTGCCCGAGGGAGGTTCAAACTTCCTCTTCAATATGTTCAGCTGGTCTGCTGCCCTTTCGCATACTTTCTCTACAGCATATTTAAGCGAGTCCTCAACTATATCCATCATAGAGTTGAGATCTGCCCAAGCCATCTCTGCTTCTAGGTGCCAGAATTCAGTTAGATGTCTCTTAGTTCTGGATTTTTCTGCCCTAAAGCTTGGCTGTATTGTATAAACATTGTCAAAGGAGAATATCATAGCCTCCAAGTAAAACTGAGAACTCTGGGTCAGATAGGCCTTTTTCCCAAAGTAATTTACTTCAAATAGAGTTGCCCCTCCCTCGACAGCAGTCCCGACAAATGTGGGAGCTTCAACTCTGGTGAATCCATGGGAGTTATACCATTCCTCAAACGCCTTTATTAGCTCACTTCTTATCCTCAGAAAGGCCTGCACCCTTCTTCCTCTTACATGAAGATGTCTGTTGTCGAACATGAATTTCCTTCCCACACCCGGTTTTATCGGAAACTCTTCAGCATATCCAACAACTTTTAGATCTTCTGCTTCTATTTCCAGACCATTTGGGGCCCTTTTATCCAATTTTACCCTGCCTGAAACTATTATAGAGCTCTCCATACTGAGCTTTCTCGCCTCCTTCATCTTTTCCTTTCCGATTTTGTCCTCCCTGAAGACAACCTGTATAACTCCAGTGGAATCCCTCAGCATAACAAAGGTGAGACCTCCAAGTTCCATCTTCTTTCTGACCCATCCTGCCAATTTAACCTCTGATCCAGCTAACTTCTCCGTAATTTCATCCACGTAGTGGGATCTGGACAGCTTTATCCTCTCACTCATAGGTCTCCTATGTGAGGTCAAAGTATAAATCTGTTTCTAGCAGTAGCAAGAAGGTGTCCTCATGTTCGATATAAGGAGAATAATAGAGGTTGCTGATAAAAATGGATTCATTAATGTCGTAAAGGAGCCCGTCTCTGTGATATATGGAGTTTCATATCATCTGAAGCTTCTGGATGGAAGAGGTCCCATTCTTTTTGAGAGGCCAGTAATGCCAGACGGAAAAGAGAGTAAATTTAGGGTTTTAGGAGGGGTGGCAAACAACAGAGCTTTTATCAAACTGCTTCTAGGTGCTAGTACTGAAAGAGAGATCTCCAAAAAAATATTAGAAGCTATAAGATCCGGAATAAAGCCAGTAGAAGTTGAAAGGACAGCAGCTCCGGTCATGAGGAACTCAATAGAGGGAGACAATGTGGATGTAGGCAGCTTATTGCCCATCTTGAAGCATTATACGGGGGAACCATCCAGATATATAACAGCAGGTATAGTGATAGCATATGACGATGAAAACAGGATATTCTCAGCGTCTTACCATAGAATGATGCCCGTTTCCAAAAACTCTCTTGTATTGAGGATAGTTGAGGGTAGAAAACTTCATAGGCTTGTTAAAAGAGCCGAAAAGGAGAGAAGAGAATTAAAAGTTGCAGTATCAATAGGATCCGAGTTAGGCCTCATTATCGCTGCTGCCACTCCAGCTGAGGATAGAGATAGGGTTGAGATAGCAGGTTCAATACAGGGGGAACCCATATCCATAGTGAGAGAAGAAGAACTGGCAATACCTGCCTTCTCAGAGATAGTCTTGGTGGGAAGAATAGTGCCCTGGGAGCTGAGGGAAGAGGGACCATTCTATGAGATAATAGGAAAAGATATAATCAGAAATCAACCGATTTTGATTGTTGACAGAATTCTTCACAGAAATGAAGCTATTTATCAAGCCATACTTCCTGCTAGCAAGGAGCATGAGATACT
>JAGDWR010000068.1:29561-33085 GCA_023269865.1 Candidatus Methanodesulfokora sp.
GTGATACTTGAATCTGTGGAGAAATACTGCGATGTTATTGGTGTATCCATGACTCCCGGGGGATTTGGATGGCTTGAAGCAGCAGTGAGTATAAGAAAAAGCTTTGAAGGCCAGCCCGTTATGGCTGCAATTGCAGCCATAAATGCTCACAGAAGTCTCAAGAGGGTAATTGTGGTGGATGATGATGTTGATGTATACAACTATGAGGAAGTGATGAGAGCTGTGAATCAGAGAGCTCATGTGCCCGATGACTACATATTCATAAAAGGTGCAAGAGGGTCCACGTTGGATCACAGCAATGTGAGGTATATGGAGATGGATGGAAATAAAGTTGCTGTGGTTTTTCCTCAATCCAAGCTAATAATAGATGCCACGATAAAGGGTCCAAGGGAACTTTATGAAAAGCCAAGCTTTCCTGAATAAATACTGTTTTTACTATGTTATGATGATCATGGTACAACGCTTATATTTCCCTAGTGGAACTTTCATGCGATGGGAAAAGCAGTAACAGTAATGGTAAAGACAGAGATACATGACCACTCCAACTACCTGATAAGGATGGAGATTCTAAATGAGCTACTCGAGGCTTTGGGGTACAATGTAGCCTATAGAATGATACAGACCAGAAGCAAGCCAGCAGTAGACTATCTTCTAGGCAGAGGAAAGCTTGAGGAGCTGAAGGATAAGGTAAAGATGATAAAGCCTGACGTAGTTGTGTTTTACAACACTCTAACGAGTAAGCAGAGATGGAACTTGGAGAGAGCACTAAACGTCGAGGTGCTTGATAGATACGATGTTGTACTGAGGATATTCAATGAGGCATCCAGAGATATTTTATCCAAACTTCAGATACAACTGGCTGAGCTGAGCAAATCCTTCCCCTATATAAAGCTGCAGGCAGCGATAAAATTCAAGAAGACAAGAGCTGGATTTAAAGGAGGAGGAGAATATGCTTATCATAGGCAGATAAACGCGGTTCATAGAAGGATGAAGATACTCAAGAGGAAAATAGAGAAAATAAAGGAGATGAGGATGCTTGAGATAGAGAAGAGAAAAAGCAGAGGAGAAAAGATAGCAGTACTTGTGGGGCATTACAATGCCGGGAAGACGACGATCTTCAACAAGTTAACGGGTCTTGACAGACCAGCCGGACCACTTCCTTTCACCACTCTCTCAAGTAAATACGCAAAAGTGGGAGATGATCTGCTAATAGTTGATACTATAGGCTTTGTTGTGGATCAGGATCCGAGGCTCATATCCTCCTTTGAGATAAATCTACTGGACATTCTAAACTCTGATATAGTTGTGCTCGTAATCGATTCTTCGGATAAATGGGCTAAGTTTCAGCTCAAGGTAAGAGAAGTGCTCAGAATACTTGATAGCATAGGAGTGAAGAAGGAGAAGATAATCCCCGTTCTAAACAAGTCAGATTTAATGAGCCCGGAGGAGTTGGAGTGGAGGGCAATAGAGTTGAAAAAAGCTGGTTTTGATAAAATAATAACTATATCTGCTGAAAAAGAAATTGGGCTCGATTTACTCGTCGATGAGATCAGAAAAACTCTTAAAAGTGAACAGATAGAGCTGACAGAGGTCTGAAATCTTTTATTTCATATATGAAACAAAGATCAAAAACTAAACTTTTTTATCTGTCCTCTCATTGTCCCGCTGGGGTGATAGCAAGTGAACAAAACGCAGAAGTTTGCCCTATCTGTGGTATTAGGAGCCCTTGGAAATGTAATTGGTTTCTCTTCGCTTGAGTTACTTACATTTATTCACCCACAGATAGCGTTAGACTTGTCTCATATAGGAACTTTTCTCTCGGCAGGTATGCTAGGCCCTGCCTATGGGGGTCTCACAGGAGCAATAGTTGCCATATCGCCATACATAAGATTTGGGCTTCAGGGTGCCTATGGGCCACTGTTTGGCTTCTTGATTATTCCAGGAAAAGCTCTTAGCGGCATATTTTCATCTATATTAATGAGAAGAGTTAGACCATTTACAGCAATAATAATAGGGTACATGCCAGAATCGATCTTCACCTATGTAACAATGGCCATATGGGCGCCTATCTTTCTCCCCGGCATTTCACAATATATCACCGGGACAATTGTGGCAATGGTTCTCCTGAAGGCATGGGCTGAAATCTTAGTGTTGGCTGCCCTAACGGAGCCTATATTGAGAAGCTTATGTAAGAGGCACTTTATCTGGTGCTATTATAAATGTTAGTAAAAATGTGACATGTAATGCATTAATATAGATTTATATATTAATTTTGCTACGGTAAATGCATCATCTTTTCTTCCTTGACATGGGGAGAACTCAACAAAATCCATTGATATTACATCAACCTTCTCAAAAATAGCTCTTAGAATGGCTATAGCGTCCCTATAAGATATCCCACCAGGCTCTGGACATCCAACACATGGTATTATGGAGGGGTCCATCACATCCACATCAAAGCTCAAATGAGCTTTCTCTCCCTTTAGACTATCCAGGATTCCCAGATCGCTGGAGCTTCTCACAATGGCTACTCTACCATCTCTTCTTGCTATATCCACTTCCTCCAACCCCATGGTTCTAACTCCAATTAATATAGCTTTCTCAACGGGTAAATCCAGAATTCTCCTAGTAACACAGGCATGGCTTAGCTTTGAGCCATTATATTCATCATAAAGATCTGCATGAGCATCTATAGCTATGTAAATGTGCGCTCCATGCAAAAAAGAGGCTTTTGCAGAAGCTATAGAAATAGAGTGATCCCCTCCTATTAGCACGGGAACTTTGCCATGTGAAAGGACTTCGGATACAGCGCTTTCCACTAAATCCAAGTTTTTTGTCATCTCAATTGTGGGCTCGATCTCCTCCATCGTATATATAGAATCTAAGGCCAAATCTAGGTCCATATCATACAGATCCATGTATCTTGATGTCTCTATAATAGAAGAGGGACCGAATCTAGATCCTACCCCCCAAGAAGAGCCTATGTCCATAGGTGCTGGTATTATCACATATTTTGACTGCTCATAATCCGAATCTATGTTGAGGAACTTCAGATAGACCATTTTTATTCCCCTGCTATCTCCAGAAAGTAATATTTAGCTTTTCATCACTACTTCCGCAAAGTTTTTATGTATGGGTTTCCGCTAGTTGGTCAACTGTAGCCAATCGAGAGGTGGTTCTATGGCAGCACGTGTTGGAGTTCCTATGACCGAGAGAATCCTAGAATTTTTGGATCAGAAGAGTCCGGGACTCAGATCTTCCGTTTGGAAGATATACTATCCTATGAGGGATAATGAGCCAATAGAAGTGAGCGTGAAACCGGGTTCATTGCAGGGAGGGACGATGGAGCTTCTCTTCGAGAACAAGAAGCTTCTCGTGTTTGAGGAGAACCTCCCACCCGAACGGCCAGAAAGGGGACCAAGAGGAGGCTCCTACTGAGCCTATCTCCATTATTTTTCTCCGGATATCCATCCTGCCATTTCTCTTTCTGTTGATTTTCAATACTCAGCTGAATATAGCTTTTT
>JAGDWR010000068.1:33185-35734 GCA_023269865.1 Candidatus Methanodesulfokora sp.
GGGAAAAATGTAAATACTTTTACCTCTTTTTACTAGGGGGTAATATTGGGCCTATCAGAGGAACTTGTTCTTCCAATATCTAGGCCTTCCAAAGGGGCATCTGGAAGAACCGGGGTTTGGAGAGTTTTCAAACCAGTAATAGACCTTCAAAAGTGCGTTAAATGTTGGCAATGCTGGCTTTTATGTCCCGAGGAGACAATACTTGCGGATGATGTTCCAAAGGTGGATTACGACTACTGCAAGGGCTGTGGCGTATGCGCTAAAGTCTGTCCTACAAAAGCAATAACCATGGTGGAGGAGAGAGAATGAAAGGGACATGGGAGCTTATAAATGCTAATGAGGCAGCTGCGCACGCAGCTAGATTAGCAAGAGTGAAAGTAATCCCCATATATCCAATAACTCCTCAGACAATGATAGTTGAGGTGATAGAGGAGTTCATAGTCAAGGGTATGATGAATGCCGAGTATATGAGGGTTGAGAGTGAGCACAGCGCAATGGCTGCAGCAATAGGGGCCTCATCAGCAGGGGTTAGAACCTTTACAGCAACAGCAAGCCAAGGCCTGCTTTACATGCATGAAGTGCTTCATTGGGCAGCTGGATCCAGGCTTCCGATAGGAATGGCTGTAGTAAATAGAGCTGTTGGACCACCTTGGAACATTCATGCAGACCATCAGGACGCCATATCACAGAGAGATACGGGATGGATGGAGTTCTTTGTCTCATCCTCCCAAGAGGCATTGGATTCCATTCTGATTATGTATAAAGTAGCCGAAAACAGCAAAGTGCTTCTGCCCTTTATGGTGTGCATGGATGCCTTTATTTTGAGTCACACTCACATGCCTGTTAACATACCGGATCAAGAGGATGTTGATTCATTTCTGCCGGAATATAGACCACCCCATTGGTCTCTTGATCCAGATAATCCTGTTGACATGGGAAACTTGACCATGCCGGAGGAGGAGTATATGGAGATGAGATGGTCCATAGAAAGAGGGATGAAGAACGCCAGAGAAGTGTTCAGGGAAACATCAGATGAGTTTTACAGAATATTTGGGAGGAGATATGGAATGGTGCATAGCTACAAAGTGGAAGATGCTGAGCACATAATTGTTACATCAGGCACTCTTGCCTCTGAAGCAGAAGTAGCAGTTGATAATATGAGAAGGAATGGAAGGAAGGTGGGCTTGCTAAAAATAAGTTTATTTAGACCATTTCCACAAGAAGAAACTAGGACTATACTGTCAAAAGCTAGGACATTGACCGTGATAGACAGAAGCTATTCCTTTGGATATGGAGGTCCTCTGGCAATGGAGATAAGATCTGTTCTCTATGATCTAGACGAGAGACCTAAGTTGGTATCTTATGTGGCAGGTCTCGGTGGAAGAGATGTAACCTACAAGGATATCGAGAAGATGGTTCTCCACAGCGAGAAAGAGAAAGGGAAGAGGATGGTAACATACTGGTATGGTCTCAAGGAGAGGATAAGATCTTCAGGATTTGAGGAGGTGATATGAATGCCCTTAACAGTTAAGGATTTGATGAAAATGGAGGGAGCTTATCTTCCCGGATCAGCAGCTTGCCCGGGATGCGGTCTAAGCCTTTCCTTCAGGATCGCATCCAGAGTTCTAGGGAAAAACACGGTATATGTTGTGCCCGCTTGTTGCTTCTCTGTTGTTCAAAGTCCAATGCCTTTAACCTCAATAAAGGCTCCTCTACTAAATATAGCTTTTGCTGCTGCTGCGGCTGCTGCAAGCGGAATAAAAAGAGCTTATGAGACCCTAAATAAAGATATAAATGTGGTTGTCTGGGCTGGTGATGGGGGAACTGCGGATATAGGGCTTCAGGCGCTATCAGGTGCTGCAGAGAGGAATGAGAATATAATATATGTCTGTTATGACAATGAAGCATACATGAACACAGGAATACAGAGATCCGGCGCGACGCCAAGGGGTGCTTGGACCAGAACTACCTTGAAGGGGAAGGAGGAACCGAAGAAAAATGTTCCAATGATAGTAGCTGCTCACAAGGCCCCATATGTGGCAACTGCTAGTGTAGGATATCCCTTTGATCTGATAAGAAAGTTTGAGAAAGCCTTAAGCATAAAGGGATTCAGATATATACACCTGCTCTCTCCCTGTCCTCCAGGGTGGGGAATAGACTCGAGCACAACAGTTGAGATAGCGAAGCTCGCGACAGATACATACTTCTTCCCATTATATGAGGTTGAAAATGGAAAGCTCAGGATAACCGTTAAGCCTCCTAAGAGGAGACCTCTAAAAGATTATCTCTCAGTTCAGGGGAGATTTAGGCATCTTTCTGATGAAGAAATAGAGAGGATGGAAAAGGAGGCTATCAACTGGTGGAACCATCTCCTTGAAATGGAGAAGATGGAGAGTATTCTGTGAAAACATGTTCTTTACCTCTTTTTATTCTTTTTATAGCAACAAATATTGTTAATATTATAAATATGTCTATAACTAAACCAAATATATCTATAAGTATGCAAATATATGAGTACTCCTTGGCTGCATCTATATTTCCGATGCTGA
>JAGDWR010000035.1:0-8137 GCA_023269865.1 Candidatus Methanodesulfokora sp.
ATATCAGATTACAGAACTGCCAGCATAGCAGCTGTTGGACTGGATGCTGTCATGAAGGAAAATTATGCTGTTGCGGTTCTCGGAGCTACAGGATCCGTTGGAAATGCGGTTCTTCAATCGCTTTCAGCCCTGGATAAAAAGCCAAGAAAGGTGGTAATATCAGCAAGAGGAAGAGGTGGATTTTCCAGCGTAAAGGAGAGGCTGGAGGACTACATAAGGAGGATGGGAGTTGATCTTAATGTAGAGCCATCGGAGTCCATAGAGGAGTGTGTAAAGGGAACAGATGCCGTAATAGATCTCATCTCAATGCCCAAACCTATTCCATTGGTCAAAGAGGGGATGCTGCCGGAAAGAGTCACGTATATAGATGTTGGGAAGAACGCGCTCGATCATGAATTCGCAATGAAGTTTGACACATATGTATTTGATAGTGTTGAACTAAGAAAGCTTCCAAGTCCAGCCACATTCGCCCTGAGCATAAGGACCATGCTCGCCGAGAGGAACTTCAGGGTTGTTGAAATAGGGGATATATTGACTGGAAGAGAGAGACCAGGGGATATGACATTGATAACAGTGCTTGGCGTTCCTGTTGTAGACGCAGCCTTCTGCCAGATCGTGATGAGAAAGCTATCATTGATAGCCTGAGAGCCTCACAGCTTATGATATTTGTTAAAGCCTTATTTTTGGCTTTCCTCAACCTGCTCTAGATCCTCCTCGTTAACCCTGAGATAAGCAGCTATCAGCTGCCTTGAGGCCCCAGGCTCGGCCTTCCTTATCTCATCCACAGCTCTCCTCAGGTATTCTCTGTACTCAATGGAGGTCTCCCAATACCTATCAAAGTGGCTTATAAGCAAATTTGCCAGGGTCTCGGATCTAACTAAGTGGCCAACTCTCGTGGGCTCAACTTCGCCCACTTTCTCCGGCAATCCGAGCACAATGAGCTCTCCATCCACCACCATGTATCTTAAGTCATAAACTATCAGGCCATCATGATATCTTACTTCTGCACCACTGTTTACAAATTTAGACCCAACTGCAAGTTTATCCTTTCCCTTTGGCATGAGATACTGAAGCTTGACCCCCTTGAGACTCGCCTCTTTTATACATTTAAGAAGCTCATCGAAGACCATCTGATCCTCATCCCTTGGATAGGTGCCTGTCACTATAGCTTTAACCTCCTTTTTAGCTGATCTTAGTGCCTCCATAACTGTGCTGAAGTACTGCTGTCTGGTTAACACTCTGATAGTGTCTTGAAGGCTTTTCAACGCCTTTTCTCTCATTTTCCACTCCCTTTTTGTGAGTAGAAGCAGAATTATCGTTGCGATTAATAGGATGGACTCCACAACTAGAAGGGATACCGCTATAACTTGCTCCTGCATTGGCCTGAGGAAGAACAACTCAATATTTAACTTTTAAGATGTAATGTCATCATTCCTTGTCATCAATTTCTTGGAGGGAACTTCTTCTCCTCTCCTCTCCCTCTATCCAGAAACTTCCTTGATCAGTTATCTCAAGCTTCCATATTGGGACTCTTCTCTTAACCTGTTCAACAGCCCATTCAGCTGCCCTAAATGCCTGATCCCTATGCTCTGCCCCAACGACAACTAGAAGGGTTTCCTCTCCGGGAAGAAAGGAGCCTATTCTGTGTATTATGACAGCTTCATGAACACCGTTCATCCCCAGAACCTCCTCTCTTATCCTCTCCAGTTCTTCTCTTGCCATGTCCTCATAAGCTTCATAGGATAGCTTTCTCACTTTATATCCCTCATTTCTCTCTCTCACAACCCCTATGAACACTACTATCGCTCCAACCATCCTGGAGGACGATTTCACTTTTTTGAGAGCTTCTGTTAAATCAAAGTCCTTTGATAGATAAGCCCCACCGCTGACAGGTGGAAATATGGCTACAACATCCCCATCGGATAAAGCATGTTCTTCATCAACCTTCTTGCTGTTCACAGCTATCATTATGCTCACCCCTTTTACTATACTCTCGATATTTTTCAGCAGATCTCCTACTTTAGATCCATTAGGCAATTCTATGTTCATCTCTTGAGTCCCTGCTCTCTCCCTTAGGGAACCGAATAATCTAACCCTGACTTGCATATGAATTTGTGTTCTGGAAAAAGTTAATCTTTACCTCATGTTGTAAAGCTGGATGGCATCTGAGTATGTGCTCGATACCCTGATGAACTCCGGCATAGATGAGAGGACAGCAAGGGTGATAATGGAGAGAATGCATAGATTTGGGCTTATGGAGGATATAGAAAGCCTTTACTTGGCATACAAAGCAATAAAAGATCGTTTGGGAGATATAAGGGATCCGATCATAGGAGAGGAGATGGGAAAAATAGAAGAGGACATAAGAAAGCTCATAACAGACATAGGAAAGGACCCATTCTTCTCCAAACTAGCTCATCTATCGCTCAGAGTAGAGATACCTCTCAGCGCAGTTACCCCCTATAGGAGCAGAATCGCTGGAATCAGGGAGAGACTTGACAGTGTGAGCTATACTCTCTCAGCAGTGGAGCCAAAAGAGATACATGAGGCCATTTCAGAAGTGGAGATGGAGATAGAGAAGAGGGAATCTCAGGGGATAGAAGTTGGATTCCTGAAGGACAGAATTAACAGATTGAAGGGGATAGCAGGGAGAGGAACTCCATATGCGAGAAGATATGTGAGCGCTGAGGTGAAATCAATAAAGGACAAGCTGGATAAACTTGATGATATAGCAGCTAGAAGGGAGAGATTGATATCACTGCTTCCAAAAACAAAAGAGGTCTGCTCCTACTTGGACAGCATTTCCGGGACGGATATCTTTTCATCTCTCTTTAACCTTATGTCGAACAGGCTCATCTCGCTTACAATAGCTTCCGAGGATGAACTGAACAAAGTTGATATCGATCTATCAAATTTTGAAGATTTAACAAATACCCTCCTCCAGATATACCCTCTTTTCGAGAGAAAGGTAGATCTTTTTGACTATCTGGACATGGTGGAAGGCTATGAGGGTCTATCTGATGTGATAAAGGGCATTCTAAGGGATGAGGGACTGCCAAAAGAGCTTAGGGCAGCAAAAGTTATTGAAATTCTTAAGGACAAGATAAAGGGAATAGATGAATTTGTTGAGGCAAGAAAAGAGCTTAGAAGGCTTTATCCATTCTGGAAATCCTATATAATGGAAGAACTTAGGAATAAGGGGTATGCAGTCAAGGTGGATGAATTGGAAAAAATACCAAAAAGGTGGAGATATGTGATAGCTAGGATGCTATCCGAGGAAAATGAGGATATAATATTTGAAAATGGATTCATAGTTCACAGCAGGGCTTACTCCGATGAAATCCTCAGGAAGGAGATGGAGCGCATTAAGGAGGAACTTGAGATAATAAGAGGAATATTATCCGGTCTTGAGAAGCTTGGAGTTAATGTAAGCGATAAAATATCAGAAATAGGACAGATAGAACTAAAAATGGAGGAGATATCCGCAGGAAAACCAGAAGTCAAGTCTGTAGCCGAGATAAAACAAGCAAGAAAGTTGATAAATGAGCTAAAAGACTGGATAATATCAAAATTTGCTTCTTAAATCCCAGCTAACTTGATAGCTCCTCCAGAGTTTTTCTCTTTGTCTCTATTCCCAGGATCAAGGTTGAGATGGATGCCAGCAGATGTATAACAAAAAATACAAGAAATGCAGCGTTTAGCCCGTACATCGTCCATACTATCCCGGTAAGATAGGGAGCTAGTATCCCAGCAACCCTCCCCATTGCAGCTGCTGTCCCAGAGCCGAAGCCCCTTATCTCAGTTGGATAGAGCTCTGGCGTGTAAGCATAAAGGCCAGCCCAGCTACCAAGGTTGAAAAATGATATTACACAACTGTATAATAAGATGGAGGTGATATCCCTCGCTGTTGCGAACATCAAGCTTCCAATGCCAGCAAGAGCTAGATACACTGAAAGAGTCTTCTTTCTTCCCACGCTGTCCAAAAGAAATGTTGATGAGTAGTATCCAGGTATCTGCACCAGAGTGACAAGCAGAGTGAACTCGATCGACCTGACATAGGCTATCCCCATATTATAATAGATGGATGGAAGCCAGATGAAGATGCCATGGTATGTATAGACCAGGGAAAACCACAGGATCCAGAGAAGAAGGGTTCTTTTTCTAAATTTTCCTCCAAGTATATCTGCCATGCACTTTTTATAACTCCTTTTTTCTATCTTCACCTCAGGAAGATTTATTCCAAACTTGTTAGCCATATCTCTAGCTAAATCAATTTTTCCAGATGAGATAAGATATCTTATCGACTCAGGCATCAGAAATAAAAGAGGTATGAGGAGCAGGGGGGTGTAACCAAGGGCGAACGCAAATCGCCATCCAGCGGATGGAACTACGGTCCAGCTGATCAACATTGCTAACAAAACTCCATAGACCCAGGAGGTTTCCACCAGCCCCAAAAACCTCCCTCTATATCTATCAGGTGCATACTCTGATGTGTAAACCCCAGGTTGAGGAAGAGCTCCGCCTAACCCCATTCCTGCAATAAACCTGAGGAGGATCATCTGATTCATGTTGGATGCCATACCACACATTCCAGTGAATAAGGAGAGTAAAGCCACAGTAATGCCAATTGTAGCTCTTCTTCCAATTCTATCAGCTAAGATTCCGAATATTATGGCTCCTAGGAACATACCCACATATCCTGAGCTCGCCAATATCCCCTGATCAGGTTTGCTTAGCCCCCACTCCCTAGCTATAGGGACCAATAATGCTCCAATAAGCATTGTATTCATCGCAGCAAACGCATATACAAGACATGAGATGAGAAGCACCCTATAGTGTACTTTCAGCATAAGGAGATTCGAAATGGACGCTTAATAAACGATCATGCCCTTGACTCTTATTGCCGAAGGTCCGAAGAAGATAGGAAAGAATTACCTCCTAGCATAAATCTGCTGTCTTGGATTTCTGGGATCCATGGATCGAGATATAAGACCTCTTCTTAAGAGCTGGGATATGGCATATCTGACAGTTCTTTCTGGAAGGAGAGTTCTTTCAACTATCTCCTTTCTGGAGAGAGGACCTTCGTACTCTATCACCTTTAGTATAAGCTTTGCACTGGGTGGTAGCTTTAGAATTTCCTCTGTTACCTTCTTTTTTCTAGCTATCTTCCCTCTCGAGAGGATTTTCCTCTCAAATCTTATTATCTTTATGCTATCTCCTTTTCTCACTTTTACATCCGACTTCACCTTAACCCTCTCTATTCCATCCACCACCGCCTCACACTCATATCTGCTCCCTATGTCCTTTATTGTTATCAAACTTCCTCCTGGAGCCACTATTGGTCTCCTACTAGGATCTATAGAGTTTACAGGGACTATCAACATGACATCAGCATTTTTTATGACAATAGGTCCTCCAGCGGACATGGAGTAAGCAGTTGATCCTGTGGGAGTTGCTATTATAACGCCATCGGAGTAATCCCTGAAGATCTCATCTCCATCAACCTCAAGGACATACTCCATTGGAACTGCGCTTTTAGAAGGAAAAACAGCGACCTCATTTAGTGCAGGAGGCATTAAATTTCCATCAACTTCAACGTTCAACCTCATCGCTTCCTCTAGGATGTAATCCCCTGATGTTATCTTTTTTATGGCCTGACGGACTTCTTCTGTTCCTATTTCTGAGAAAAAGCTGGGACCAAAATTCCCCACGGGAAGAACCAACTTGTTCTTTATTCCATGCAAAGCCTCCAAAAAATCTCTATCAGAGCCGAATATTATGATTACATCCGGATCATCTGATATTAATCCTCCAGAAAGCTCCACTTGGATTTTAAGCCACGATCTAATCTTTTCGTCTTGGGAGATGATGCCGAACTTCAACTCACATCCTCTCCATTCTGGGTATTCCAGCTATATCCATGAGAGAACCCAAAGACTCCTTGAAGGCTTCCACAAGCTTTAATCTCGCATCTCTAATATTTTTCTCAGATGAGATCACTGGAATCTCCTCATAGAACTTGTTGAACTTCTTTGCCATCTCATTTGCATGTTGCACGATTAAATCAGGCCTCAAAAGATTCACAGAATCCCTGAGAACTTTTGGTATTCTTGCCATCAGGAGCACGAGATCCTCCTCCAGCCTAGAGCTTAGAAGGCTTGTATCATACTCTTCCGGAATGTAACCAGCTTTTCTGAGTATACTAGCAGCTCTCGTGTATGAGTATTGTATGAATGGGCCGCTGTTCTCCTCTAGATTTAACACCCTGTTCCAGCTGAACTGAAGCTTCTTTTTCGGATCTATTGAAAGCATTGCATATCTAAAAGCCCCTACTGTTACCTTCTCGCTCACGTCTTCTCCCACATCTCTTCCCGCCACCAGCTTTGATGCCCTTTTGGCTGTCTCATCTAGAACTTCATCTACGGTTATGTAAATTCCTCTCCTTCCGGACATCTCCCCCTCGGCTAAGCTGACGAGCTCATATCCCAAATGTACTATCCTATCTGGATCTAGGCCAAGTAGGGCAACACCAACTTTGACTTGTTGCTGCTCCATTGTTTGCTCAGCTCCTATCACATTGTAACATCTGTCAACTCCTATCTCGACCAATTTTTTATAAGAATATGCTATATCTGTCATGGTGTAAAGCCATGTTCCATCCGATCTTGAGAGATAAAATCTGTCCGGCAAATTTTCAGGCACTTTAACCCCCTTTTCTCTAGCCTTATTCATGTCCAAATACATGGCTCCATCATCAACTGAGACGTAGGGCTTCAGCATGAGAGCTACTTTCTCCACCAGACCGCTCCACACCATGTCGCTCTCCCAGTCGTATTCATCATGCTCCACACCAATTCTCCTTAAGGTCTGCATGAATCCACCTATAACCTCCTCGGCAGAGCTTCTCAGGAGTGATTTAATCTCTCTTTCCCCTTTCTGATATCTCCTAAGGATCTCATATACTTCCTTCTCGGGATCCTCCATGTTCATTATCCTGCTTACTATAGAATCAACGAGCTCCGGATCCCTCTCCCTTATTCTTCTCAGGTTTTCCTCAGCCTCCTTATTTCCCTTCTTCAGCTCTATTGCTTGATTAACTGCTGCATATATCAAGCCATACCAGTGATCCACCTTTCCCTTTGGCTTATCGTTGATTATAGACTTGCCAAGTGCTATGTAAGCACTTTGAAGGCCACAATCATTGACTAAATAATGTCTTCTGACATTGTATCCGATGAAGGAAAGAATTCTAGCCAAAGTATCCCCTATAACTGAATTTCTCCCGCTCCCTATGTGAAGTGGGTGTACTGGATTTGCGCTCGTATGCTCCACCATCACGTTACCTGAGAAAAGACCTCTTCCCAGATGCCCTTTTGTTGCAGCCTCTATTACCTCCCTTGAGATAAGTGGAACATCCAGCTTGACATTTAGATATCCTCCCTTTGCTATAAAATTCTCTACACCTTCTATCTTATTCATTCTCTCAATAATCTCCTTTAAGGCAGCTTCTGGACTCCTTCTCATTTCCTTTGCAAGTTTAAATCCTATTGAAGTCCCCATGTGGCCGAGGCTTCTATCAGGGGTCTCATCAAATTTTATCTCTCTCTTGTCAAGGGATATGCCAATATCATTTACAACTCTCGATATCTCCTCGGATAAGGCAAGTTCTATGCTGGAGAGAGGATCCCTCTTATCAAGCAAGAAGACACCTCACTGCTTTATAGCTGATTCTCCTGCTTTGCTGAGCTCGTACTTTCCATCCTTTTTCTCAACAAGGCCTAATTTCACAATATATCTCATTTTTGCAGCGACTTTCTGGGCAGACACTCCTATATCCTGGGCTATCTCCTTGCAGCTTGATGGTCCTCTTCTCTTTATCACCTCCAGCACCTTCATCGTGAAATCATCCATGTTCAACACACCTTATGACAATTCAAGTGCGGATTTAAAAGAACCTTAACTTATATTTATATCACCTTACTACATTTAAGGGGTCATCTTGCCCGAGGATTTATCCATATTGGATAAAGAAGTGGCTTCAATTATATCAAGCATTCCTAAGGGAAAAGTTGCGACAATAAGGGCTATAGCTGAATCCCTCGGGGATAGAAGAGCGACTTTAGCGGTTTTTCTCTCG
>JAGDWR010000035.1:8237-10877 GCA_023269865.1 Candidatus Methanodesulfokora sp.
AAAAACTGAAAAGCAGAGGCATTGATGGATGGCATAGGGTTGTCAGAGGAGATCTACGGGCAGATCCGGGCGCAATACCTCTGCTTAAAAAGGAAGGTGTAGCAATAAAGAATGGCATTGTTGGGAGATCATTTGTCACAAATAATGTGAGAAAATCAGGTTTGCTTCTCAGGATGAGATACGCTCAGAGGATTATGAGGGATTTTATCGCATTGAAGGAGATAAAGGACGTGAGAACAGCAGCAGGTGTTGATGTCGCCTATGCAGGGGACATGGCATTTGGAGCGTGCGTTGTCATGGACAGGGAGTTCAATGTAATAGAAAAGAGGGTAGTCAGGGTAAAGGCTCTTTTTCCGTATATACCAACTTATCTTGCTTTCAGGGAGTTCAGACCGATGTATCTAGCTGCAAGGAGTTGTAATTTTGATGTTCTTTTTGTGGATGGTCATGGACTGCTTCATCCAGAGCTATTTGGTGAAGCATGTCATCTGGGAGTTGCGCTGAGAAAGCCCACTATAGGGGCTGCTAAATCCCTGTTAGTTGGAGATGTAGTTGGGGACAAGGTGTTTGTGAGGGGGATTCATCTAGGTTGGGTCTTGAGGGGAAGCTATATATCGCCTGGGAACATGATATCAGTAGAAGATTCTCTCAAGGTATCAAAAATGTTTCTGCTTGATCACTCCCAGCCAGAGCCCTTAGTACTAGCCCATGTGGAATCTAAAAGAGCCAGCGCTAGGCAAGCTTGAGGAACTCCTCGGCGACATCTCTCCAGCTTCTGCTCAAAACTCTCTCCCTTGCTATTCCTCTCAAGGAATTCAATTTCTCCTTGTTCTCCTTTAGATCTTTTATTGCTTGTACTGCTTCCTCAACATTGTTAACCAAGATGCCATCGCTTCTCAATACCTCTGGAATTGCCCCGACATTGGCTGCGACAACAGGAACTCCTGAAGCTAGTGCCTCTATGACAACAAGACCATAGCCCTCAAATCTGGGCATGTGAAGAAATACATCAGAGGCGCTCATCAATGATATGAGCTTTTTATGTTCCAAATTTCCAAGGAACTTTACCTTCGCTCCTGATTCCCTCACTTTTCTCTCCAGTGATCTTCTTAACGGTCCATCTCCAGCTACAACGAATTGTGCATCAACTTTAGATGCAACATCCACGACGAGATCTACCCCCTTTACTGGGACTAAAGAAGCAGCCGAGAGGACAAGAAAATCATCTGAGAAGCCGAACTCAGATCTAATGGCGCTTCTTTCTGGGATGTCCAAGAACTCCTCTCTGTCAACAGCCCCTGGTATTATTGCTGAATCAATCCCGAAGATATCCTTCACCCTTTCAGCTATATATCTGCTTACTGAAACAGTTTTTCCCCTAATCAGAGACTTTTTCACAAAATGTCTCAAAATTCTTCCCATGAATATGTCCGTTCCATGAAATACAACAACTCCCCTCAGTGAGGAAAGGCCCAGAGCTGCTCCAGATGTTTTTGCATAGTTAGCTATAATGAGATCAAATTTCTTGCTTTTTCTCCTCATCCAGATGCTGGCGTTCATTATGAAACTGATCCCTCTTATCCATTTAACTCTCGGAGTTTTCATCCTATGAACAACCTCTCCAAATTGGGAAAATGAGTCGCTATAGCTTAGAACTTCAACCTCATGTCCCATCCTGATGAATTCCCTCGATAGATATGCAGAGTAAAGTTGAACTCCCCCTTTCTCAGGATAATGTGCTCCTACTATCAGGATTCTCATCCGGCATTTGAGCTCACGAGAAATAAAAATTATTCAGTTGAACTTCTCTGATCAGAGTTACGAAGCTTGACTCCAGATATTCCGACCTCTATCCTTGTTCCATCATCAAAAAGGGTGATGGATCTTATAACAATGCTGAAATCTCCTATGTCAGCCATCCAATACTCTCCTTCAACAACAGGGGTTAGCATCTTTCTAGCTAGCTCAGAGGTTCTGACTCTATAACCAAAAGCTTTTACTGTAATATCTCCTAGACATACATCTCTTTCACCTATAATTTCTACACTTCCAACTCTCTCTCCCAATGCTCTCCACTCCTCTATGTTGTTGTCCTGTTGCTGCAAAAATATCCTTATTGGTGTCGTTGTTTGCATGTAAAAAGCCATCAAGTCCTCACCTTTATATTCGAATAGGGCAAACCTTCCTGCAATAGGGCTTCCATCTTCCTTTGATATGTGAATTGTGGCTCTAGCTGCCAGATCAGGGTTCCATATCTGCAGGACCCAGCAGGGGGTTGAGTCAACTTGTTCCTCCTTTAAAACTAACACATTGCATTTATACTCTCTATCCGGCATTTTTATCTCTATTTGAAACTCTTTTGCAATAGATATAAGATCAAGTAGGCTTCTAGGTCTTCTCATACCTCATCACCGCTTAGCGGTAGAATAACTTCCAAATAAAACAATAAAAACCTGATTAGAGGAGCTCCAGAATCCTCCCGATACCTCTGGTTGTGCCCTCTCTGAATATGAAAACATCGCCCTTAAGCACGTACTCAGGCCTGTGGAGGAACTTGAAGACCACTTCACCGGAATCCCCTGTTCTCATATATTCCTTGTTTGATTTTATTAATCTAGATGTCTGCCTTATTGTATGAAT
>JAGDWR010000035.1:10977-19247 GCA_023269865.1 Candidatus Methanodesulfokora sp.
GCCCTGAAGCTTCCATCATCGAAGGGCCCTAAGAGGACCTGTTCTCCCTCAGATACTGATCCATACTCGACAAGTCCAGCTACAACAAGACCTGCTCCTGGTATAATATACTTTTGATCTATATAGCAGAGGAAGCTCTTCTTTGCCCTTTCCTTCCATGCGACCCTCGGAGGTAGCATGTTGAGAAATGACTTCAGAAGGCCCAGGCCCTGGCCTGTCACATTGGATACAAGGAATATCGGAACTATCTTTCCATGGCTCATGTATCTTGCTGCAACAGCTGCATCATTGAGCTCTTTCACTATGAGAGGAATTCTGTTTATCCCAGGAAGCTTGAGAATTTTTATCACATCTCTCAGGTTTTTCATAGCTATCTCCTTTGGTGTCGCATCTATCTTCGTCATGACAACAACTACAGGGATGTTTAAAGCTATGGCTATGCCCAAATGCTCCTTAAAGCTGCCAATTATCCCCGCATTAGCTCCAACAACAAGCAGAGCATAATCAGGCAGGCTTCCCAAAACCCCCCTTAAGGTCGTCTTGAGATATCTGAAGTGGCCAGCTAGATCCACTAAGTTTACAAGCTTAGAGGATCTCATGTAGATCTCCGGCTCGTTGTATGGTGTCGAATCATTGACACAATTTCCCTTGTTATCAAAACCTAGAATATGAATTGAGACAGAGCTGCTCCTTCTCATCTTAAGTTCATGCGGATATCTTGCAACAGCGCTCATAGCTGAGCCATTCCCATCATCGAGTTTTCCCGTGACCAAAACTCCCTTCAGAGTGGACTTTCCAGCATCAACATTGCCGAGCAGGACTAAGTTCATCATTATAGGTGGGACATCCCTACTTCTTCTGACCAAAAGCTCGTAAACATCTCCCTTTTTTCCCTTCTCCTTTCTCACTACTATATAAGTAGCGCCTATCATTTCGCATATTCTATCCATTGCCTTGAAGGATTCTCTTGCCTCCTCCTCGCTCAGCCCAACTAACTGGCCATCATCGCTCACTCCAAGCTCATAAAAAGCCTCTCCTCCACCCTCGTTTATCCTGTACATAAGTTGAGTAGCTAGTTCCTCCAGTCTCTCCTCTGAGTTAGGTTTTATCACAAGCTTATACTCTATATTTCCCTCTTCCTTCTCCCTCTCCATACCCAATTCAAAAGCACTTTGAATATTTAATCATGACAGAAGCTTTATAGCCTGCTCTAACTTGATGCGAATATGAAGTTCCCCACCAGTCTGATAGAGAGAGCAAGGGATATTCACTCCGATAGACCAAGACATTGTTTCAACCTAGATAAAGTAGGAGGCATTGGGCTGAAAGTTCCGATAAAAGTTGATGAGTTCGTTCTGCTGGGAAATGTCAATGTCTATGCCAACTTGCCCGGTAGCAGAAGGGGGATTGATCTCAGCAGGCAGAATTATGTGATATATAAAACGGCTACTTCAGCAGGATCTCCGGAGGAATTTGTCCTGCTTTCCACTAAAGAGCTTCTGGAGGCCATCCCATACTCTGATTTTGTTGAGGTATCGGTGGAAGTGGATATTCCCAAAAATGAAACAAATGCATTCGGAAGCTACAAAACTATAATCTCATCCTCTTTGTCCAGAAGAGGAGAAAGAAGGAACAGAACTAGAGTTGAACTAATTGGAACAACAGCATGTCCCTGTACACAAGAGCTCATAAGGACATATCTTGCAGATATAAGCGAAAATGCATCAATAATTGCCACTCATACGCAGAGAAGCATCGGGACGCTTGATGTAACTCTTAAGGAGGATCACATAAATCACAGGGAGATGGCAGAGATAGTGGAGGAATCCATGAGCTCCCCCACGAGAACTCTGACAAAGAGGCCTGAAGAGGTCTCTCTTGTGATTGATTCCATTTGTAATCCAAAATTTGCTGAAGATGTTGTAAGGGATATGTTATTTTTGCTCCTGGAGAGATTTTCATGGATACCAGATGATGCTTATGTCTTCTCCTCGGTTAGAAGCTTAGAAAGCATCCATAAGCATGATATATATGCTGAAAGGTCTGCTTTTGTAGCTGATCTGAGAAGAGAGCTAGAGAGAGACAAGAGCTCTTAATGCCACTTCAACAAGAACATCCTCCTTTTCAACACCGTCTGATATCACAAGGAATATTCCTCCAGCTTTTATCTTCCTTCCAGAGAGGTTGTACCTTGATGCTAGTGCAAGAATTACTGAAAGCTCCATCTCAGTGCACAAAACACCGATCCTTTTGAGGTATTCCAAGTTCTTTTTAGCTTCATCAGGATTTATCGATGTCTCTGGCTCCTCAACCTCATAAAGGGCATCCTTGGAGTGAGTTAAACCCATGTGAAATCTGACTCCTAGCTCCAAGCAGGCATTTCTCAGGGCATCTACTACCTCCGGATCTGGGACAAGAGGAAATCCCTCCCCAATTATCTTCCTTGAGACACACTCTTGTGCTATTACTCCTGTGGATATCACCAGATCCCCCGCAATAACTCCCTGTTGCAAGCTCCCACAGGTTCCGGGTCTTATCAGGACAGCATATCCGTTTTTATAATCTACTGCTTCTATAACCTCCCTGACCACAATTGCTGCTGAGCTTGGGCCCATTCCCGTATCAACAGCTGCTACATCCACCCCCCTATATGAACCGACAACAACAAGCTGTCTTTCATCAGCTAAAATCTTTGAATTATCCAGAAATCTCTGTATTAACTTAACTCTGCTTCTTGATCCAGGCAGAAGAACTCTTGAAGGGAGATCTCCTCTTCCAACCCTTATATGATGTAACTTTCCATCGCTATCTATAAAGACCATGATATCACCTTGCTATCAGGTTTGATATGGCCTCTTTAACGGATAAGAACTCTCTTGATAAGCTTTTTCCTTCTCTTGCATTGAGCTCCAGCTTATCAATGAGCCTCCTCAATTGTTTCACACTTCCCACTATGACAAGATCCACCTTCTCCTGCCCGAAGACTATGGTGCTGGATGGAACTGCTGCATCTCCACCCGAGGCAAGCATTTCCTGTTTTATCACTATTGCAACTGGGTTGCTGACTTCTCTAATATATATCACCTTTATCTCAGACTTAGAGGCTATCTCCTTGGCTCCATATGGATGCGCCCCTATTCTCAAATACAGGTCCTCAAAGTCCCCTTCTTTCATGTCAATAGGCATGAGATAGGCCTCTATATCATCTTTGTAAACTTCTATCTCTCTTCTCATGAACTCAGCTATCCTCACTGCTTGAACGGTCTCCCAGACATCATGAGTTCTCACTACACTAGCTCCATTATAAACAGCTATTGCAGCAGCTGCTATGCTTCCAGGAAGCCTCCTCCTAGGATCATCCTCTCCAGCTATTTTCCCTATGAAGGACTTTCTTGAAACCCCTATGCAAATAGGCCTGCCCATTATCAGCAAACTGCTCAACCTTCTCAGCACTTCAGAATCCCAGATGTACCAAGGCTTATCCTGTTCTCTGAAGAATCCTATCAGGGGATCAACTACAATCCTCTCCTCTCTTATCCCAGAAGCTCTTTCCAGCCCTTCTAATATGAATCTTCTTATCTCCTTCAATGGATCAGAGCTTTTTGGCTTGCCAAAAGCCCCCATTATAAGGGAGAGATCCATTGATGATACCAGATCAACCATTCTTCTGTCCGACAGTCCTGAGACATCATTTACTATGGAAGCTCCAGCTTCCACTGCTCTCGCTGCAACTTCGTATCTCTTTGTATCTATCGATATTGGAACTCCCAGTTCTCTTATTTTACTTATGGCGGGAACAACTCTTCTTATCTCCTCCTCAGCACTCACATAAGTGTTCAGATATGGAGCTGTGCTCATCCCTCCTACATCTATTATTGAGGCCCCCTGTTCAACCATCTTTTCAGCTATTCTAAGGGCTTCTTCTGGGTTTTTTACAACAGAATCTTTGTAAAAAGACTCAGGACTCAAATTTATTGCTCCTATTACCTTCACAGGTTCTCCTATTCCGACTTTTACTCCTGAGAGATCAGCCTTCAGAAACATTTTTCTTACCTCCCTTCCTCTAGAGTATGTGAGGGAGATAGATTTAGGCATATGGATGCCCGTGTATATGAGCATAGCTGCTGAACTTGGCCTAGATATAGAGGCTGATAGAAAGGCTACTGCTCTGATGGGCAAGCTTATGGCAGAGAAAGAGGACAAAGTAGAGGAGCTAGAGCTCCTCATAAAGGGGGAGAGGGTTAATGTGCTTGGAAACGGGCCTTCTCTTCCCGAGCATTTAGAAAAAATAGATGGCATAGTAATAGCAGCAGATGCTGCGGCATCTGTTTACAAGAGGGTCACTGGAAAGGAGCCAGATCTGATAGTTACGGATCTGGATGGACCTCCCGAGATAATTAAGATGAGATCGCTAAAAGTGGTGCACGCTCATGGGGATAACATGGACAAGCTTAAGATGTTTGTTCCCTTCATGGAGGAGCTGGTGGCCACAACGCAAGTTGAGCCCAAGGGGAAAGTTCACAATTTCGGGGGATTTACAGATGGAGATAGAGCTGTCTTCATATCCATGATGGCTGGAGCAAGATCGGTCATCTTAATTGGAATGGATTTTAACTCTGTGACGGAATACGATGTACTGGCTGGAAAGAACATAAGAAGGAAGAGGAAAAAACTTGAGATAGCAAAAAAGCTTATAGATATGGCAAGAGAGATGGGATGTCCATTAATTAGTGGAAATAATCGTGCTTAAATACAAGATGGTCCTACTTGCTCGCTTGTGGTCCCTGGAGAAGGTGGGCAGTTGGAGGTAATTCCGATAAAATCTCCAGTGATATCAAAAGGGGATGATATAGTAACGATACTTCTCTCCAGATGTAAAGTTGAAGATGGGGACATAGTGGCAATAGCGGATAAAGCTATAGCAGCTGCTCAGGGAAGATTTGTGAGATATGAGGATATAAAGCCATCAGAGAAGGCTATTGAGCTTGCAAAAGAGTCTGGACTTGAGCCAGGATTTGTGGAGCTTGTCCTGAGGAATGCAGATAAAGTCTTTGGCACAGCTTATAGAACCATCCTGACCCTAAAGGATGGAATATTGGTGGCAAATGCCGGAATAGACCACAAAAATGCCCCGAAAGGTCATGCAGCACTATGGCCAGATGATCCAAATAAAGAGGCTGAAAGAATAAGAGTGGAAATAGAGAAAAGAACGGGAAAGAAAGTGGGGGTCATAATAGTGGACAGCAGGCTTTCACCTCTCAGGATGGGCACAACTGGTTTTGCCTTAGGAATTTCTGGATTCAGAGGAATAAGGGATTTCAGAGGAAAGAGGGATATATATGGAAAGAAGATACTGATGACAGTGATGAACTTAGCTGATGCTCTTGCTACAACAGCACATATCTTCATGGGAGAGGGAGATGATTTAGTGCCTTTTGTTCTCATAAGAGGAGCTCCGGTTGAACTTGGACATTTTAATCCGGATGAGCTGAAGATAGAGCCGGAGAGATGCGCTTATTTTAGGCCGCTATATCTGTCTAGGCCAAGGGATGTTTTCTGACGATTATTTCACTGTTATATGTTATAATAAAGGACAAGCCTCGCCCTAAAGGGCGGGGAGAAGGTCAGATCCTGAAACTTTCAGGTAAATTTTCGCAGATCCTCAAGATTATAGCTTAGTTACAGCTTTAGTGATGAGAAGCATCTTCATATTATCTCTAGGAGCAGTTTTGCTCCTACTTTTGTCAAGCTTTGTCGACATAACGCCAGTTTACGTGAGTAAAGATGAGCTATTCAGCGAGCTCAATCTAGTGAAAAGGGATATGGAAAGAGGAGTTCCGTGGGAGGAGATAAAAAAGGAGGTCATAATGCATGGATTTAACTTGGCAAGGGATGGATCATGCTTCAATTTAAGTCAGGGAGATTCCTTCATCTCAGCCTGTCTGCCATCAAGAAATAGTAGCAGTTGCCTATTTCTTCAGGCAGATGTAGAGCCAAGAATAACTTATGTTGGAGAGAATGTGAGCTACAGGGCATTAGGGATATCCTCATGCAGAAAAGGGGTTGAGATGAAGGCTTTTCTCCTACTTCCTTCATCCTGTCCTCTTTCCTCCTATAGAAATATCCCTCGCCCTCCTATAGCACCCGTCCCGATGCCTCCAGATAGCTCTTCCTCCAGGAGCATAAAAGTTGCTGTTCCTAATGATAAATGTGCTCATATAAAATTCAATTGCTCTGACTGCGTTCAGCTGGGCTGCTGGACTGGAGAATACGAAGTTAGCGCTGAGATGGGGATAAAACCATTGTGCTTCGGAAATTACACTATTGTAACAATACTATCGGATGGAAAGGAGGAAGTCAGATCGGATGTCACTTTTTTGGCCATGGCTGTATCAGTTTCTGCTAGGGCAGATCCGGATAAGGTGAGGAGTGGGGATAAGGTTACACTTATTGGATCTGCCTCAGCTTTTTATGATGTCATAACTTCATATCAAGCTGTTCTTCTGACCCCCTCTGGCAAGGTCTTTTTGGAGGAGGGTGCTGGAAATTACACGAAAATAAATAAAACATACCATTATGTTCCGCAGAAAGAGGGATCTTATTTATTCATGTTTATAGTATATGATAAATATGGAAAAAAGTTTCAGGCAGAGGCATCATTTTCAGATAGCAATGAAGGCAGCGGAAAATCGAGCTCAAGCTGTCCCACTTTTGCCTTAAGCATATCAGGAGACAGATATAGGGGTTATACAGTCACTGTCACATACTATCTAGAGCAGATATGGAATGTGGAGCTCTGCGTGGATGGAAGATGCTGGAGCAGCCACTCCAGTCCAGTGGTTGGATGTGGAGCTCTGTCTGTTGGAGGTTTTGATGGAGATGCCTGCCATTATGCTCATGCATCTGGATCGGGCAGAACCAGTGCTAGTGCCAGCAGAAGTTTTGGAGCATGTGGCTCCAGTGGAGGGGGATCCTCGCCATCGCCTTCACTCTCATCACATCCGAGATCACCCAACCCATTAATCTCTCCCACAGGGGTGTCCTCTAGAATTGCGGAGAGAGCATCTGTCGGGTATTCTGGGCCTAGAATTCCTGAAAGAGTGTTTGAGAGGAAAATGAGAATGACATGAGGTGATGTAAATTGTGTATTGCATTCGGTCTTCAGGGAGGAGGAACGGGAAAGACAACCATAAGCTTTAATGTGGCAGTTAAGATGGCTAGGGAGGGAAGAAGAGTCTTCTTCATAGGGATGGACATGGGAAGACAGAGCGCAGTTTATCTATGGGATAAGAGAGTTGCTGATCACATATATAAGGGAGAAATAGCAACAATAAGGGAATACTTCAGAGGAAAGGCAAGGCCCTTGGAGATAGCTTATGAGAGCAGCATAAAGAACCTATTTTTTGTGCCGGCAGGGCACGGAAAAGTGGAGGTAAAAGAACTAAAGAAATCCGCTGCCTTATTCTCGAAATTGATATCAGAGTACAAGAGATATGGAAGAGTAATCATAGACTGTCCTGGATCAGGAGGCCTATCTTCGGCGCTGGATTATCTAATGGTTTTCTCATCATGCGATAGTTTTGTCCCTGTTGTTGAGCCGAATGAGGCGAGCATAGCAAATGCTATAAGACTTGCAAACATGGCTTATCTCTCGAATGTCCCCGTTAACCTAGTTGTGCTGAACAAGGTGAGAGAAGAAAATTATAATTTGATGGAAAGAGCAAGGAAGATTCTTACAATAGAAGGAAATGTCATACCAGTCAAGTACAGTGATAAATTTGTGGATGCATACGAAAAAGGAGCTCCTCTTGTGGATCTGTATCCTGAAAGCGAGGAGGCCAAATCAATAGCAAAAATAGCAGAGGTAATAGAAAGAAGTGCTAGATCGGTGATAAAAGCTGGACCTGAGAGGATAAAGACAGCCCTCAGCATTATAGAGGGACAAGAAGTAGCTGAAATAGATCTATCGATATTCAGGCACATAAAAGATCTATTCAGGAGAAAATAGTTTCCGCCAATTTATCCTCTTTTCTCCGACATATCTATGGCCTGTCGATCAGGCTGGTGTGGGCATGAGAACAGTGTTTGTTGAGGTTGGTCTGATCCTGGTTGGTCTCACCATGGTGGCTGGGCTCTACTTCTGGGGACAGGGAAAAGTAGCTGAGATGTCTGGTGCTGTAGCAGGCATAATGCCTAAGACTATGATAAAGATAGTGGGGGTTGAGGTACAGGGGGATAATATCGCTAGCGTTATAGTGCAGAACATAGGA
>JAGDWR010000035.1:19347-21640 GCA_023269865.1 Candidatus Methanodesulfokora sp.
TCTGTAGGCGACAAAAACAACTGGATAGTCAGCATAAAAAGAGCTGATGGAAGCAGAGTATCCCCCTCTGTGACCTCCTTATCTATATCTGGCTCCTTAAAGCCGGATGAGGTGTTGAAGATAGGAGTTAGCTCAACCCCGCTTTACCTTGACAAAGGACCAGCAAGCGTAATGGTGAGCGGGCCAGGAGGAGTTTCCGCGTCCTACACAATAAATCCCTAGGGGGATTGTATGAGAAAGTCCTCCAAGATAATAGCCATAGCATCGATTTCAAACCTGCTGGTCGTTCCTCTGAGGTACCTAACTAAGCTGTTCTTTTCTTACAGCGATTTCAATGCATCAGAGCTATTTCTATCAATATTTCTTGTTTTAATATGGATTTCTGCATCCTTGGTCATGTGGGGGATTGAGTGATGGACTCTGTGCTCTCGGAGCAGCTTCTCCTTCTGGCCGGTGTTATAGTGCTATCCCTATCTCTGCCATCACTTATGGCTTATTCTAACGAGAGGATTGAAAAAAATAGGTATGAGATGCTTCTATCTGAGATAATGAGGCTTTCCGATTCCTTGAATAAAGCCCTGATGATGGGCAATGGCTCGGTTTTGCATGAAAACGTGAACTTTGGCGTCCCAGTGCAGATATCCTCTCAGGCAAATAAGATGATCATAATCAGCAGCTTAGGATACAGGGAGCTCGGCACCATATATAGCTGCAGTGGTTTTAATGTATCAACATATAATTATAATGGTAAACTGGCCTTCCTCTTCTCAGGCAGATATAGGTTTGATGTGAGAGGAATAATATCAGATAGAGCCAAAATGACAGTGAATTTCTCCAATGGATGGAAAATAACATTCTGGTGAGTTTATGAGGACAGCATTGTATCTGGTTTCCATATCCGTTATTCTTCTGGCATTTTTTATTAATATGTATGTAATAAACTTAGTTGAGACTGGAAATCGGCATTACATAGTTACAATGCCAAAGATAGATCGGGATTTGAGCAGTTACGGCATCTCATGCGAGCTAGGTTTGTTCAACAAACTCGTTCATGTGGATACATTTGTGGATAACAACAACTGGGTTAAAATTCACAGCTCAGGATCATCCCTTCTCAGGGATGCAGAGAAGGAGGAAATTTTGCTTTGGAATGGAAACTTGACAAAAGTAGTAATTTGGGTTGGAACTCCTGCCAGAGAACCGATCTTCTGGATAACTAGGCAGAGGAGCTGCAATGCAAAAAAGGTAAATGATACCTTCTTGGTCGATATTGAGAGCGGTAGCACGCTCTTCTTGAAATTCAACGGACCTATACTTCTTCAAACTAATGAATTAAATGTTTCCTACAATACAAATGAGGTTGTTGTCTCGGGAAGGGGATGGTCCTCGTTGATTCCAGCGGAAAAAGTGAACGAAATTCAGTTAATTTTTGGAAATAATATAACTATATATTTAAATAAAAATATTATGACTACTGTGGAAGCCAGTATTTCAAAGATAACCTGGATGAAAATAACAGGAAATTTCAGTGAGATAGGAGCTCTCAGAGGTGCATTTCAGTGGACGAACTCTTAGCTGGGGTAATGATGATTCTTCTGCTTTCTACGATATTTATATTTAGCATAAGTTATCAAAAACAGGATTTAAATAAGTATAGAATTGCTCTCATGTCCGTCAAGAATATACTCAGCCAGAGCTATGCAGGAGCTGATCCAGAGGAGAATATCAGGAAATTTTCGCTTGCTTTCGGCTTAAAGATCATGATAGTGCAACAGAATTGGTCGTATGGATACCTAAACAGGAGGATGATGTCAGGAATGTTCTACCCAGGAGCTTCAGGCCTTATATGTAAAATCGTGCCCCAAGCTACTGTGGTTCCTCCTAACACCACTTTCTATGTGAAGATGATTTTTGTCTCTCCCGAGGGATATCCTAGGGATGTTGTTGGATATGCAAACTTTGGGGGACTTGTTTACACATTCAAGGCCAGAGGAATATATAAAATATCATTAAAATCCCCTTCAAGTGGATCCATCAGGCTTTATGCTGCTGTATTTTCTCAAGGAGACAAGTGTGAGATGAAGAGCGAGGTCACAGTGAGAAACGTGTCCCTCAGCAGCGTTACGATAGGAGATGTGTTGAATCAAGGGGATTTAGTTGAAATAAGGTCTTCTGGTGGGATAAATTGGAGCATTATCGGAGGCAGGAAGATAATGGAGGGAAAAGGCGCTGCAAACCTCTATTTCAGGCTTGAGGGATGGATCTGCTATTCACCCTATCTCCTAATCGATCA